>CAMLDR010000213.1 GCA_946478775.1 uncultured Flavobacteriales bacterium
TTGGAAGCGGTATGTCAATGCTTGGAATCGGCGGAGAAGGAGTGAAAATATTGATAGACGGGGTTCCGGTTATCGGACGCCAAAACGGAAATGTTGATTTGAGCCAGATCAACTTATCCAATATTGAACGGGTGGAAATTGTTGAAGGACCACTGAGTACCAACTATGGAAGCAATGCCATGGCAGGGACCATTAATTTGATCACAAAAAAGCCGAAGAACAAAGGCTACGATATAAATTTAGGAGCTTTCTACGAAACGGTCGGGAATTACAACCTGAACCTGGGAGTCACTTCACGTATTAAGAATCATTCGATTTCTGCTTACGGAGCAAGAAACTTTTTTGACGGTTGGACACCCGGAGATACCCCCCTGGAGTTCCCGAAAGAAGAGCCGGCAGATTCAGGAAGATTCCAGCAGTGGAAAATGAAAGAACAGTATTTGGGCGGATTGAAATACGCCTACAAATTCAAGAAAGTGGAATTGATTCCTTCACTGGATTTATTCCGTGAGAAGATCGTGAACAGAGGATATCCGCGTGCACCTTACCAGATCTCGGCATTTGATGACCAGTATATTACCAATCGGCAGAATGGAGGACTGGAAGTAATTGGCTGGTTGAAACCAAACCTGAAACTGGACGTTCAATTGAACTATTCCAATTACAAACGCATCAAGAATTCCTACCTCACCGATTTAACAACCCTGGATCGAAAATTACTGGCAAATACAGAACAGGATACTTCAAGATTCATTCTTTATTTCAACCGGGTTACTTTGACGCGGAACGATATGGACCGGAAATTCAATTACGAAGTTGGGTACGATATCAATTACGAAACCGGATTTGGGAACCGCATTGAGAACAAACGGAAAGAAATTGGTGATTATGCTGTTTTCGGGACCTTCAACTGGGCTCCGTGGACCTGGCTGAACTTAAAGCCGGGACTTCGTTTTACTTACAATACTTTATACAAGGAAGCTTTTATGCCTGCCTTAAATGTGAAACTAGGGAAGAAAAAGCACATCCTACGAGGGAGCATTGCTTCCGGTTTCCGTTCTCCGTCTATCAAGGAATTATTCATGGAATTCGTAGATATCAATCACAAAATTTACGGAAACCCGGACCTGAAACCTGAAATTGCGAACCACGTTCAGGGATGGTACAATTTCAGCTGGGAACCGAAAAAATTGACTTTCGGATTTGAATTGTCAGGATATTACCAGGATATCCGTAACCGCATCAGTTTGTCGCAATCTGCAGATGGGGTCAACTACAGTTATTTCAACATTGATCAGTTCTACGCAACAGGGATCCAGTCATTGGTGAAAGTTGGACAGAAGCAGTGGAATATCAGTGCCGGATTTAATTACATCGGGACAGCGTCCAATTATTCAGCCGGGCGTTATGCTTATTCCCCGGAATTGGTTTCAAACGTTTCCTGGCAGCTGAAGAATGGAACGACTAAATTCAGCGCATTCTACAAATACACCGGGAAAGTGGTGGCTTATTTTTTAAATGAGGATGCTTCGATTACCCAGTCATTTATTTCGGATTACAATTTATTGGACCTGCAGGTACAGCAATGGTTTTTGAAAAAGACTTTAGGTGTTTCACTGGGTGGTAAGAACTTACTGAACATCACCAATATCAATGCAGGAAGCGGAACTTCCGGCGGTGCTCACGTTTCGGGTACCGGATCAGCACCCATTGCATGGGGAAGGAGTTTCTACCTGAACATTACATATCTGATAAAATCAAAGCAATGAAAAAAATAGGTTTAATTGCACTCATTCCGATTTTAGGAGCATGCTTTAAAAAGGAAATTCCGGTTGAAAAACCAACTTCAGGAGCCGCAACTGCACAGGTAGTAATGGGCGGAAATTATGCCAACCAGATCTATTACGATTTGGAAACCAATGCTATTATCCGCCAAAACAACCGTGAAGTATGGGATTTGGCATTTGAGTCAGGAGATAACGGTTTCCATATCCTGTTGAATGAATCACGCATCATGGCAGCCGCACTTTCCGCTGAAACAGATATCAACGCATTGACTTCCGATGCCGGTTTGACCTACACATGGGACCTGCATACCGGGAACCTCGATTCAACGGCAATCGGCGACTGGCAAAGTTTGGGTAAAGTATACGCCATCGATCTGGGAACCTCACTTACAGGCGGAAGCTTAGGCAAGAAAAAATTGAAAGTCGTTTCGGTAACTAATGCGGAATACCAAATTCAATTTGCAGACTTAAACAGCTCTTCCTTTCAAACATTTACCGTTCCGAAATCAACCACGGCAGGATTTACATATTTCTCCATGACAGGAAACGGTTCCTTAAAAGAGATTGAACCGGACAAAGGAACATGGGATTTGGTATTTACGGCTTATTGCCATGTATTCGATGAACATACTCCGTATTCCGTCGTGGGAGTGTTATCGAATCGCTTCGGAGTGAAAGTACAGGAAGTAAGCATTCCTTTTGCTGAGCTGAAACATTCGGACATCGTGGAATCTGCATTTGAAGCCCGCATCAACGTAATCGGTTACGATTGGAAAACCTATGATTTCGACAACGGAACTTATGTTGTCAGTAGTAACCGCACATTTGTAGTGAAAACCGTTTTGGGCCGTTATTACAAACTGCGTTTCATCGATTACTACGATGCAAACGGGGTAAAAGGCGCTCCGAAATTTGAATTGCAGGAATTGATACCTTAATTTTTTCAGCTGAGCTCAATCACCTTTCTATTTACGTTCAAAAGATTTAAAAGGTGGTTGAGTATAGTTGGATAGCTCTTCGTTTTGGTCCGGTTATTTGAAGTGTTGAAATAGCTGTTTTTCTTCCGGATACATTTTTTGTTCTGAATCAACTTTTTTCTTACTTTTGCGCCACACTTAAGTCTATTCCCATGATCAAACTAGTTGGATCTCTACTCATTTTATTTGTTGTCTTTTCTTCTCAAGCTCAGTTTATGACTGATTCTATTGTTGCCAGGGGTTTTGCGCAGCCGGTTAATGTATTGAATGTTGATTTTGATCAGGATGGGCTGAAAGATTTAATTGTTTTAGCAGAAGAGCACGCTTCCATTTATTGGTATAGAAATGAGGGGAGTAATCAGTTTGCAGATAAAGTTAAACTCATCGAATTCGACCGCTCATTTTTCGGAAGGTTTTTAAATGTTGAAGATTTTGATCAGGATGGTGATTTTGATTTTTGTTTTTATGACATCGGCCTGGCCGAATTTGTATTCTATAAAAATGAGGGAAACTTACAGTTTACAGATGTGGGAACACCTCTTGGGAGCCATATTACCTCTAGCGGATCAACTGCCGGAATAAAAACGATGGCGTTTAATGACCTGGACGGGGATGGTCTGAAGGATCTGGTTTTTCCGGGCAATGTGTATGGATTACACTATAAAAACCTGGGGAATTTTCAGTTTCAATTTGTTTCCAGTGCAACAACAACTTGTAGCCAGGTCAAGATTGAAGATTTAAACAACGACGGTCAGAATGATATTTTAAGTGTTGGAAGCGGCTACTTTCGTATAAATTTGAATAATGGGACCGGTGTATTTTCAACAAGTAACCAGGTTCAATATGGAACGCCGAATGGCTCGGGAAATACCGTTGGGTGCGAAGTGTATGATTATGACTTGGATGGGGACCTGGATGTCGTTTATTTGAATAATAGTTCCGATGTATACTCGGTACATTCTGTAAAGGTGTATTTGAATAATGGTTCCGGTGTTTTTGGAGCCCCAACTACGCTTTTTACATTTACCGGTAACACAGAAAGTATTGGCAGACTCATTGCTGCTAATCTGGACGGTGATAATATTCCGGATTTGTTATTTTGCCGCACAAGCAGTCTGGGAGCTACTTACACAATTTATTACAAACCATCAGCAAGTGGTTCTTTTCAAAATTTAGGTCTTAGTTTTTATAATGGGAATCAGTTTTTATTGGGTGCAATCGATGTGGATGGAGATAATTTATCTGAGTTATTTGCCACAACGATGAGCACTGCCGATGATAAAGAAGAATTGTGGATCTTATCCGATACTTTATCGTACAATTATGCTGTAACTGAGGTGTTGGACCATTTTTACAGTTTAGGTGTAAGTGATTATTTCAATATAGGAGATCTGAATCAGGATGGGAAGGCAGATATTTTAGGTTATCCGAGTGCCCGTATTTATTCCGATACCAGTGAAATGATCTCTGTTTCAACGCTGCTGGCAACCAATTCTTCAGCTACTTATCAACTTGCAGATTTAAACGGAGATAATGTTCCAGACATTGTGGGAAATCAAAACAATGGAATCGTATATCGTCTGAATAACGGAAATGGAACCTTTGCCAATCCGGTTTTAATTAGTCCGTCAGGACTTTCATATACTTGAACACGCAGATTGGCAGTGAAGGATTATGACGGTGATGGTGATCAGGACATCCTGTTTACAACCGAAAATCCACATCTGAGTGTTTACCGATTATTGAATAACGGGGGAATGACTTTTGCATATCAAACTCCCAACGCTGTATTCTATGAATCGGGTAGTGGATTGTCATTGAGTAATATATCTGATCTGCAGGTATCCAAAGAGCTGGCTTCCGGACCAAATGATTTAAATGTGGCAGTGCTTTCGGACAATGGAACTAAATTGAGTTGTTCTTTTCATGGTACAACAATTCCCTACTTGGCATTTGAAAGTACAAATGGTCCAATACGAGATGTCCGAATGATGGATGTGGATGAAGATGCTTTAAAAGACCTGGTATTCGTTTCGGGCGGAGTTGTTGTTTGGATGAAAAATATGGGGGATATGTCTTTCGGTAACCCCGTTTCATTCTTTACAACGGGTGTTATAAATAAACTATTGATCACTGATTTTGATCAGGATGGAGACCTGGATATTGTAGCTGCATCAGACGCACAGATTTCGAGTATCAGTATTCTGGAAAACCTTTCCTTCGGCAATTTTGCCGATGAGCTGATTGTTTTGAGCATTCCTGAACCTTTTGATGGAAATATTACTCTGGGAAGCGGTGACTATGAAGGTGATGGCGATATGGATTTATTTGTCAAACAGGGAAACAACAGAAATATCTTTATTTTGAGAAATATCCTAAACAATTCTGCTGCTTTGCAGGGAACTGTTTTTTACGACCAAAACCAAAACCAGGTTCAGGATAACAATGAACAGGGATTAAGCAATATACCAATTCAAAGCGCCGGTTCCGGCAATTCAGGAACTAATTCAAGTGCATACGGTAATTATTCAGTACATGTTTTCAACGGCGTACATACGATAAATGCTGTTGCGGATCCAAACTGGTCACTTACAACCGATTCCAGTACATATCATGTAAATGTTCAGTCAACCGGTCAGCAAATTGATTCTTTGGACTTCGGGTACTTTCCTACTCAGTTGTTCGATAGCGCCATTGTGACATTGATTGGAGGATTTCCGAGATGTAATTCGATTGTCAATCATTGGATCAGTACAAAGAATGCAGGTACTTTAGAACAAGATGGAATTGTTAGTATTCAACTGGATTCAGCTGTTTCATTTGTTTCGAGTAATCCTGTTCCTGATTCGATTATCAATGGGACTTGTTATTGGCATTACGATGATTTGGCGATTAATGATTTCAATCAAATTAATCTGCAGTTACAATTCCCGCCTTTTACATCCATGGGGGATGAGATCACTTCTCATATTTCGAATTATATTCTTGATCAAACCGGGGCAGTTCTGGATACCGTTTCAGATTCGCTTACCCAAATCCTTGTTTGCGGGTATGATCCGAATGATAAGACTATTTCTCCTGCCGGGTATGAAGAGGAGGGATATATTACGAACGATAATGAATGGATGAAGTATACTGTTCGTTTCCAAAATACCGGAAATGATACGGTTTTCAATGTACGTATTGTCGATCAAATTTCAGAATTGTTAGATCTTTCTTCGTTCGAACTTTTAGGAACTAGCGATCCGGTCATAACAAGCATTGTGCAAACCCGTAAATTGGAATTCCAGTTCAACAATATCCTTTTACCGGATAGTGGTACGAATTTCCTTGCGAGTCAGGGATTTGTAGTTTTCCGAATCAAGATGAATCCCAATTTGGCCCATGGGCAGGAAATTAAGAATAAAGCTTCCATTTTCTTCGATTTGAATCCGGCAGTGATAACAAATACAGTATTGAACACGATCTACGAATGCCCGGAGACTTATCCGGTAAGCATTACCAATGATAATACCTGTATTTCCGGAACGGTTCAGGCTGATGTCACTGAATATTCCTCCATGGATTCTTATGAATGGAGTATTGATGGAGTGATAAATGCAAGTGGTTTAAATTTTAATTGGCCGTCTGATTCCGCGGGAACATTTGAACTGACTTTATCCGTTACCAATCCTATTTGTCAGCAAATTGATTCGGTATTGACCGTGAATATCCATCCGTCGTATGCTTACGTTACGGATACATTACAAATTTGTCAGGGCGATAGCGTATTGATCCATGGAAATTTCGA
>CAMLDR010000214.1 GCA_946478775.1 uncultured Flavobacteriales bacterium
TTCCATAAAGCAACCATTAAAGGGTAGAACCTAAAGTAAATCTTTCAAAGATTGTTCATTGTATATTCTTCCTGCATAAATTTACATAAATGCCACATAAAGAATTACGAATGAGTCCCATAGCAATCAGGATCAAAAAGTGTGAGTGTTAGAAATCCACCGGTGAGCTTTCATAGCACGCTGAAACCTTGCCTGAAAACGATCAAACTTCCCACAACTTTAATTTCCGAATAATTCTTTCTTAACGTCAGTGTGGTTTCTATAGCTGAACTTTGCAGTACGAATTACTAAAACACTGATATGAAGCAAATTTACATCATTCTGATTGCCGCTTTAATCCCTTGGTTGGCAGCAGCACAAAGCACCAAAGTCTATACCTTGCAGGGATCCGGAAGTGCAAGTCCGCTGGTATCACAAACCGTTACTACCGAAGGCGTGGTATATGCGGATTTTCAAACGTCCGGATTCCTCAACGGGTTCTTTATCCAGGATACACTCGGAGATGGAAATCCCCTGACTTCCGATGGCGTTTTGATTTATAATCCGGGCGGAATCAATGTGAATATCGGAGATTATGTGACCGTAACCGGACAGGTAATGGAATATTACGATTTGACTGAAATCGGGAACGTAACAAACGTAACAATCATCGGAACAGTTACTAATATGATAACTCCTGTACCGGTAAACCTTCCTGTAAATTCGTTGTCCGAATTGGAAGCGTTGGAAGGGATGTATGTTACTTTTCCTCAGAATTTAGTAGTAACAGACAACTACAACCTCGGAAAGTATGGGGAATTGACACTTGGAACACAAAGACAAGTCATTCCTACCGACGAAATTGATCCCAACGACAATCCCGCTTCGGGAACTACCACCTCAGGTTCTTCCAATGTGGCTGCTGTAAGCGCACTTGCGGATTTAAACAATAGAAGCCGCATCCTGATTGATGATGCAAAAACGACTTCGTGGCCGGATCCGGTTCCGTACATTGATCCGTTAAACCGCACGCTGAGAAATGGTTCCACAGCACAAAATGTAACCGGGGCCTTGTCTTACGGTTTCTCGAAATACCGCTTGATGCCCACTCAACCTTTGGTGTTCAATTATGCTCCACGCCCGTCTGTTCCTTCGGTGGGGGGAGATATCAAAGTGGCAAGCTTCAATATTCTAAACTTCTTTTCTACCATTGATGACGGATTGAACGGTGCTCGTGGTGCCGATTCTCAGGCAGAATATGTGCGGCAGCGCGATAAACTGATTGCAGCACTTGATTCGTTAGATGCGGATATTTATGCCTTGATCGAAGTGGAGAACAATGCCGCTGCTCCGGATAGTATTTTGAATGCACTGAATGCTGCGGTGGGCTCAAATGCCTACGCCTTGGCTTCAGAGAGTCCCTTTACCGGAACTTACGCCATCAAAAACGTATTTATTTACAAAACGGCTTCCGTTACACCCATGGATACCATGATGACTTCTACCGATGTGTTATTTTATCCGCCACCAATTGCACGACAGTTTGAGATCAATGCAACGGGAGGTCGTTTCAACCTGGTTGCAAATCATTACCGCTACAAGGGCTGCGACGGAGCTGTCGGGATGGACCTGGATCAACTGGACGGTCAAAGCTGTTACAATGCAACCCGGAGAGAACAATCCGTTAAAATGCTGGAATTCTTTGAAACCATTGAAACCCTGACAGGAAATGACAAACACTTGGTAGTAGGAGATTTCAATTCCTATTCGCAGGAAGATCCGATGGATGTTTTTGCAGGTGCAGGTTACAATAGCCTGATTGAAGATTCCTATTCCTACGCATACATGAGTGAGTTCGGATCGCTGGATCATGCTTTTGCTTCTCCTTCTTTAACTCCGATGGTGAGTGACGCCAAAGTTTGGAACATCAATGCAGATGAACCGCCGGCATTGGATTACAATTTGGAAAACATTGCAGATGATTTATACGAAGCAAACCCGTACCGTTCTTCTGATCACGATCCTTTGGTAATCGGGCTGACGATTGAAGGCGGATCTGCCGGAATCACCGATTTAAAATCAGTCACAGCAATTTATCCGAATCCGTTTTCTGACTTGTTGATCATTAAAACGTCAGAAACAGCAGATCTTCAATTAACGGATCTTTCGGGAAGAATTTTAAAAGTAATTCCTGCCGTGAATGGAGTATACGAATTAAACACCTCAGATTTATCAGAAGGAGTGGTTTTGATTTCGACCATTCTAAATGGAAAAATCACTGCAACACATCGGGTGATCAAAAACTGATTCTTTTTTCCTGCTATCTGCTGCTTATAGGGCTGAAACAAGATTGAACTGTTTCAGCCCTATTTTATTTTTCCGGATGTAAAAGTGAAATGTGAGATTTTAATCTGCTGGCAAAGATTTTTGTCCGCTTATTTAACGAACGCTTCACTCTCCTTTAACTCCCTTCCGAAACCCATGGCCTAACTTTGCAGAAACAAATACAAAGTGAAATCATGAAAACGTACAAATTAAGAATAATGACTTTTGTAGACCGCACTTTTTGGCTTTGGCTGACTGTAGGTTCACTCCTTATTTACTTCCGGTTTCGATAAGATAAAAAGGTAATTCCGCAATATTACGTCTGCTTATCAAAAACGTGCAAAATTCCAATGATTCCAATGATAGATTTCGCTGAATTTTAGGTGCTAAGCCAATCAAGCGTACGTACTAGGTAGGTAGAGCCTAGGTAAAGCGTATATAAAGCATTGTTTGTGAATAATATAACAAAAAGCAGTTCGTGTTTCACGCAATTTTCAATTGAATTTTTTGGAAAATAGATTCATTTACCTACCGCGGTTTTCAAAAATGATCCCCATCCCCACACAATCCGACCCTTTCTCACAAACGAGAAGTACAACAGAAAATCCCATAATTTGTAATTGAGAATTCGTAATTGGGAATTATTTAATTAGTTTCCCCAGCGTCAATTCAAACATCACTTTATAGGAATAAGCATCCGTTCTCGTTCCATGCGCCGGATCGCCCGTTAAACCATTCCGTGATTCATTCGGAGTAGTGAAATCAACCCCGTAATCCGTTGTTTTGGGCAGCGAAAACCCGAATTCAAAAGCGATAGCAAAGCGCTTTCCGTTTTTTAGCACATAATTTCCACCAACAGAAGTAACCATGCGGTCGTATTGGGAAGCCTGTATCGTCTGCCGGGAGAATTCATACACCCGGTATTGGTTGTAATTGAAATCCGTATGTCCTCCAAACTGCAGGCTCAATTGCTCCGAAAGCTTGAAATCCAGCCCGATCCCGATATTCGTTACCGGCTTGTATGCTTCGCCGTAAGATAAAAAAGCCTGGTCGCCAAAAATCGCAGTGATCAGGGAGTCATTAATAATTGCCGGGTAATGTTCCGTTCCTGCTTTTGCATCGTGGATGAGGTAATACTTTTGTGCCAGGAAAGTCTCTGCATTCACATGGATCCAGCATTTCGGCCAAAGTTGTGCGCTGAATCCCAAACTGAGAGAAGCCGGCAGCTTGTGCTGTACCTTACTTTTTCGGGCACGCGAGATGACGGCAAAATCGAATGGCAAAACATCATTCAGGTTTAAAGTAGAAATTTCCCGGTAAAAATTCCCTTTCCCGATCACGCTGATGGAGGGAAGCGTAACCGTCATCCCTAATCGGAACCTGGGATAATGCACCAATACCGACGGCTTGAAGATGGCCTTCACATTCCAGTAATTAAAAGACATCGTAGAGGCAAAGCGCGTAATTTGCGACGACGAAGTATCCGGAGGAAGGACCGTGATCGAATAATTGTTGTAGTACTTGGTGGTTTTGTAAGCACCCATGTGTGAAAGTCCGAATGACAAATGCGGGTTCGCTTCGTAAGAAACACTCAATCCGGCCCAGTATTCGCCGGTGTGTATTTCGTAAGCATAGGAAGAAACAAACGTTTCATTTCCGGGTAGATCATTCACGTCGTATTGCCCCGAATTGTACAGGTCGAGTTTGTTATTGTAGACGTTTCGGGAAATTACGTTGTAGCCGACACGCCATTTGGGATGTTTCCGGAAAACGAAAATTCCCGCCATCATATTGGGAATTGCGGCATAATCCGTGCTCTCCAGATGCTGTTCCGGACCTAGTGCGTTTTTTTGACTGAATGTGCGGTATTGATAGGCATTGATGGAGAAAGAAAGACTGGGAGTTTGGACAAGCGACATGGCCGCCGCATTGTAAAAAACCATGGAATGATCGTCCTGTCCGCTCACTACAGCCCCGCCCAAAGCTGTTGCCTTTATTCCAAACTGGTCTGTCCAGTAATGAAAGTCCTGGGCTGGGGAACAGAAGCTTATGCAGCTCATAAACAGAAGAAGGAAGATCTTATTCCGGTACATGCTCCGAATTTACAAATTGAAATTGAAAATGAAGAATTGAAAAGTAAAAAGGTGGATCACCACTTCTCTTAATCTCTATAAACCTGGAAACTAAAAAGTAATTCGTAATTATTTCAGCTCCTCTATCAGTTTCCCCAAAGTCAATTCAATCATCAATCGGAAGGAGAAGGCCTGGGTTTTCACTCCCACTCCGCTGTCGCCCATCAATGCGTTTCTGCTCGCATTAGGCGTGGTGAAGTCGATCACATAATCCGTTGTTTTTGGCAGTGAAAAACCCAATTCCATCACCATGGAAGCACGCTTTCCACCTTTTAAATCGAGATTTCCACCCAAAGCAAAGACCAGTCGGTTGTATTGAGAAGATTGAATGGTTTGTCGTGTGAACAGGTAAGACGGGTTTTGGTTGTAGTTGAAATCCGTGTGTCCGCCAAATTGAACAGCGGCTCTTTTCGTGACCTGAATATCAAATCCGATTCCCAAATTCGTTACCGCCCTCGCACTTTCGCCGTAAGCAAGGAATTTTTGTCCGCCAAATAATACTTCAATCGTTGAATCGCTAATGAATTCCGGATAGCGTTCTGCGGTGGTCGGATCGTTGTGGATCAGGTAATACTTCTGCTTCAGGAATGTTTCCGCCGTGATATTCAGCCAAACCTTTTTACTTAGCTGGACGGCAAACCCTAAACTGAATGAAGCCGGATTCCGCACTTTGACCTTGCTCCGGGTTGATTTGGAAGCAATGGAAATATCGTAAGGAAGCGGCCCTTCCTCTTTCAGGTTGAGGGTAAAATATTCCCGGAAAAAAGTCCCGCGTCCAACAATATTGAAAGTGGGCAGGGTTGCTGCAAAACCGACCCTGAATTTGGGATAGTGCAGCAGCAGCGAAGGTTTGAACATGGCTTTTACATCCCAATAATTAAACGATACGCTTGAAGAAAAACGCGTGTCCTGGGAAGAGGAGGTATCCTGCGGAAGTACCGTGACGGAGTAATCGTTGTAATACCTGACGCCTTTAAACCCTCCCATGTGAGTTAAGCCTGCGGATAAGTGTTTATTGATATCGTAAGAAATCCCAAAACCTACCCAATATTCGATGTTCCGGATTTCCTGAACATACTTGGAAAGGAACTTCTCATCACCTGCAGCACTGATTGCGTCGTATTTTCCTGAATGAAAGGAATTCAGTTTACTGTTATGTACATTTTTGGACAAGAGCATATATCCCACGCGCCATTTCGGGAACCTTTTCGGAGACATGATTCCTGCGATCATATTCGGGACAACAGAAAACTCGGTACTGTGAAGGTCCAGTGAAGGCCCCAGCGCATTCTTCTGCTTGAATTTCCGGATCTGGTAGGCATTCATCGAGAAGGAAAGCGCCCTTTTTTCAACCAAAGTCATGGCGGCCGCATTGTAATAAACCATCGAATAATCGTTCAGTCCACCAACAGCTGCTCCTCCCAAAGCCGTTGCTTTGATCCCGAATTGGTCATTCCAGTAATGATTATCCTGTCCGAATGAAATAAATGACAGGATGCTAAATCCTAGAAATAATAAGCAGTATTTCATTTTCATGCCTCGAAAGTACGAAGAGTGTTCCGATCTAAAGTCTAAAAAATGTGAATTGAATTACGAATTACGAATTACGAATTACGAATTACGAATTAGAAAGCCTTAATTACTGTCTAAGTTACTTCTTTAGTTTGCTTTCCAGCGTTTTGATAATCGAAGTAAGGATTTTAAGTAGTTCTGTACACCCTTTAATCAGGTTATTTACAACTTCCTGTTGCAAGTATTTAGTCGCTTCGAGCAATTTTAGCCAATAAAGAGTTTCATTGGTTTCTTTTCTTGAAATTTGAAGTTTATGAATAAAATCTTTTGAAGATTGCCCACCAATCGCTTCGGAAATATTTGCTCCAATTGAGGTGCCTGAACGCAAAAGCTGCTTGGAGAGAACGAATTCTCTTTTCTCGGATGCCAGGTATTTATACGTTTCTACAATTTCAACAGCAAAGTCAAAGCTTTTCTTTTCAATAATATTTTCTTTCATCTGAATAATGTTTCTTATTTAAGATAGCAAAAATTATCATTTGATTTATTATTAGGAATTAGGAATTAGGAATTAGGAATTAGGAATTAGGAATTAGGAATTA
>CAMLDR010000215.1 GCA_946478775.1 uncultured Flavobacteriales bacterium
GATGAACGAACCAGACATCATTTTTGCAGATGAACCTTCCGGAAACCTGGATTCAAAGAATGCTGCCGAATTACATCAACTGTTTTTTGACTTGCGGAAGGAATTCGGACAGACATTCGTAATCGTTACCCACAACAACCTGCTTGCCGAAATGGCTGACAGGTCCATTGTGATGGCTGACGGTTCGTTGCAATAACTTATTTCAATTTACAATCTCCGGCAAAAGCCTCTGCATTGTTATCAATCACCGCGCAGGAATCTTCCTGCTCATTTCGGGGTAGAGATGTCAAGTCGTAATGCGTTCGGTCGCCGCTGTAGAATTTGCAATAACAATTCCCTTTTTCTTTCTTTCTGCAGGACGTTGTAGAAAACAATCCAACAGACACACTGGTGAAGATCACCGACAAATACACTATTGTTTTCATAAGAATTCATTTTATAACTAGTAATTTAGTAATGAAAATAACTAATCAAATTATTTTAACTTTTTTAAGGAATCTATGAACCAGGCACAACTGACTGAATATCTGAACCAAAAAGTATTGGAATACAACCGACCGGATTTCATTCAATCAGACCCGATCCGGATTCCAAAGCAGTTTACCCGGAAGGAAGATATTGAGATCAGCGCATTCCTGATTTCCACCCTGGCCTGGGGAAACCGCACGGCGATTATCAAAAGCGGAGAGCGTTTGCTGGAGATCATGAATTTCAGTCCTTATGAGTACGTTCTCAACTACGAGGAACAGAAACACCAGTTTGTCCACAGAACATTCAACAGCGACGATCTGAATGCGTTCTTTGTCTCATTGAAACGGATTTACCTGCAAGGCGGACTGGAACAGGCTTTTAAGCCTCATCCGGAAATTCCCGGAATACAGGGAAGAATTGTTTCCTTCAGAAGTGCATTTACGCAGGAACCATTTCCAGACAGAACTCACAAACACCTGGCTAATCCGCAAAAAGGATCTTCTGCAAAGCGGATCAATATGTTCTTGCGCTGGATGGTCCGCAAAGACGAATCCGGCGTGGATTTCGGCATTTGGAACCAAATTCCCATGTCGGAACTGCATCTTCCGCTGGATGTTCACACCGGGAATGTGGCCCGTAAACTGGGAATTCTTACCCGCACACAAAACGATTGGAAAAGTGTGGCTGAAATCCAGGAGCAATTGGTCCAATTCGACCCGAATGATCCGTGCAAATACGATTTTGCCCTGTTTGGACTGGGTGTTTTTGAAGGAATCAAATAATTCCTAATTCCTAATTCCTAATTCCTAATTCCTAATTCCTAATTCCTAATTCCTAATAAAAAAGTTTAAAGAGTATAAAAGTTCAATCATTCGTAATTCGTAATTCGTAATTCGTAATTCGTAATTCGTAATTCGTAATTATCCTCCAATTGTTCAAAAATCAGGGAAAACTCTTGGAATTAGTCATTAGTAATTAGTAATTCATAATTAACTTAGCGCTATGAAATGGGTCTATCCTGAATTTTTATTTGCCCTGCTTGTTTTGGTAATCCCAATACTCATTCACCTTTTCCATTTTCGCAAGTACAAAACCATCTATTTTTCCAGTATTGCATTCGTAAAATCGGTGGAGCAGCAGCAGAAAAACCCGCGGAAGATCAAGCATTTATTGATCCTGATTTCCCGTGCTTTGGCTTTTACCTGCCTGGTTGTTGCATTTGCTCAGCCCTACTTTCCAAAATCGGGAACCAACAAAAAAGACATTCAGCTGATCGGTGTTTACATCGACAACTCTTTTTCCATGTCGCGCATTGGCGGTCAGGGCGAATTATTGGCACAAGCGAAAGAATTGGCGGGTTCTATCGTGGACAAAGCTCCCAGAAACACCCAATACGTCTTGTTTACCAATGAGTTGAGCGGAAACGAAAAGCAAACCCTGACCAAGGTGAAATTTGTGGACCAGGTGGCAAAAGTAAGCTACTCTCCTATTTACCGCTCACGGGAAGAAATCCTTTCTTACTGGAACCAATGGGTAGAAGATGCCCAAAAAGAAGGGAATATCAAATCCAAACCATCATTGGTTTATGTGTCTGATTTTCAAAAAACTAAATCACATCATCCGACCAAAAAGTTTAAGTCGATTGCAAGCATTTCACCATTAATCCTTACCCCTCAAAATACAGGGAATTTATACGTGGATACCATTTGGTTTGAAACTCCGATCCAGAAACTCGGCTCTGCCCAAACGCTTTCCATACGCGTTGTAAACACCGGAAAGGAAGCCGTGGAATCAGCGGTGGTAAGTGTTCAAATCGGAAAGATCAAACGGGATCTGTTTGCAGAATTACCGGCAAACGGAGCAGATACTGTTCGCCTGAACTACTTCAACCAGGAAGCCGGTATTGCGAAAGGAACCATTTCGATCAACGATAAGCAAATGACCCGGGACGACTCTTTCTTTTTCAATTACGAAGTCAAGAAAAGCAGTTCTGTATTGATTATCAATGGAGAAGACGCAGTTGAAAACGTCGGGATTGTTTTTGGTTTGGATGATTTTTACAAGGTCAAAGAAGTATCTACCGCCCAGGCCTCTCAGGAAAACCTGGAATCCATCGACTTGGTCGTATTGAATGGCTTAAACCAGGTCCCAGGCAATCTCAGCACCGAACTAAGCAGTTATAGCGAAGAACAGGGGTCTGTTTTATTGATTCCGGGAACCAATGTTTCTCCTTCGGGATGGAATGCTTTGCTGGATAAATTGAGTTTACCTGCAATCAACGGAACTCAAACGGTTGGCTTGGGTATTCAAAAGCTGAATATTAAAGATCCGTTTTTCCAGGGAATTTTTGAAGGAAGACCTGAAAATATCTCACTGCCGGCTGTTGCGAAAGGATACCGCCTGATGAATAATTCAAAAACGCTTGCAAGTAACCTGATCAACTATCAGAACGGGACACCTTTCTTCGTGAAAAGCACCGGAAAGAATCATTCTTATCTGTTCTCCACCTCCCTGAAAGGGGAATTCAGCACATTTACAAGCAACCAGTTATTTTCCACGCTGCTTTTGCATGTGGGCAACCTGAGCCAAAGACAAAATCCTTATTACCTCATTATCGGTTCCGACGGAAGTTATCCTTTAAACATCAATACTTCCAGCGAAAACCCGGTTCATTTGAAGCAGGGAACAATCGATTACATTCCGGTAGTTTTTACTAAAAACAAACGTTCTTACCTTTCCATCCAGGGACTGGAAGCTATCCGGATCCTGGAAGCAGGAAACTATTCGATCTCCCGGGACGGGAAGCAAAAAGGAATTCTGTCAACCAACTATAACCGATTGGAATCTCAAACTGTGGAATCGACGCAAGAAGAAATTAAAAAAGCATTCGAGCAAGCCGGAATTCGCGTAAACACGATACAAGACGGTTCCAACTGGAACAGTTCTTCTTTACTTGAAATCGGCGAGAGTTATGATAGTTGGCGTTGGTTTGTTTTCTTTGCAGGAATATTCGTCCTGTGCGAAATGGCTTTACTAATTTTCTACAAGAAATAAAGATATGAAATTACTTATCCGGCAAGTAACGGTTATTGACAAAAGCTCCAAGTGGAATGGTAAAAAGGTGGATATTTACCTGGAAGACGGGAAAATTCAGGAAATTGCAGCTAAAATCGACCGTTCTTGTGAATTAGAGATCCGGGAAGAAAACCTGCACATTTCAAAAGGATGGGTGGACCTGAAAGCACATTTTGCGGATCCGGGAGAAGAACATAAATCGACGATCCAAAGCGGATTGGATGCCGCAGCATTCGGCGGATTTACCCATGTAGTGGTTCTGCCGTCTACACAGCCGGTCCTGGACAACAAAACAAGTGTGGAATATGTATTGAGAAGAAGCGAGAACGCGGTAACCTCTTTACACCCGATGGGCTGCATTACCAAAAAGAACCAGGGTGAAGCTTTGGCGGAAATGTACGATATGTTCCAATCCGGAGTGCGCCTGTTCTCAGACGACCTGGTTCCTGTAAACGGAGGAATTATGTACCGCGCGTTACTTTACTCCAAGAATTTTAACGGAACTGTCATTGGTTTTGCCCACGACAAGTCTATTTCCGGAGGTGGAATGGTAAACGAAGGAGAAGCTTCTACCAAAACCGGTTTAAAGGCAGATCCGGCAATCAGTGAGATCATTCAGCTGGAACGCAACCTGCGCTTATTGGAATACACCGAAGGAAACCTGTATGCAACCGGCATTTCCACGGCAGAATCTGTGGACCTGATCCGCAAAGCAAAAGCAAAAGGCCTGAATGTAACCGCAGATACTCACGCACAGCATTTGATTTACAACGAAACAGCTGTATTGGATTTCGATGTGAACTTCAAATTAATGCCTCCTCTTCGACCAGAATCTGACCGCTTAGCACTTTGGGAAGGATTGAAAGACGGAACAATTGACTGCATCGTTTCCGATCACAGGCCAAATGATTCGGAAGAAACAGACCTGGAATTTGACCATGCTAATTTTGGAAACAGCACTATCCAGACACTTTTCGGTGAATTGGGTGCTTGCCCTGATTTTAACCTGGAATTGGTCATAAACGGATTGACAGAAAAAGGAAGGGAATTATTATCACTGGATAATGGAGCTATTGAGGACCAAACAATCGCGGATTTATCCTTGTTTATCCCGTTTAAATCGTGGGTATTCACCAAAGAAGATTTAATTATACCGTGCACTAACACACCGGCATTGAATAAACAATTGAACGGATTTGTTTATGGAATTATCAATAATGGTAAATTCGCACTGAAAGAAACAAGAGAAAATGTCTGATAAGCGTTCGTTTTTACGTAATTTCTGGAAAGAGCGTAAAATGGTTGGGGCGATGGCTCCAAGTTCCAAGTATTTAGCAAAAAAAATGTTGCAGAGAATTGATTTCTCAACAGCCAGAGTCATCGTGGAATTAGGCCCCGGAACAGGTGTTTTCACCCGAAAAATGCTCCAAAAACTGAGTCCTGACGGCATTATGCTGGTATTTGAACTCAATGACAGTTTCATAAACCAATTGAAGAAAGAGTTCAAGGATCCCCGTGTTATTTTAATTCATGATTCTGCTGAAAAAATTGGCGAATACCTGGAGAAACATGGTTATTCCCAAGCGGATGCGGTGGTCTCTTCACTTCCGCTTGCTAATTTTCCAAGCGAATTGAAAAACCGGATATTAACGGAAAGCCACCGGGTAATGCATGCTAATTCAATTTATGTCCAGTTTCAGTATTCATTGAATGCTAAGAAGAGTATCAAACAATTCTTCAAGCACATGGAGATTGCATTTACTCCGGCAAACTTCCCTCCTGCTTTTATCTATTATTGTAAAAAATAAGCTTGGAATCCTATTAAATCACACTTCTGTATTTCAGTTCCATGAAAGCAGGAAAATCCTAATTTTATAGTATCAAAAAAACAAGAATTCAACTATGAGCGCTGAAAAAATAAAATGCCTGATCATCGGTTCAGGTCCTGCCGGATATACTGCTGCAATTTATGCTGCAAGAGCAGAAATGAAACCAGTGATGTACCAGGGAATGCAACCGGGCGGACAATTAACGACAACAAACGAGGTGGAGAACTTCCCGGGATACCCTGACGGAGTTACCGGACCTGAAATGATGACACAATTAGAGGCTCAGGCAAAGCGTTTTGAAACAGACGTACGTTTTGGTTTTATCACGAAAGTGGACTTTTCAGGCCCTATTCACAAATGCTGGACAGAAGATGGTCATGAAATTCATGCGGAAACGGTGATCATCTCTACCGGAGCAGCAGCAAAGTACTTAGGCTTACCTTCAGAACAGCATTACCTTCAAATCGGTGGCGGAGTTTCTGCCTGTGCGGTTTGTGACGGATTCTTCTACCGCGGACAGGAAACGGTCATCGTTGGTGCAGGAGATTCAGCTTGTGAAGAAGCCCATTACCTTTCCAAATTGTGCAAGAAAGTGACCATGCTGGTTCGTACAGATAAATTCCGTGCTTCTAAAATCATGGCTGACCGCGTTCGCAATACCCCGAATATTGAAATCCTTCACAATACGGAAACGGTTGAAGTAATGGGTGATGGAAACGGAGTGACTGCTATAAAAGTGAAAAACAACGTTTCAGGAGAAGAAAAAGAAATTCCGGCTACCGGTTTCTTCGTAGCGATCGGACACAAACCAAACACAGATGTTTTCAAAGATTACATCAACCTGGACGAAACAGGATACATCAAATACGAAAAACCGGGAACATCATTGACAAATGTACCGGGAGTATTTGTTGCCGGTGATGCTGCAGATAAAACCTATCGCCAGGCAATCACAGCTGCAGGAACAGGTTGTATCGCTGCTTTGGACGCAGAACGCTATTTGGCTAGTTTGGAACATTAACTTCGACTACGCTCAGTTACCTCCCATTTGCTTTACACTAAAAACAAATAACAAAGGTGGCTGAGCGGAGTCGAAGACACGTGACTAGTCCTAAATAACCGATACAGGTTTTAGACTAAAATAACTAATAATTATA
>CAMLDR010000216.1 GCA_946478775.1 uncultured Flavobacteriales bacterium
CCGATCTTTTTTTTTTAATGATACGTCGACCACCTATATCTACAGTCTTTCCCTACACTACGCTCTTCATAGCTGATTGTGACGGTGATGGTGTAACGAATGGAACAGAAGTAACAGATGGTACCGATCCGAATGATCCGTGTGATTTAACAATAGCGAATCAAACCGTAACCCCGAATACTGCCTGGAACAATGCAGATTGCGACGGTGACGGAGTGACTAATGGAACAGAAGTTACAGATGGTACAAATCCGAATGATCAGTGTGATTATACAGCCACAAGTCAGACCGGTACACCAAACGCAGCCTGGAACAATGCAGATTGTGACGGTGACGGAGTAACGAACGGGAACGAACTAACGGACGGTACAGATCCGACTAATCCTTGTGACTATCTCTTAACAAGTCAAACAGTTACACCGGTTACAAACTGGCAAACGGCTGACTGCGATGGTGACGGAGTTCCAAACGGACAGGAGGTCACTGACGGTACAGACCCAAACAACCCATGTGATTATCTGGCAACCAGTGTTACACTCACACAGGGCGGAGCATGGAATACTGCAGACTGTGACGGCGATGGCGTAATCAACGGCAGTGAAACAGCAGACGGAACAAATCCTAACGATCCGTGTGACTTTATCCTGGCAAATCAGACAGTGACACCGGGTACGGCATGGAACAATGCGGACTGCGACGGCGACGGAATATCCAATGGTGAAGAAACAGCAAACGGTTCCAATCCAACTGATCCGTGTGATCCTAAAACTTGCGGATTAACTATCTCCAATGCCTTTACACCGGATGGTGACGGAATCAATGAGACCTGGGTAATTGAAGGAATTGAAAATTATCCGAATAACCAACTCACCGTATTTAACCGTTGGGGAAACATCGTTTTCTCTGCGGACGGATACCTGAACACCTGGACCGGTACATCGAACAGTGACCTGAATATTGGCGGAACAATCCTTCCTACAGGAACTTATTACTATGTGCTGGATACCAAAGATGAAACGGCAGGTGTATTGAAAGGATACGTATACATCCAGCGTTAAGATTAGAAATTTTTCAACTTGAAAAAATGAAGACAATACAATATTTAACAGCTTGTTTAACACTGGTGCTTCTTGGAAGCACCGGTGCAAGCGCCCAGCAGGATCCTCATTATACTCAGTATTTTGACAACATGCTGTTTATTAACCCGGCATATGCCGGAAGCCGCGGAATGTTGAACATGACCGGGATCCACCGGGAACAGTGGGTTGGATTTGACGGAAGGCCCCGCTCTTCCACTTTCAGCATTCACTCTCCCCTGTCCTACGAATCCGTAGGATTGGGACTGACAGCAGTAAATGACAATATCGGTCCGATGAACCAAACCATGTTTTATGCCGATGCATCTTACACCATCAAGTTCAAAAACCACAAGGGAAAGCTTGCCTTCGGAGTAAAAGGTGGCATTAACCTCATCAATATCGGACGGGACGGATTGAACAGCAATACACCGGATGATCCCAAATTACTGCAGAACATCCGCAACAACATCAATCCGAACTTCGGAGTGGGAATTTACTACCACACTCCCGGATTTTTCGTTGGGATCAGTTCCCCGAAAATCCTGGAACAGAGTTACGATGAAGTGAGCAAGACCAGCATGGAACGCCGGCATTATTTCGGAACGATCGGCGGAGTGATTCCCATGTCGAACAAATGGAAGCTGAGACCGACATCTTTGGTGAAAATTACGGAAGGAGCACCGTTGAGTCTCGACATGACCGTTGCAGCTATCTACAATGAAAAAGTTTGGTTCGGTGCAAATTACCGACTACTGGCAGCTTTCGGAGCATTCGTGCAATTCCAGCTTTCGCCGCAGTTTAAAGTGGGGCTGGCAAGTGATTTCGGCACTCAAAAACTGAGAAAATACAACGACGGATCTTTTGAAGTGATGCTCTCTTATGACTTTGTTTTCAAAAAAGAAGGAATCCGCTCACCTCGTTATTTCTAATTACATAAAAAGACACCAACATGAAAACGATATTAGTAGCAATTATCTGCAGTGTGGCATTGTCGGTATGCGGACAATCGGGGAAGCTGAAAAAAGCTGACGGTTATTTTAACCGCCTGTCCTATGCTTATGCTGCCGGACTTTACGAAGAACTGATCGGTTCGGAAGTAGATAGCCCCGCGCTGAAAAGCAAGCTGGCTTACAGCTACCTGAAAATGGACAACTACACCAAGTCGGTTGAGTATTACGGCAAGATGATCGAATCTTCCGAAGCAAAACCGGAAGACTATTACCATTACGCGTATGCTTTAAAGCAAACGGGAAATTACACCGAAAGCGACAAGTGGATGAACAAGTACAGCAACTCGGCTCAGGCAGATTTGAGAGGTCAGCTGTTCCTGGGAAATACGGGATACAAATCAAAAATAGAGAAAACAGCACCGTTCTTTAACCTGACAAACCTGGAGTTAAACACAGCAGTAGCAGATTTTGGCGGATATTACAATGTGGCTCAAAACCAGGTGTATTTTCTCACCGCACGCAGAAAAAGAGTATTTGTAAAAAAGGAATGGTCCTGGAACGCTAACCGTTTTTTAGATTTATACACTGCCTCCGTGAGCACTGACAACAAGCTGGGAAGCCCGGAACGCGTTTCGAAAGTAAACACGAAGTTCCACGAGGGTCCACTGGCCTTCTCCCCTGACGGAAAAACCGTTTATTTCACCCGGAACAACATAGCTTCCGGTAAAAAACGACGCGACGGGCAGAAGATCCAAAACCTGAAATTGTACATCGCAGCTGTGGATGAAAACGGAAAATGGACCAATGAAAAAGAGTTTCCTTACAATTCCAAAGATTACTCGATCGGGCATCCGGCTCTTACATCCGACGGAAAGACGATGTACTTTGTTTCCGATAAACCCGGAGGAATGGGCGGTGCAGACATCTACAAAGTAGCTGTTATGGAAAACGGAACTTTCGGTGAAATGACGAATCTTGGAAACAAGATCAATACCGAAGGTCAGGAAATGTTCCCGTTCATTGATGCACAGCAGCGTTTGTTCTTTTCAACCGACGGACATCCCGGATTGGGAGGTTTGGACGTGTTTGTAGCTTTCCTGGAAGAAGGACAGGCCGGAAAGATCCACAGCCTGGGATTGCCGGTAAACAGCCAGTTTGATGATTTTGCATTCAACCTGTCGAAAGACCTGAAAACCGGGTTCCTTTCTTCCAACCGTTCCGGCGGTAAAGGCGGTGATGATATTTATGCCGTGCAGCTAATCCGTCCGATTGTGTTTGGAGTAACCATCAAAGGAACGGCAAAAGACAAGAAAGGCGAACCAGTTCCTTATGCTAAAATTGACCTGAAAGACGATAAAGGAAGTATCATCGGGACAGTTACGGCTGATGAACAGGGTGCCTATTCTTTCGAAGGCGAATACGAGAAAAAGTATGCGTTGAATGGTTCGAAATCCGATTACTTTGATGGCAAAAATGCTGCAAGCACCTTTACCAACGAGTCCGTGGTGATTGCAGATGTCATTTTGGAAAAAGATCCCGGATTGTCGCTCTATGCTTTGATCACAGATAAGAAAACAGGAAAGCCCCTGGAAGGAGTCTCTGTTTACCTGGTTGACAATATGACGAACAAGTCGAAGAAAATTGTGACTCCTGCATCCGGAGATTTCCGGGAAGCATTGTTCGAAAAGAAACTGAACGACCGCGGAAGCTACAACCTGGTGCTTCAAAAAGAGGGATACTTTTCGAAAACGGTCACTTACAACACCTTGTTCGAAAGACCGGGACAGTATGATATCCAGGCGCTGCTTGACCTGGGATTGGACCCGGAAGTAAAAGATTTGTCGGAAATGGTGCAGATCAACCCGATTAACTTCGATTTGAACAAATACGTTATCCGCCCCAATGCAGCAAAGGAACTGGATAAAATCGTGGATATCATGAATAAATACCCCAACATGGTGGTGGAACTAGGTTCACACACTGATTGCCGGGCATCGAAAGCATACAACATGAAATTATCAGACAATCGTGCTAAAGCTTCTGCTGAGTATATTAAGAAGAAGATTACCAATCCGGCACGCATCTACGGTAAAGGATACGGAGAATCTCGTTTGCTAAACGGTTGTGAATGTGAAGGAAACATCAAATCCGATTGTCCGGAAGAAGAGCACGAGAAAAACCGGAGAACGGAATTCAAAGTCATCTCTACCGGCAACGACAAGTTAAAAGTAACTAACACCAGTACAGATAGTTTCTGATAAATACTACAACTTAACGGAACTTTCGATGGTCACCAGCTTTTTTTAAACCGGTGAAAGGGTGGAAAAGGGCGTAATTGCATCAAGCAGTTACGCTCTTTTTTTGGCTATCGCATTAAACTTCCCTATTCCACACAATGGTTTACTTTGGAACTTTCCTGTTTCAATCTCATAGGGATATGTAATTCCTTCTTTTGATACAGAATGAGCAATTCCCCCGGAGAATTCATTCTTTTTTTCGAATATGGAACAGATTCCAGCCGGATACGGATCGATTCTCCCGGCTTGACAGCCTGTTTGTGATAACTCACCGGATTCAAACTATGGGTATCGTACCAGGAAATGTAGTTCGGATTGATAAAAAGTGTCTCTTTTGTCTTATTGATCAAAGAAAATGTAAGCAGAAATCGATTGTTGTAAAAATCACAACTGTCAAACTCAAAATCAAGCACTTCGAACAGCATTTCTTTCTCCCTGGAAAACAGGGAATCTCCCTCCTGCTCAATCATCAGGATCTCAGGACTTTCAATTTTGCGCTGGGCAAACAGCAAATGCGTTCCTGAAAGGAAAGATACCAGCAGGATAATCAATCGGATTTGTTTCATAACCAAGGGAATAAAATGCTAAGCTATACATTGGAAACGCCGGTTTTTCTTATCGAATTGTTAATGTTTCGATTCCGGATTCAATCTCAAAATCACACGGATTATTTTTAAGCGTAACTTTTATTGATCCAACTGTTTGAATGAACTAGCCTGCCCAACGGATGAATTGCCGGTTACGTTCTATCTTTATTCCATAAAACGTACTCATGAGAACGATCAATCTATTTCTTCCCTTGCGGAGTTTCCTTTTGGGAATTTTAGTGATCTGTTCCATCCCCTCTTCTCATGCGCAGGTTTGCAACGCTTTCTGCAATTCGGGATTCGAAAACATGCAGGTACTCTCTCCAAACACCATGGGATTATTTACCCATAACAATGTTCCCTGCTGGAGAACAACAGCTACTGATTCGATCATTGAAATCTGGGGAACAGGATTCAATACCATTCCTTCTTATTCAGGAAATCAATACGTAGAGGTCAGCGGAAACATGGTATCCACCCTCTATCAAAATTTTACTGCCGTACCCGGTACGAGCACTGTGATCTCTTTTGCACACCGGGGAAGAATGGGCACCGACGTCTTAAACGTTTCCATTGGTCCGGTTGGCGGACCTTATACCTCACTTGGTAATTTTTCTGCCGGGAATACTGCATGGGTTATCCAAACAGCTAATTACACATTCCCTAATAATTCCAACACCAATTATTCCCTGCGATTTAGTACGGTATCCACCGCAAGTTCAAATCCTGCAGAAGGAAATTTCCTGGATGCAGTTACGATTACACTTCCGCCTCCTGTCATTTCGATTGATGTGACTGATGCAAGCTGCACAAGCGGCGGGGCGCTGGCAGCCACTATTTCCGGAGGAACACCTGCTTACAACTATAACTGGTCGCCAAACCTGGGAAATTCCCCAACACACACAGATCTGGCAGCAGGCGCATACGGCCTCACGGTAACAGATGCCCATGGGTGTACTTCTTATGCTTCAGCAATTATTTCAGGCGGACCTTCCCTTACGCACATCTCCGGTGTTGTTTGCGGAGACGAACCCTACTTTTTCAATGGAAACGCCTATACCCAATCCGGGACGCATCAATTTGATTACGTGACATCTCAAGGCTGTGATTCCACCATTCTACTGGAAATTGAAGCACACCCTGTTTACATCGATTCGTTTTATGTAAGTCTTTGCGCACCGGATGAAACTTATACCTACAACGGACAGGTATATCCTGCAATAGCTGCTGTTTATGATTTTACGTTCCAAAGCATCTATGGCTGTGATTCATTGGTGCGGATGCATATCGGTACCGGTCTCATTGTTTCTGCCAGCGAAGACACCATTTGCGCCGAAAGCACTGTCCAATTCAATGTTTGGGGAGGAAATACCTATCAATGGTTACCTGCCAATCTTTTAGATGATCCACACAGCCCGAATCCTACTGCAACCGTCACGGAAACAACCGAATTTACTGTCAATATTATCACTGTAGGTCAGGATGGGATCAGTATTTGCGCTCATGCCATCGAACACATTACCATCACCGTTTTGGATCAGCAGACCGTTTATGCTTCGGAGATCGGAAGAGCACACGTCTGAACTCCAGTCACACCA
>CAMLDR010000217.1 GCA_946478775.1 uncultured Flavobacteriales bacterium
GGTACAAAATTATATAATACCATGATACACCCAATTGGATGGCATGATAAAAAGCGCGAATTGTTCGTAAAACGATAAAAAACAAAAAGGTACCTCCGATGATTAATTTGGATTCTGTAATGAGTTCCGGCTGAAAATAGATGAAAAAGAACTCAATTAAGATCACAATTCCTGCCGTTTGGGCCATGGTCAAAGTCAGTTGGTTGACTTCCTGGATAATCTGGCTGAACCCGGTAATTGTTCCCGCAAGTGAAATGGTGAAAATGTGGTACACAAGCAGGATGGCCGGGAAGGATGTCAATACAATTGTTTGATAAGTATTAAAGTCTACCAGGGAAAAATGGTTGTACCAATAAATATAGGTGCCACTGATGATGATGTACTGAAAGACCAAAAAAGCGGACGAAAGCGGATTTTCCCGGATCCCGTTCTTGTATTGTTCCGAAAGACTTTGGAAGAAAAAGGTGTTCTGGCCGAGAATTAAGAATATTTCACGTTGTCTCAGCCGGGCTGCAGAAATCAATAAGAGACAGATTCCTAGAGAAGCAATGATCAAATAAGAATAGTTGGTACTCCTTTCTGTGAGCACCATTACCTCGTTTGCCGCTGAAGTATTAAAGAATTGTCCGCTTAACTGCATGAACTGAAATAATTTCAAATACAAAAGTACCGATTTTGTATTTCATGAATCGATTTTAATTCATTCGTTTGATTTCATTACATTTGCACTCATAATTGAAAATAAATTCAAATGAAATCTGATTTATATTCTCATCCTGACTATTTATTAATGGATGAATTGCTTACGGATGAGCAAAAATTAGTGCGTGATGCTGCTCGTGCGTGGGTAAAAAAGGAGGTTTCTCCGATCATTGACGAGCATTACGAAAAGGCAACTTTTCCAATGCATTTGTTGAAGGGATTGGGAGAGATCGGTGCTTTCGGACCTTATATTCCGGAAGAATATGGTGGTCCGGGATTGGATCAGATTTCTTACGGTTTGATCATGCAGGAACTGGAGCGTTGCGATTCAGGGTTAAGATCTACAGCTTCTGTTCAAAGTTCATTGGTGATGTACCCGATCTGGAAATACGGATCTGAAGACCAAAAGAAGAAATATTTGCCAAAGTTGGCTACCGGTGAAATGATGGGTTGTTTCGGTTTGACTGAACCTGACCATGGGTCTGACCCGGGAAGTATGATTACCAATTTCAAAGATATGGGTGATCATTACTTATTGAACGGTGCTAAAATGTGGATTTCCAATGCACCGTTTGCAGATATCGCAGTGGTTTGGGCAAAGGACGAGAGTGGCCGTATTCACGGATTGGTAGTAGAGCGTGGAATGGAAGGATTTACTACTCCTGAGATGCATGGGAAATTATCCCTTCGCGCTTCTTCAACAGGTGAGTTGATCTTTGTGAACGTGAAAGTTCCGAAAGAGAATTTACTTCCTGGCCGTTCCGGATTAGGAGCTCCGTTAAGTTGTTTGGATTCTGCTCGTTTTGGAATCGCTTGGGGTGCTTTGGGTGCTGCAATGGATTGCTACGATCAGGCATTGAGATATTCACAAGAGCGCACGCAGTTTGGTGTTCCAATTGGTGCTTTCCAGTTAACTCAAAAGAAATTGGCGGAAATGATCACCGAAATCACGAAAGCTCAATTCATTACATTGCGTGTTGGCCAGTTGAGAAACGAAGGAAGAGCAACTTCTGCAATGATCTCTATGATCAAAAGAAACAACGTGGAAATCGCTTTGGATATTGCTCGTGAAGCTCGTCAGATCCACGGAGGAATGGGAATTACAAGTGAGTATTCGATGATGCGCCACATGGCAAACTTAGAATCAGTGGTTACTTATGAAGGAACACACGATATTCACTTATTGATTACCGGAATGGATGTAACAGGAATTCCTGCTTTCACCAGAGAAAAGCCTTAAAACTAAAGTTTAAGGAGTTCAAAAGTTTAAACTTATTTGAACATTTTAACCCTTTAAACCAGCATATTATACAAACCTTCGGATAATTATCCGAAGGTTTTTTTATTTTAGCACACACTAAAAATCTAAATAGTACGAACAATGGAAAATGAAACTTTAGACTCGGTTGTAATGACCAACACACCGGTAAAAGACCTGGAAGGGGCCGGTGGTATTTTGACAATGGGAATTATTTCTCTTCCCTTTTGTTTTGGATTGGTCGGATTGATTCTGGCAATTATTACGTTGACAAAATCAGGAAAAGCGCTTTCTCTTTACAAGGATTATCCGCATCAGTATACACAGGCTTCTTATAAAAAAGTAAAAGCAGGAAGAACATGTGCAATTATTAGTTTATCTATTTTGGGAGCTACACTTTTGATTATTTTGGCACTAGCTGCGGCTAACTAAAAACAGGAGAATGGATTACGAAACATTAGACTCAATCGCACTGACAACCAAACCCAAAAGGGATTTGGAAAAGGCCGGCGGAACTTTAGCCATGGGAATTATTTCCATTCCTTTCTGCCTGGGCATCCTCGGAATAATATTTGCCATTGCAGCTTTGATCAGGTCCGGGAAAGCAATTTCAGAATTTAAAAAGAACCCGCTTCTGTATACTGAAAAGTCTTACAACAAAATGAAAGCGGCAAGAATTTGCGCAATTGTAAGTTTGTCTTTGTTAGGAGTAACTGTTTTGCTTTTGATGGCTTTGAGTTAATCCCTGACTTTTCTTACTAATGGATATTAAAAAAACCGTTGAAGTGATTCAGCGGTTTTTTATTGGAGAATGTTTTCGAATGATAGCCTTAGTTCCAATGGATGATCTGTCCGGATATCATGGAGTCATTGTACGAATCGCGTAATCGGCTTAATTTTTTTGCTGCATCTTCATCACCTAAATCTGCTTTAGCTTTCAGTTTGTAATACAGGTCCAGAGAATGTCCGTAAACATCTTGTTCAAGTACTTGTTTGATTTCAGAAATACGACCATTTACGCCAATCAGGAAATGCTCTAATTCACCTAATTCGTGTAATTCATCTTCTGTTAAGTTGTTAAGCTTTAGCAATTTAGAGTAACGCGGCAATAAAACCCCCAATAAGTCGATAAATCGATCTAATTCTCGTTGAATGGCTGCCTGTTGTTCTTTAAATCCCATATTTGAAAAGTATATCTTTTTGTTTAACAGTAAAAATTAAAAGCATTTTTTAACATTTGATTTTTAGTGTGAGATTTTACCTGCAATAAAACGGGTGAGAATCCCTAATTTTGTCCCATGTCCGGCTGTTATATCCATATTCCTTTTTGTGCCCAAAAATGCAGTTACTGCGACTTTCATTTTTCAACCAATCATACCTATCAGAAGGAAATGGTGGATGCGCTGTGCAGGGAATTAGACATCCGCTCAAAAGACTGGTCGAACGAACCAATTGAAACTATTTATTTCGGTGGCGGAACTCCCAGCGTCTTAACGGCAGATCAATTGCAGCAGTTAATAGAACAGGTTCAATCCGAGTACCGGGTAATCGATTCGGTTGAAATTACCCTGGAGTGCAATCCGGATGATTGTTCTTTGGAAAACTTGAAAAAGTGGAAAGCATTGGGGGTGAGCCGGCTGAGTATCGGGATTCAATCCTTCAAAGACGAACAGCTGCTTTGGATGAACAGAAGCCACAAGGCAGCCGATAGTTTGAATGCTGTGAGAAATGCGAAAGAAGTTGGTTTTGATGAATTGAGCCTGGACCTGATGTATGGTTTACCGGATATGACGCTGAAAGAATGGAAAGACCAATTGGACCAAATCATCGCGTTGAACCCGGAACACATTTCTGCTTATTGCTTAACGGTTGAACAAAAAACCGCCTTGTCCAAATGGGTAAAGGAAGGAAAGCTGCACATTTCTTCCAATGAACAGCAGTCCGAGCAGTTTGAATTGCTGGTTGCAACGCTGAAGGAAGCCGGATATGAGCAGTATGAAATTTCCAATTTTGCACGGGACGAACATTATTCCAAACACAATACGTCTTATTGGAAAGGCTCCAAATATGTGGGAATTGGCCCTTCCGCACATGGTTATAATCAAAAAGAACGCTATTGGAACCAGGCAAATAATACTTTGTATATGAGAGAACTGCAGCAGGATCGATTACCTGAAACAGTTGAAGTGCTTTCGGCTCATGATCGCTTCAATGAAACACTCATGATCGGACTTCGCACCAAATGGGGAGTTTCCAAGCAGCAGCTCTTCGAGTTTGCTTCGCCCACAGAAGAATGGCTTCAGATCGTAAAAGGTTACGAAGATCAAAATTTATTGATTCAAACGGATGAAAACATCACTTTGACCAAAGAAGGAAGGCTGTTGGCGGATGGGATTGCTTCGGACCTATTTATAATTGACAATTGAGAATGTAAAAATTGAAAAGTTTCTAATTATAATTAAGTACCTAATAGCACTATTTTAATATAGGGTTTCTCTTTTCAATTATCAATTTTACATTTTCAATTCTCTAAGGTTTCCAATCCAAACTGGCACCGGTAATCTTCGCGTTTTCTGCGTTCTGCGAATAGATCTTTACTGATCTTAACCAGGTTTTCCCGGTTAGGACGCTCATGGAATAAATGGTACTGAATGGTTTTGTAGCGGGTAGAAAAAGGAACTATTCCGGCTTTACGGGCTCTGAATTCAATATCCGTATCTTCTCCAAATCCGGGAGTAACATACGTTTCGTCGAAACCATTGATGCGGATCAAATCGGATTTGTGCCACCCCATATTGGATCCAAGTAAGGGAACGATCTTGCGTTGCAAAAGACTCCACAAGGGGAAACTTTCTTCTACGCTAGTACTTTTATTTTTGATCATTTCCACGTAACCGGGAACCGTTTTCTCACCGGTGCGTATTTTACGGGATGTTTCCGCATCCAGGTTTACCCGGCGCGAAAGACAGAATCTGCCCTGTTGAATGTGGCGTACATATTCTTTTACAAATCGCGGATGAAGCACACAATCCCCGTCAATAAAAATCAAACGCTCACTTTCCGATGCGCGAATGGCTTTGTTGAGCATTTTGGTCTTCAAAAACCCCTGATCGGGCTGCTGCAAATGTTTAATTGGGAAAAAAGAGCGGAATTTTTCGATCAATTCATCAAAGCACGGATCGTCACAATCCTGTGAAATAATGACCTCAAAATCTTTTTCCTTTTGGATAGCAACGCTTCTAAGAACGGCATCTAACGCACTGACATCTTTGTAGACGGAAATAATAAGAGTTGCTTTCACGGCGCAAAGATAGAAAATTAACATTCACTATTTAGTAACCTTTTAGAATAGTTACGGAAGGAATTGGATTGCTATCTAAATTTGCAGGATGCAGAACCTTTTTACTTTTTTGGTTTTTAGTATGCTTTCGTTTGCGTCCTTCGGTCAGGGGATTACTATTTTGATTGATCCGGGGCATGGAGGATCTGATCCCGGCCACGAGGCTGCAGATAAGAATTTGCTGCCTGAAAAGGACCTGACGTTGAAGATTGCGCTGAAATTTGGTGCTTACCTTTCGGAAAGACTGGAAAATGTGACTGTTTTGTATACCAGAACAGACGACCGGTACCCAACCCTGGATGAGCGCGTGAATATGGCTAATTCCAAGAAAGTGGATTATTTTATTTCGGTGCACATTAATGGCAGCCCGAACACCAATATCAAAGGAACAGAAACGCATGTGCACTCGATGAGCGCAAAAAAATCGGTGAAACTGGCCAGGGCATTTGAGAACGAATTCAAAACAAGAGCAGGCCGTAAGTCGAGAGGAGTGAAGGATTCGGATGACCGCGAACACTCGCTGCAGGTCCTTAAATTTACGGAAATGACCAGTGTTTTGGTCGAATGCGGGTTCATGACCAATGCTTCGGAGGCCAATTATTTGAATACAACAGCAGGCCAGGATGTCATTGCGTCTGCTTTGTTCCGTGCCATGAGAGGGCATTTGCAGGAAACGCATAAAAACATTTCGTTCACCAAAAAAAGTGAAAAATCAACAACCGATTCCGATGCAGTGGCTTCCACCGAAAAGAGTTACAGTGTTCAGATCATGAGTTCGAAAGAATGGCTGGATACAGAGAAGGGAGGATTTAAAAATTTGAAACATGCAGTGAGCCGGTCACAGGTTTCTCAAACAGGTTATCGCTATAAGTATTTTTCCGGGACTTTTTCTTCCAAATCAGAAGCCGAAGCGTATTGTAATGAAGTGAAAAAGAAGGGTTTCCCCGATTCAATCGTAGTAGAAAGAAAGAATTAACCTGAAATGTATTACTTTTGTAGGTAAACACACGTGAAACACATTATCATTTACCCATCAATAAGAATATGGCAACTGTTTTTGAAACACGCTTAATTGGAAATATTGGAAAAGACGCCGTTGTCAAGCAAATGGAGCGCGGTGTTATTGCAGTAAACTTTCCGGTTGCGCACAATAAGAATTGGCGCGATAAGCGTACGGGAGAAGCAAGGA
>CAMLDR010000218.1 GCA_946478775.1 uncultured Flavobacteriales bacterium
AAGGAAACTGCAAAAGCGCTGACAGAAATGGCCACTAAAGATCCGGATTTCCCGGAAATGAAAATTGTTTTCATGGATGAAGAAACGGAGTTGATTCCTGACTTTTTTGCCTTTGCCGGAAGAAAATATGCTTTTAGAATACTCGATGTGGGATCATTCTGGACTGTTTTGGGCGGAACAAAAGATACTCCGGGAGTGTTTTACCTGTGGAATGGGAACATCGTGAAAGAATACGATGGTATCAACGAGAAAGCATTTAAGAAAGAGGAATTCAAAAAGATTGTTCAAAAGAAGTGGTCTGAGTTGAAGTAAGGAGGATAATTTCCTTTTATCTTCATGGTTCAATCTGTCACTATGAAAATACTTGTTGTTCTCTTGGTTTGTTTCTTAAGCTTCTTTTCGAAAGCTCAAAAAAGTCAATCATTCGATGAAGACAAATTCTACCTGGAATTAGGAACTTTAGCTCAAAAGAAAAACTTTTTTGACGTAAAGGAATTGTTGATAGCCAACAAAACCCGTATGGATAAAGAAGTATACTTTTATTATTGGAGCCTGGTTGAAAATGCATTTTCGAATTTCAAAGCATCCAATGAAGCAATCGAAGCATTTTTGGAAGGAGCAGGCTCATTGAATAATGATTCGCTTTTCAAAGAGATTTTACTGATAAAGCAGTTGAACCTGGTAAATCTGTTTGAGTACAAGGATGCCTTTCTGACCAATCAATACATCAGGGAACATTTCAAACACGTTTCTACTCCGGATGAGCTGGAAGATTTGAACAATACCGGAAAGATCTGGAAAGCATTGGAGAATTCCAACAAGCAGGTAATTCACCATGCGGGAGACGTGAAGATTCAAATGACGCGTGATTTGGCCCAATTGGCAAACATTCCCGTTACCGTTTCCGGAATAACCCAAAATTTCATATTTGATACCGGGGCTAATTTTTCAGTGATCCAACGTTCAGTCGCACTTGAATTGGGATGTGAGATCATTCCGGTCCAATTTGATGTTTCGGCAGTTACCGGCGCCAAAGTGAAGAGTGATCTGGCAGTTGTCAAGGAGTTGACCATAGGAGATATTACCTGTCAAAATGTAGTGTTCCTCGTTTTTGATGACAAAGACCTGACTTTCAGTGAGGCGAATTATTCCATCCGGGGGATTATCGGATTTCCCATTATTCGAAGCCTGGATGAAGTTCATATTACTAAAAAAGACGAATTGATTATTCCGAAAACAGCAGTAGTTTATTCAAAAAGCAATATGCTTCTCAATGGATTTATGCCGGTAGTACAGGTGGTCCAGGATTCGGATACCTTACAATTTTCCTTTGATACGGGAGCAGTGGAAACATCGCTGAACGGTGCATATTATCAAAAGTATGAGAAGAAAGTCAAAAGAAAAGGGAAGGAGAGGACACTTAAATCGGGAGGTGCCGGCGGAATAGTCGAATTCGAAGGCTATTTATTGCCCAAAGTAACCCTTTCAGTGGCTTCGTCAAAAGCAACCTTGAAAAATGTCCAGGTGCGGAAAGAAGCGGTTGGAAAAGTGGACTCAGATTTCGACGGAAATCTCGGTCAGGACTTTATCAAACAATTCGATGAAATGATCATCAGCTTCAAGTATTCCGCGATCCAGTTCAAATAGACTTCGCTCAGTCTACTTGAATAGTAAGAGAAAAGGTGGCTGAGCGAAGTCCCTTTTCATTAGTTGCTTCCAGCTCCAGATACAGCTTTCTTTTCTGTCGGTTTTTCCTGGATAACGATCGTTTCTCTTTTCTTCGGAGCGGTAACCATGACAACTTCTCCGGCTGCAGTACGCACCTGTGCAAACAACCAGTCATACATTTCATCGGCGCGGAAGATCCGTTCCAATGCTCCGTGATTTGCACCCGGAATCTCCGTATAGATCAAATTTTTTCCGTTGTTGCAATTTTTGATTGCCGTAACCATTTCCCGCGAATAACGAACAGGAACTGCTTCGTCCCGGTTACCGTGCTGAATCCACATAGGAATACTCGCCATATTACAGGCGTCTTTTGGATTTCCTCCCCCGCAAAGCGCTACGGCAGCGGTGATCTTATTGGCATATTTTCCTGCAAAATGCATCGTTCCGTAACCGCCGAGGCTCATCCCGCAAACATATACGCGGTTGGTATCCGTTTTATAGAGTTTTTGAACGTATTCCAAAACTTCCAGCACTTTGTCCGGGTTCCATGATCCGTTTGCAACTTGCGGAGCGATCACAATAGCAGGAACTTTTCTGCCCTTTTCAATTTCATGAATGACTCCGTATTTTTTTACGCGGGTCAAATCCGTGCCGCTTAAACTCTTTCCATGAAGGAATATCAAAATAGGAGGGTTGTTGTTCAAAGTAGCCGAATCCGGAAGGTTCAGCCAAAAATTGTAGAAGGTCTTTCCTCTCACAGCACTCAATTGCGCAAAAGACTGAAGACCGGCAAATAGACAAATTACAAGAAGAATGTTTTTCATACCATTTTATTGGGATGGCTAAGATAGGGATTATATACTAAACGGGATTTTAAATTTTGGTTACCAATCGGGGAAAGGCCATCTGAAAAAATAGATCCCAGGGTAATGGTTCGCTTCCCGATAATCATCGGGATGGCAAATTTGCGAAATAGCGAGCAGAATTAAAAAAGGCTCCTGTCAAATCGACAAGAGCCTTTAAATACCATTTCGGAACAATGACTTATTGCTTTGCAGCGTCAAGCATTTGTTTGTATTTAGCTTCTTTTTCGGTGTTTTTAAGAGCTCTTGCAATTTTGACCAAGCTGTTTAGAACATCCACATCTTTTGGTGATGTTGCAATGTATTTTTCCAGTGGCTCCATTGCAAAACCATAAAATTCCAAGCTTTTCGCAAGTAGTTCATCCGATTCTTTTTTAGCATTGGGAGGTAAATTGCTTGCTTTTTGACGCAATTCCAATCCTTTTCCGGAGAAATAACTCCCCAAATTGTAGTAAGCATCCCCATAATTCGGATCGATTTCAACCGCTTTGTTCAGGTTTTCCAACACTGTTTTGTCGTCATTCATTTCCATTGCAATCGTTCCCAAAGCAAAATATAAATGCTTGTCTTTTGGAGATTTTGCAATTGCCTGCTTCAGGAATTCAACGGCCTTATCATTTTGTCCGGCTTTGATGTAAGCCATTGCCGTTGAACGGTAAATCTCATTTGGCTTGTATCCCATATCAGCACATCGCTTGTAGTATTCTGCCGCCTGAACCCAATTGCTATCCAATTCAGATGACAAACCCTGGTAATAAATGTAAATGGTATCAACTTTATTCAATATTGAATTATAATCATTGATAACGCCAAAAGCTTTTTCAGACTCTTTGTATTTCTTAGCTTCATAAGCAGCAGATCCAATTGGATGCAAAGTTTGCTTGATGACATTTACACTGTTTTCAATGTCTGAATCATACTTATTGGAAAGATCATATGCCTCTTTATAAGCTTTGATAGAAACCTCCTTTGCATTTTCCGGCACATTTTTGTTGAATTCGGCATCTCCGAGCATTTTCAAAAAAAGCATATTCGTGTAGATTTCACCTTTTAAGAATAGTGTTTTCGGACTTTTTTCCGTTTCCGGATTGGAAGCTGCAATGTCAACAGATTCTTTTGCTTTGATTAACTGCTTTTTAGCTTCTTCCATGTTCCCGCTCTGCTGAGCTCTCTCAAATGCCTGGAGTGCCAAAGCAGCATCGGTCTCTACCTTTTTTTGAGCAAAAGAAAACGAGGAAATCAGTAAGATTCCAGCTAGTAAAGCACCTTTAGTTATGTTCAAATAATTCATAATTTATTTTTTACTGTGATTTTGTTTCCAACTTTTATGCCATTCTTGACTTTAAAGATGCAAACCTTAATCATTTTCCATATTATTCTTCCGAATTTGTTTCGTTTGTTTCGTCAGTAGATTCTTCTGATGTGTCATCTAACGGTTTTTCAATGATTGTTCCGTCTTCATCATATTCAGCTTCGTCTTCATCCGAACGTGGAACTCTTGCAACTGCTGCAATTGCTGCCGATCCTTTTAAGTTGATCAAGCGAACACCTTGTGCAGCACGTCCCATTACGCGGATACCGTCAATATGCATACGAATTGTTACACCTGCTTTGGTGATGATCATCAAATCGTCTTCGTCAGCAACTGTTTTGATTGCTAGAAGCGGACCTGTTTTATCAGTGATGTTGATCGTTTTAACACCTTTTCCACCACGGTTGGTAATGCGGTAAACCGGTTCACCATCTTCCGGATCATCCAGGAATGAGCGTTTCCCGTAACCTTTTTCAGAAACAACCATGATCGTCTCGGCCTTGTCTTTCACACAGATCATACCAACTACTTCATCTTTATCACTTTGAAGAGTTACAGCACGCACACCGGAAGCATTTCTTCCCATTGGGCGAACTTTTTCCTCGTTGAAACGAATTGCACGACCTGCTTTTGTTGCAAGGACCATTTCATTTGTTCCATCCGTCAATCTTGCTTCAAGTAACTCGTCATTCTCACGAATAGTAATCGCATTGATACCATTTGCTCTTGGACGGGAATATGCTTCCAATGATGTTTTCTTGATAATCCCTTGTTTGGTACACATCACAATGAAATTGTTCTCCACGTATTCTTTGTCCGTCAGGTCTTTGACTTTCACATACGCTTTGATCTTATCATCCTGCTCAATATTCAACAAGTTTTGAATAGCTCGTCCTTTTGCTGTTTTGTTTCCTTCCGGAACCTCAAATACACGCATCCAGAAACAACGCCCTTTCTCCGTAAAGATTAATAAGTAGTTGTGATTGGTTGCAACGAACAAATGCTCCAGGAAGTCTTTGTCACGAGTGGTAGAACCTTTCGATCCCATTCCACCGCGGCTTTGTACCTTGAATTCGTCCAGGTTTGTACGTTTGATATATCCGGCATGGGAAATCGTAATGACCACTTCTTCATCCGGGATCAAATCCTCGATCTTCATTTCCGAAGCAGAGTATTCGATTCTCGAACGACGTGCATCTCCATATTTCGTGCGAACATCATTTAATTCGTCTTTGATAATTTGCATTCTGCGTTCTTCACGTGCCAAAATGTCTTTCATATCAGCAATAAATGCCATCAAATCTGCGTATTCAGCACGTAACTTGTCTTGTTCCAGTCCTGTCAATTGACGCAGACGCATTTCTACAATGGCACGGGATTGAATGTCTGACAATGCAAAACGTTCCATCAAACGCTCACGCGCTTCTTCCGGGGCTTTTGATGAGCGGATAATTGCAATTACTTCATCAATATTATCTGAAGCAATGATCAATCCCTCTAAGATATGTGCACGCTCTTCCGCCTTGCGCAATTCATACTTCGTTCTGCGAATAACTACTTCATGTCTGAATTTCACGAATTCAGCGATCATTTCTCTTAAGTTCAGCTGGCGTGGTCTTCCATCAACCAAACAAATGTTGTTGATTGAAAAGGAACCTTGCAGAGCAGTATACTTATATAGTTTATTTAAAACGACATTTGGAATAGCATCACGCTTCAATTCAAAAACGATACGCATGCCGTTTCTGTCAGATTCGTCACGAATGTCAGAAATACCCTCAATTTTTTTGTCATTTACCAGTTCAGCAGTTTTCTTGATCATTTCTGCTTTATTGACCTGGTATGGAATTTCCGTAACAATGATTTGTTCTCTTCCTCCGGACTCCTCAATTTCGGCTTTTCCACGAATAACCACGCGACCACGACCTGTCAATAATGCTTCACGAGCTCCGTCAACACCATAAATAATACCTCCTGTTGGAAAATCAGGAGCTTTTACATGATGTAACAGCTCTTCATCTTCCAGGTCATTATTATCTACGTATGCAATAATGGCATCAACGACTTCCCCTAAATTATGAGGTGCCATGTTTGTTGCCATACCAACGGCAATACCACTCGACCCATTTATTAATAAATTGGGAATCTTAGACGGTAATACGGTTGGTTCCTCTAATGAGTCATCAAAGTTTGGTTGGAAATCAACCGTTTCTTTGTCCAAATCATCCAGCATCTCTTCTGCGATCTTGCGCAAACGTGCTTCGGTATAACGCATTGCAGCAGGACTATCGCCATCCACTGAACCAAAGTTTCCTTGTCCGTCTACCAAGGGGTAACGTAAGGACCAGGATTGTGCCATACGGACCATGGTGTCATAAACGGAACTGTCACCATGCGGGTGATACTTTCCGAGTACTTCTCCGACAATACGAGCTGACTTTTTATGCGGTCGGTTGGAATAAACTCCCAAATCCTGCATACCATATAATACACGGCGGTGTACCGGTTTAAACCCGTCACGTACATCCGGAAGTGCACGAGATACAATCACTGACATCGAATAATCGATGTACGCCGATTTCATTTCATCTTCGA
>CAMLDR010000219.1 GCA_946478775.1 uncultured Flavobacteriales bacterium
GAAAAGGAGAGAATGAACCGAAACATGGACTAAAAATAGCTTTTTTCAAATAGAAAAGATTCTCTTCCGTGAGCAGATCACAAAAAAGAACCTTTCCGAAAACTATCTTTAAATGAAATTATTCGATCAATATGCGTCGCAATGGCGCTTTTTTCTAGGCTTTGATTTCTTCGGTTTTCTTGGTCTGAAATCTTTTTTCGTCTCAGAAGAAGAAGTCTTCATTTCTAAAGCAGACTTGCTTTGATTAGTAACTTGTTCAGCAGCATTTACTGAACCTGCAGCACCCAAAAGGAAACCTGCTGTTAAAAGGACGGAGGAAATACGAAGAGTCATAAGCCTTATTTTTAACTAAATAACACCAAAAATTCAATTGGTTACAGGTATTTTTTACCGGATGCGGATAAAAATGTGTGGATGGAGATAAATAGCGCTATTTTGGTAACTTTGCGTCGGCGCTAACCTTGCTTTATGCAGCTACGCATAGGCGAAGAGCTCTGGTGCAAGCATTTACACACTTTTTAGCTAAAGTAAAAGCATGGAATACAATTTTAATGAAATCGAGCGCAAATGGCGCAAACACTGGGCAGATCATAAAACATTTGCCGCTGAGGACAACTCCGCAAAACCCAAATACTACGTGTTGGATATGTTCCCGTATCCTTCCGGAGCAGGTTTGCATGTGGGTCATCCGCTCGGTTACATTGCTTCTGATATTTATGCGCGTTACAAACGCTTGAGAGGTTACAACGTCCTGCATCCGATGGGATACGATTCATTCGGACTGCCGGCGGAACAGTATGCGATCCAAACAGGTCAGCATCCTGCCATTACAACCGAACAAAACATTGCACGTTACCGCGATCAATTGGATAAAATCGGCTTCTCATTCGACTGGGACAGGGAAGTACGAACTTCCTCCCCGGAATATTACAAATGGACGCAGTGGATCTTCAAACAGATCTTCAACTCGTGGTACAATACAAAAACAGATAAAGCTGAATCAATTGATTCGTTGATCGCCGAATTTGAACGAAACGGAAACAAAGACGTGAACGCTGTTAGCGAATTTGCGAACACATTTACAGCTGAAGAATGGAAGAAATCTTCCGAGAAAGAGCAGTCCGATATTTTGATGGAATACCGCCTGGCTTACCTGGCTGATTCGTGGGTGAACTGGTGCCCGGCTTTGGGAACGGTACTTGCCAACGACGAGGTCATCAACGGGCTTTCTGAGCGCGGCGGTCACCCGGTAGAGCAAAAACTCATGCGCCAGTGGTCGATGCGAATCAAAGCATATGCTGAACGTTTAATCACCGGTTTGGACACCGTTGACTGGACAGACGCGATCAAAGACATGCAGCGCAACTGGATCGGAAAATCGGTTGGGGCTTCGGTAAAATTTAAAATTGATGAAACGGGGCTTCGACTCCGCTCAGCCACCGATTCATCTAGTGAGAACGGGTGGTCACCGAGCGTAGTCGAGGTGTTCACCACCCGCCCGGATACGATTTTCGGAGTATCCTTCATGGTTTTGGCACCGGAACATCCGTTGGTGGACGAAATCACAACAGCTGAATACAAAGACGCTATAGAAGCTTACAAAACGGCCGCTTCATTGAAGTCGGAGCGCGACCGCCAGGCAGATGTGAAAAACATTACCGGTCAGTTTACCGGAGCTTATGCTATTCATCCGTTCTCGGGAGAGAAAATCCCGGTTTGGATCGGGGATTACGTCTTGGCTTCCTACGGAACAGGCGCCGTTATGGCGGTTCCTTGCGGCGATCAGCGCGACTGGGATTTTGCGAAACATTTCGACATTCCGATTAAGAACATTTTTGAGAATGTAGACATTTCCGAAGCGGCTTACTCCGAAAAAGAAGGTACGATTACCGATTCCGGTTTTTTGACCGGACTTTCGGTGAAAGAAGCCATGAAAGCTGCAATTGCAAAAATTGAAGAGCAAGGACTTGGTAAAGGAAAAACAAATTACCGTCTGCGCGATGCGATTTTCTCCCGTCAGCGTTACTGGGGCGAACCTTTCCCGGTTTATTATAAAAATGACATTCCGTATTTGGTTGACGATGCACATTTGCCGATCGAACTGCCGGAAGTAGATAAATATTTGCCGACAGAAGACGGTGAACCGCCATTGGCGCGCGCAGAGAAAAGTGCGTGGAAATACTCCGAAGGCGACCGCATGGAAACCAACACCATGCCGGGCTGGGCCGGAAGTTCATTTTACTTCCTGCGCTACATGGACCCGCACAACGAAAAAGAGTTCGTTTCAAAAGAAAAAGCGGATTACTGGAACCAGGTGGATTTATACATCGGTGGTTCGGAGCACGCAACGGGTCACTTGTTGTATTCCCGTTTCTGGTGTAAATTCCTGTACGACATGGGCTTCATTTCCTTTGATGAGCCGTTTAAGAAGATGATCAACCAAGGGATGATTTTGGGTAGAAGTAGTTTTGTTTACCCAACCATGATTGGTTCAACTGGGCATCTTTCTGCAGGTGGGATTGATAATGTTGGTTTAGACAAGGTGTGTCTTTCCAAAAGTTACATTGATTCAATACTAAAAGTTTATTCCGATAATCCCAAATTGAGTAAAGAAGCAAGAATTTCCTTCACAAGAAATAGTGTTTCTATGGGTCAGATCAAATTAGAAGATCCGAATTTACATCAATTAAGAGATCGGTTATTTAACTTAACACATAAAGACACCAATGAATTGGTTATCGGACATGACTCTTTTCGAGCAATTCATGTAGATATTTCTTTAGTTGACAATGATAAATTGGATATTGAAGCATTCAAGGTTTGGAGACCAGAATTTGCTGACGCAAAATTCATTGTGGAAAATGATGAAACTTACATCTGTGGTTCCGAAGTCGAGAAAATGTCCAAATCGAAATTCAACGTGCAAACGCCGGATGAACTGGTAGAGAAATTTGGTGCCGACACCCTGCGTATGTACGAAATGTTCTTAGGTCCTTTGGAGCAAACCAAGCCGTGGGACACGAAAGGAATTTCGGGAGTACATAACTTCCTGCGCAAACTGTGGCGCTTGTTCTACTTGCCTGCCGGAGCCGGAGAGGCAGGCGAGGATGGAAAAGTGATTGTAACAGATTCTCCGGCAGACAAAGCTTCTTTAAAGACTTTGCATAAAACGATCAAGAAAGTAGAAGACGATTTGGAGCGTTATGCGTTCAATACGAATGTGTCGAACTTAATGATTTGCGTGAACGAACTGACGGAACAAAAATGCCACTCGAAAGAAGTGCTGGAAAAACTGGTGATTCTATTGGCTCCATACGCTCCGCATACGGCAGAAGAATTGTGGTCGGAAGCATTGGGAAATCCTCCAGGAACGGTTTCAACCGCTCAATTCCCGGCATTTGATCCGGCCATGCTGGTAGAGGCAAATACGGTTTATCCCGTATCTTTCAATGGAAAAATGCGATTCAACGCGGAATTCCCGACTGCTTTCTCTGCCAAGGAAGTAGAAGAAGCGGTGTTGGCGATGCCGGAAGCACAGAAATGGCTGGAAGGAAAAGCTCCGAAAAAGGTAATCGTGGTTCCGGGGAAGATTGTGAATATGGTGGTTTAAAGCGTTTTTTCGGAGAAGATTTGTAATTTGGCGCTCTAATTTTAACTATCTATGTTCAAACTAAAAGGAATTATTGGCGCTATCGTGTTGGTATGTGTATTACTAACCTTGCTGATTACATTTATCATCCGGTCCAAAAGAAAAGCAGGAATCAAAAAATTTTTGGAGCGCAGCGGGATTACTTACAACACTTTACTCCAGGCTCACGAGTCGGGGCACTATGTGGCAGTCGACAGTGAAAAAAAACAATTTCACCTGGCGATTTATTCGAAATCCAAAAAGGGATATCAGTTCAAAACATTCGGATTCAATCAGATAGAACAATTGGAAGTATATCATGAAGGAAGGGTTGTGGGCCGGCTAACGGATGAAAAAAACGAACTGTTTCGTGTGGGTATTCCGGAATCCGGATTGGTTTCCGTTAGATTGTATATCAAAGAAATACAGATGCCTTATTGGATGAAACTGGATTTCGTAGCTGAAGGAAACGGAAGTGCATTGAGCAACTCTTCACTGGAGAAAAAAGTGAATACCTGGATCACTTCGTTCCATGAAATGATGAATAGCGAAAAAGGATAAGGAATTGATGTATCCTCCCTGGCAAAAAAGGGAGGATACAGATCATTTGAGTTAATATACCTTTAATATTTTCATGGTATGCCCTTCGGCGGTGTGAATAAAATAAACTCCCGCTTCGAAGTCAGAAATATCAATCGTTAATTGTTTATCGACACTGGCTTTCAGCATTTGTTTTCCATTCACGTTACAAATTGCAAGCTTTGTTGGCTGAACAACAGAAATGGTTAGTGAATTCACCGCCGGATTTGGGTAAACAGCCAGGTGCTGATCACTGTTTTCCGAGATCCCGGTTGTACCAGCTACCAAATTGTATTTCGCTAGAATTATTTGGGTTATATTTTCACTGATTTGGGTCTTTCCTGCAGCATACAGATGTTGACTGCCATCAGTTGTAACAGATAAGAATTCACCGGTATCATCTATCCCGTTTGGCATGGTTTCTCTTACAAAAGTTGGGTCAACAACTCCTAAAGTGTCGAACAGGAATACATCGTAAAGGTTCAGTTTTGTGCCCACTGCAGCTATCTTATTTGTATGGAGCATTTTAATATCGTGAATAAAAGAACCTGTGCTTCCAAGCGAATAACCTGTACTGTTGAAATCGGTGTTCAAAGCCCCCAAATGATCCAATGAACAAAGCATTGATTTCGAATTTGCTACTCCGCCTAAAAAAATGTTCCCATTTGGCAAAACTTGCATAGCAAACACTCTATTATCTCCCAGCTCATCCACACTAAACATCTTTTTGCCATTGGTACCAAAACTACTCACCAGCGATTGACCGTTCGCACTGATCTGTGCAATAGCAATATCTGCAATCAGATCTACACCGATTGTATATCCTGCCACGTAAAATGAATTATCTGCATTTATATGCAATGCGGTTCCAACACTAGTTGTTCCGAAACTAACACCCACGTACCCCGGAACACTGGTACCAAAAGTAGGATCGTCCGCACCCGTGATGGTCATTTTTGCAATGATAAAATCACTTCCGGTACTGTTGTTCAAAACTCCCAAACACAGCATCCCACCATCCGGAAGGGCAACAATGTCATTGAATTCATGAGGCATGGAAAATCCTGTTAAGCGAATGCCATCAGTGTTAAAACTCACGTCCATCGTACCATTTGAATTTAAACGTACCACCTGAGCCACATTGTCTCGTCGTCCGGCAATTAGAATTTTATTGTCCACAGTCAAGGTTGCGCAGTTTGCGGTTTGGAAAGTCCCGGGTAATGAAGCAATGGTGGCAACTCCATTGGTGCCGAAACCAGTGTCCGGTGTACCGTCAGTATTATAGCGATAAACGTGGATATCACCGCTTTGTCCTGAAGTATAAGAATCACCGACAACAACCGTTTTTCCGTCGCCTTGAAGCAATACTTCAGCACCTCTACTGATATTTTTGGTCCCAAATTGAAAGGTCAATCCATCCGAACTAAATGAGGTGTTGAGTGATCCGATTTGAGCAAACGCAGCACTTGACAGGAAGATTGAAGCAAATAATAGTGTTTTCATGAATTTTGTTTTTGAATTAATAATCGAACCTTCAGGTAATTATTCTTTTACGACTTTCATGGTTTGCCCTTCGGCTGTATGAATGAAATAGATGCCCGAAGCAAATCCGGAAAGATCAATTGCTTTTTGATTCTCAACTGTTGTTGTCAGGATTTCTGTTCCGTTGATTGTGCGCACTGAAATGCCGGTTGGTTTTGAAACTGAAATTGATATTGTTCCATTCGTTGGATTGGGGTAAACGGCTAGTTGATTTGCGTTGGGTTCCTCCATACTGTTTGTACTTTCCGACATGAGCATTCTCCCAACAACAATACCTGTGTTGAAATTATCTATGTAAAAACTTTTTACGTAAATCATTTTTCCATCAGGTTGAAAAGCAAAATCCTGAACTTGAGCATTCGGAAAATTGGATTCTGTAATCATTCCATCCGTGTCGATTTGTGTATTGAAAGCTCCGGCTGAAGTTAAAAATACAAAGAGCGAGTATTGAATACTTGAAAGTGAAATATGTCCACCGGCGATAATTTCGTCGTTTGCGGTAACTCTTAATTTATTGATTCCGGAGTAATCTGATGGAATCGAATGTGTTCCAAATGTAGCATCATAAACCCCATCTGCGTTTAATTTTACAAAACCACCACGCGTAATGTCCCAAGGTTGTGAACCGGTCCAATAACCCATTCCGCCAAC
>CAMLDR010000220.1 GCA_946478775.1 uncultured Flavobacteriales bacterium
TTTTTCAGGATGTAATCCGCATTTATGGGAATGTCTACGCGGAGAATTTCTGACTCATAAAGTGCCATAAGATCCAGTTCGTGAATGGCTGCTACTTCGCGTTCGGACCGTAGATACTCGAATGTTTGGTGTTCGGAGTAGAAAACATACGGAGTGATCAGGAATTTACTTACAGGGACAAAAAGCGGTGTCAACTCCTTCAATACTTCGAAATTCCTTGCATGAACTCCAATTTCTTCATAGCATTCACGGATTGCCGTATCCAACAGGTTGTCATCATCCAGTTCTTTTTTTCCTCCCGGAAAGCTGATTTGACCGCTGTGTGAACCGTCGTATTCTTGTCTCCTGGTTACGATAGTGCATAACCTGCCGGCTTCATTGTGGAAGAGGATAATGGCCACTGCAGCATCACGGAAGGTGATACCTTGTCTTATTTGCTCCATTGAACTTCCTCTAAAAGGCATAAAAGCCAGATGAGAACCTTCTCCCGGTAATTCGTTTTGGAATTTTGAAATTAATTCTTGGTGTGTCATTTTGATTTTCGTACGCTTTTCAGAATCCGCTCAAAATCGTCATACGTGTAATTCATGATAGGCTTACTTGAAATCCATTGGAACACATAATACTCACGGCCTACTTTTATCGTCGAAGTAATGTAATATGCTTGTCCGGAATAAGTTCCGTCACCGGCAACAGTCTGGATCAGGCCTTTGTTCCGGAATGTTTTGGGTAATTCTTTTTTGATCGATACACCCGAATTGTCAAGAGATTCGAAGCGGCGCCAAACATAGGCATCCTGGAAAGTATTTAAGAGATCTTCTTCAACGATGTAGTCAGCGATAAATTCCCTGTTCAAATCCGATTGATTAAACCGTTCCACCGAGAAGTAAATATTAAAAGCATTACTGGTCCGGGTTAAAGAAGAATTCTTGATGGTGTAATTGTGAGAATAATTTTGCTTGAAATGGTCCGGAAGTTTAAATGAAATTCCTTCGTATTTCAGGGTTTTATCCAGTTTAAAATTATAGTGATTGGTTTTAAAGGCTTCTCGGAGTTCTTTATTTTCTTTGTCATAATCAAAACATCCCAGCAGGAGGAAGGATGGCATGAACAAAAACAGGATGCGGTAAATCATGTGACGAATTTCGTTTGACTAAAATTGATTCGGTTATAAATATAAAAAAAGCCCCGGCATTTATCGCCGGGGCTCATCAATTTAAATATCAATTTTCGCGTATTTCGCATTCTTTTCAATGAATTCACGTCTTGGTGGAACTTCATCTCCCATCAGCATAGAGAAGATTTGATCACACTCAGCAGCATTTTCAATAGTTACCTGGCGTAAAGTACGGTGTTCCGGATTCATGGTCGTGTCCCATAACTGCTCCGCATTCATCTCTCCCAAACCTTTGTATCGCTGAACGTTTACAGAAGAATCTGCACCATTTCCTTTCAACTGTGAAATCAGAACGTCACGCTGATCTTCATTCCAGGCATATTCCGCTTTCGTCCCTTTCTTCACCTGGTATAACGGCGGAGTTGCGATGTAGATATATCCGTTCTCGATCAATTCTTTCATGTAACGGAAGAAGAAAGTTAAGATCAATGTCTCAATGTGCGAACCATCCACATCGGCATCACACATGATAATGATCTTGTGATAACGCAATTTTTCGAGGTTCAATGCTTTTGAGTCTTCTTCTGTTCCAATCCGTACACCTAAAGCAGTATACATATTCTTGATCTCTTCGTTTTCAAAGATTTTGTGCTGCATGGCTTTCTCCACGTTCAAAATCTTCCCACGAAGCGGCATAATTGCCTGGAAATGTCTGTCGCGGCCTTGTTTTGCAGTTCCACCCGCCGAGTCTCCCTCGACAAAGTAGATTTCACACAAGGAAGGGTCTTTTTCCGAACAGTCAGCCAGTTTTCCCGGTAATCCTGATCCGGACATCACATTCTTTCTTTGGACCATCTCACGCGCTTTTCTGGCAGCGTGACGAGCTCTTGCAGCAAGAATTACTTTGTCAACAATGATCTTAGCCTCAGCCGGATGTTCTTCCAGGTAAATCGTTAACATTTCCGAAACCCCTTGTGAAACGGGAGCTGTAACTTCTCTGTTCCCTAATTTTGTTTTTGTCTGACCTTCAAACTGCGGCTCCTGCACTTTTACCGAAACAACAGCAGTCAATCCTTCACGGAAATCATCCCCGTCGATCTCGATCTTTTCTTTCGCCAGCATACCGCTGTCAGTAGCATATTTCTTCAGGGTATTTGTCAAACCACGGCGGAAACCTGAAAGGTGTGTCCCACCTTCATGCGTGTTGATGTTGTTGACATATGCCTGGATATTTTCAGTGTAAGATGTGTTGTAAGTTAAAGCAACCTCCACCGGAATACCTTCGCGTTCACCTTCAAAATAAATAACGTCTTTAATCAAAGGTTCGCGGTTGCGGTCCAAATATTGAGCAAACTCACGTAATCCACCTTCGGAATGAAAAATATCTGATACGGGTTTCCCGTTATCGTCAACATCGCGTAAATCCGTGATGGTGATTGTAATTCCTTTGTTCAGGAAAGCCAACTCACGCATACGGGCGCACAAAGTATCGTAGTTATATTCTGTGTAATCAAAAATACTTGAATCCGGTTTGAAGCGAACTTCCGTACCATGATCGGGAGAATTCCCCACTTCACGAACTTCATACAACGGTTTACCAATGTTGTATTCCTGTTCAAAGATCTTCCCGTCACGGTGAACAATAGCATGTAAATGTGTTGATAATGCATTCACACACGAAACACCCACACCGTGCAGACCTCCGGAAACTTTATACGTGTCTTTATCGAATTTACCACCTGCGTGAAGAACCGTCATTACGATCTCCAATGCCGATTTTCCTTCTTTCTTAGTAATACCTGTTGGAATCCCGCGTCCGTTATCTTTAACAGTAATCGAATTGTCTTCATTGATCCAGACACCGATCGTATCGCAATGACCGGCAAGGGCTTCATCGATAGAGTTATCAACTACCTCGTAAACAAGGTGGTGAAGACCTTTCACTCCAACATCACCGATGTACATGGCAGGACGTTTACGAACAGCCTCTAAACCTTCTAATACCTGGATATTATCCGCAGAATAATCATCGTTCTTTTTTTCTTCGCTCATAAATTAAATTGCTTAAAAAACGCATTTTTCAATGCCCAACAAATATACGGAATTTAAGCCGTTTTTACTAGCGGTAAATGCGCTGAAAGGCCAGTACTTATCAACAAAATATTGACATTTGAACATAAAAAAAGCCCCGGTCCAACCAGGGCTTTTTAATCACCGTATTTATAGGCTATTTAGCCGTTATCCAAGAGATAATTTCTTCCGACAAAGGTTTTGTTCCCGGAGGAATTACTTTCACCAGTTTTCCATTTTCATCAATCAGGTATTTCTGGAAATTCCATTTCACCGAACTGTCTGAATGACCGTTTTTACTTTTCTCGGTTAGGAACAAGTACAAAGGATGCATTTCTTTTCCCTTTACTTCGATTTTGCTCATCATAGGAAAGCTTACGCCATAGTTCTTTTGACAAAATGCTTTGATTTCTTCATTGGAACCCGGCTCCTGAGACATGAAGTCATTCGATGGAAAACCGATGATCACAAAATTCTGATCTTTATACGTTTGATACAGCTTTTCCAATTCTTCATATTGCGGCGTTAATCCGCATTTGGAGGCCGTGTTTACGATCATGACTTTTTTTCCTTTTAAGGATGCAAGGTCGTATTCTTTGCCGTCAATATCGGTTACTTTGAAGTCATAGATCGTTTGAGCAGACGCCAAAGCACTGATCAAAACAAATAGAGAAAATAATACCGCTTTCATAATTAAAAAATATTAGTTTAAAGAGACGTAAAAGGCAACTTTTTTCTAAAATTAACGAATAAGTGAACATGAAGTACCAACTTTTCATTTTTTCAATGGTTATATCTCTCTTTGTTGAAGCTCAGGTAACTGGAGTTTGGAAAGGGGTATTGATCCGGGATGGCCAGAAATTAGACCAGGCATCCATCATTTATTTCGATTTTGGAAAAGAGCCGGTTACCCGGGAAGAGCTGGCAGGAAAAGACGGGTTTGTGGTGCGTGTGCTTAAAATGGACTCTAAAAATGGGGTGATCAAAGCAAAACAATCAACCGTCGTTAAGAAAAAGGATGTTTACGGAAATCGATGGTGTGCATTGGATTTCGAATTGGCGTATGTGGATTCAACCGGATATTTGCAGGGAAAGTTCTTTAGCCTGGAATGTAAGGGAATTAGTGGTAAAGTAGTTTGTTTTAAGGTTTCGGAAACAGTTGCAAAAGAGAAGACCTCAGTGGAGCTGCAGTCCTGGAGACCTATTTTCCTGGATGATCTTAAAAAGGGCAGGAAATCCAGGGAAATACGTGATTCTGAAAGAAAGAACTTCCATTTTGAGCCGATCTATTTTGATTACGACAAGGCAGAGATTCGATCGGAATACGATGCATTCTTAAAACGCATCGTTTATGTCGTTAACAGCCATTCGGATTTGAGGGTCCGCGTAACCGGAAATACGGATGCCGACGGATCTGACGAATACAATGTGCAGCTTTCTGAAAGAAGGGCACAGGCTATTATCGACTTTTTCGTAAAGGCCGGATTGAAACGCGACCGGATCGTGATTGATTTTAAAGGCGAAAAGAACCCCGTCAGCGATAATAAATCGGACGAAGGGAAGCAATTGAACAGAAGGGTGGACTTTGAGTTTATTTAGGGTTGAAAGGTCCTACAACCGATCTACCAGCTCCTCATCAGAGGAGTCATCTGTCTTGCTAATCAACTCATTGATCTTTGGCTGAATAAACCAGATTCCCACCGGAAAAATCCAGATCAGGAAAAAGTACCCCACAAAATCGGAAAAGCGTGCATTTCTTTGCAATTCAGCAGAGCGAATGATCTTTGCTGAAAAATAAATGCTGTGAAGGATGCAGAAAATACTGAAGAAGTGAAGGAGGAAAAAAAGAATTCCTAAACCGGCAATTAGTGGCAGATTTTCTTCGCTTTGTTGATCAAACGTATCGATGATGAATGTGATGTAAAAGGGGAGAAGGCAAAAATAAAGAAACGGAATAACGAAGAAGAACTTCATTCTTCCTAATGGAAGGGGGACATGACTTGGAACAAGTTTGCTGAGTTTGGTGAAAATGCTCCAAAACCAGGCAAATTGAACGAATCCGCAAAGAATAAAAATGACAGGGATAAAGTAAAGAAGCCAGGAAGCAGCTTCGGGTCTGTAAGGCCTGTTGTATTCCAGGGCGGTAATCGTAAAGGTGGCGATAATACCGAAAATGATCATGGTCAGGAATGGAATGACTATGTGGGGGACAAATAACTGCCAGTGCTTTGCACGAAGAAAGATTGAGTTCATGGAATGTACTTTAAAGGTTGAATATAACGAAAAAAAATGCAGGGGCGCGAGGCTTCGCGTTCCTACATTTTTATAAAGCACAAACCCCGACGATCGCAAGCGATGCCGGGGTTCTAATTTTATATCGTCAGCTGTTGCTGATATTCTCTTACTTGATGAAAGACATAGAAGCGTCTTCAGCATACTTTAAGAACTCACGGTCCTTAGCAGCTTTAGCTTTCCATGCAGCATCTTTACCGATTGCATTTTTCAGGTTGCTTACAACATCAGTCAATTTACTTTGACGAGCAGCAGCAATTGCTTTCAGGTAATATCCCTGACCTGATTCTTTATCGTTTGAATCATCGATAGTTTTAACTGCAGCAGCAGCATCACCGTTCAACAATTGAGCAAGAGCTTTGTTGAAAGAAGCTGTTCCACCGAATCCGCTAACTGCATCTGCATATTTACCGTTTTGAATAGCGATAATTGCTTTGTTGTAGTTTACTTCATCACCAGCTCCACCAGCTTGACCGAATAAGTCAGAAGCTTTCTTGCGATCTCCGCTTACTCCTGCAACAGCACCTAAGTTGTTTTTAGAGATAGCATTATCTTTCAAGCTGTTTGCTTTTTCGAACTGAGATTTAGCTTCAGCAACTTTCCCCTGGTTGTACAATACAACACCAACGTTGTTAGCTGCACGGTAATCAGACGGGTCTTTTTTCTCAGCCTCACGGTACAAACGACCTTTCTCGTTCAAATCTTCTGTTAAAGTAGCTGTGAATAACAACTCCTCTAAAGTCAATTTTTGCGGATCTGAAGTAGAAAGAGCTTTCAATTCTTCATCAGAATATCCTGTTAGATCGTAAACCACGCTTACTTCAGCACGACGCAATAAAGGGAAAACGTTTTTATCTAATTCTGTAAATGATTTACCTAAGTTTCTCATTTCAGTCTCACGTTGATTTG
>CAMLDR010000221.1 GCA_946478775.1 uncultured Flavobacteriales bacterium
AAGCATCACCACGGACATCATCCTCCGGGTCACGGACATCACGGTGGCCGCGGTCATGGAAATGGACACGGAAAAGGTCATGGGAAAGGTCGTCATTAAAAGACATAAAAAAACGTCAGCTGAGGCTGACGTTTTTTTTAATTACATATTGTTTGTTCGGTTATCTTCAGGATTTCCCTTACTTCTTCCAACGTAGGCGCTTCAGCATAGGTCCTCAAAACAGGTTCTGTTCCGGATGCACGGATCATCATCCAGCGGTTATCATCAAAGAAGAATTTCCATCCGTCAATGGTCCCAACCGAATCAACAGTGTACTTTCCAAATGCTTTAAACTCGTTATTCTGACATTTGGCAACGATTGCCTGTTTCATGTCTTCCGTAATATGCAGGTCATTTCGTTCAAACTTAAATCCTCCAACGATTGCATACACTTCATCAATCAGCTGATCCAGCGTTTTTCCTGATTTCGCCATGTATTCCCAGATAATCAATCCCATCCAGATTCCATCACGTTCCGGAATGTGTCCTTTTACAGCAATTCCTCCGGATTCTTCTCCGCCAATCAATACGTCTTCATCCACCATGATCCCGGCAATGTACTTGAATCCGATTTTCACTACCTGGTATTCCAAGCCGTAATGTTCAGCAAGTTTTTTTACCCTTGGAGTTGTACTGAATGCCGTCACCACTTTCCCGGTCATTCCTTTATTCGTTACCAAATAATGAAGCAGCAGCAAAATAATGTGGTGCGAATCAATAAATTCTCCTTTTCCGTTATACAAACCAATCCGGTCTGCATCCCCGTCTGTTGCCAAAGCACAGTGAATATTCCCCTTGGCTTTGATGTATTGTTCCAGTTCCTGTAAGTTCTTTTGGATGGGCTCGGGTGCCTGCCCCATAAAGGACGGATTGTAGTCGCAATGAAGCAGCTGAACATCCGGCAGGATGCGTCTGATCACATTTTGTCCGGCTCCGTACATGGCATCATAAACCAGGTTTAATCCCGATTTACGGATAGCTTCCAGGTCAAAATTCTGTTCAATATGCTGAACATAACGCGTTTCAAAATCTACAATTTCCAGTTTCCCGGATTTCTTATATGCCGACAAATCAACCGATGCGTAATCAAACGGAAGTGAATCCGGAATAATATCTTCAATTTCCTGCACCAATTCAGGTGTTAACGGACCTCCATAATGCGCTTTCAATTTGTACCCGTTGTATGACGGTGGATTGTGACTTGCTGTCAGGATGACTCCTAATCCGCACCCCAATTGATTTGCAGCCAAAGAAATCATAGGTGTAGAAACAAAACCTTTCGACATCAACACTTCAATTCCTTCGTGCAAAAGCACTTTAGCAACAGTTTCAGCAAACAATTCACCTGCAAAACGGCAGTCGTGACCCAATGCGATTTTTGAATTCCAGTCAGACTTTTTAAGCCATTGTGCCGTTGCATATGCTACTCGTGCTACATTCTCTACTGTAAACTCGTCTGCGATGATTGCTCTCCAACCATCTGTTCCAAATTTTATTTTTGTTGCCAAATCCTTCTGTTTTATGGGTTCAAATATAGTTAATGCGGTTGATTTGGGATTGAAAAGACATTACAAATATCCTCCCCCTCAGTCCCGCTCCAAAGGAGGAAGTCGGAAAACCCTTTACTAAATCGATATTATAATTTATTCTTTCGTCCAGATTCTTGTGTTGAGATTCAAATCCTCTATAATCCCCGTCATCAGCTTCATCACATTGATCAGAATGCGGTAATCTTCTTCTTTCAGTAAACTCCCGAAAACCGAAGGCTCGAACAGGTCCATGTTATTAAAAACGGCAATATAAACCTGATTATTCCTAAATGAAATGGCAACTTTGAAATGGATCCGTTTCGTCATTTCCAATAATCTTTCCATCATCGACGGAGTAAGTATGTAACGACACTCCTGTTCATCAGTACTGTAAACGGCAAATTTCTTTTCGAATTCCGGATTTTCCAGTTTCACCAAATCGCCTGGTCTGCTTGGGTTCCATTGCTGGAATTTACGTCCCAATTTCCCCAAATAACGTTCCATCGTATCCACATCGATCATGGTCTCACCGTGGAAATTTTTGTGAAAATCACTCACGAACAACATTCCTTTGAAAATCGTATGCCAGCTTTCCTGCCGGTTTCCTTTACTATCGGTGGTAACCTGTTTGTATTCGGTATGAATTTCACCGAACGCAAAATCGGTTGCTTCAAACTTTCCTGAGATGGTATCTTCTGCTTTATAGCGATCATACCTTCTGGTGAATATGCGGCTTTCGGAATATTCATTGATCAAACCTCTGTTCGGCTCATAATCCAAACGTTCATCTACAAATTTCACCACAGCAGGAATCACTTTCCCTTTAAACTGCTCTTTGAAGTGTTTGTAAAAACGATTATAACTGATTCCCAGGAAGATTGCAGCTGTAATCAATATCACTCCACCAGCAATCAATGCTGCGTACATGGAATCCGGATTGACGATGTAAATGGTAAGAGGAACTCCTGTAAAAAGGACCAGGAAGATGAGGAAGCGTTTCCAGAACTTCTTAGTATAGGCTTTTCTTTCGGCTTCCAAAACTCCCAGATCTCCGGCGATTAGTTCTGACTGAAGCTGTACAAAATTGATATCCATGATTTAATCGTTGAATTTCAGGTATTCTTTCTTATTCAAATTGTTTCGTTTCGCAATCACGGACGAAGGAAACTGGAGCACGGCATTATTGAAGATCTCAATTGACATATTATAGGTTCTCCTTGAAGCAGCCAATTGCTCTTCCATCTCGTTCATACTTCGCTGAAGCATCAGGAACTGGTCGCTTGCTTTTAAATCCGGATATGCTTCTGCCTTGATCAAGAATTGACTGAATTGGTTTTGTAACTCGTGATTTCCCTGAGCCAAAGCTTCCGTATCTCTGGAACCGGACCTCAAAGCAGTTAGTTTTTCAAGCAGGTCTTTTTCGTGGGTCATGTATCCGCTTACACAAGACGTCAGCTGAGGAATCAGGTCAAAGCGTTTTTTCAGCATCACATCAACCGATGCGAAGGCATTTTCTACTTGATTTTCTTTAGCAATCAATCCGTTCTTGATCACAATAACTGCAACAATCGGAACAAGAATGGCAACGGATAAAGAAATAATGACAATTAACAGCATAGAGGTATTTTTTGCCGAAGATAGTCAGACTGTTAAAATGTTTGAACTTTCAACCGATTTTTCTTGATCAAATTTGAAATCTGTCTTTTAACTCAACGGTTTCTCACATTTTAATCAACTGGGAGACAACCAATCCTTTACCTGTATTTACATTCAGGAAATAAAATCCTGCCGGTAACTCAGAAACACGCACGATCATTTCTTTCCCCTCGACCGGTTGCTCCATTACTTTTAATCCGCAGGCAGTATACATGACAATCCTTTCAATGATCTCATTCGATTGAACAGTTACCACATCTGCTGCAGGATTCGGGAAAAGATTGATCTCAATTGGAGATAATTCTTCGATCCCATTGGTTTGAGCAATACAATCCGCACAACTAACATTGGATGGATTGGTGTAAACGGGATCGGTTGTGCAAAATTCAGGAAAGGCATAAACTGCTGAAATAGAATAGAAATTGATCGGGATATTGTATAAAACACCTCCCAAATCCCAGCCATCCCATCCATTGGATGCACACAACCCCCGTTCATTCCAGACAAAAATCCAGTTATCGGGAATAAACCCTGACGAGGTATAAACCCCAATTCCATTCAACTCCATGAAGTGATGGTAAATCCCATTATTCACCAACATCGAATCTTTACCTATCACAACAGCATCGTAGAAAAACCCTTCCGAATACAAGTCGTGAATTGTATCCGTAATATCCGCATCAAAATCCATCAAAAGATATTCGGATACTGAATCGGCAACCACTCCGAACAATTTATTTCCTACCTGACGAATGGCAAAAGGCTGCCTGGAATCAAAACCCGAATGGACAGGGGTATAATTATTTCCCAGCACTAACGTGTCTTCATTCGGAGAAATACCATACCCACTTTGATACCAGCCAGTTCCCCCGGTTGAGGTCAGGAATAAACAAAACGTGCATGAATCAGGCACCAACTGAACAGTTTGGGCATATGTCCGGCCTGTCCCTGATATCAGTAAGATCAGCAAAATCGTTTTCAGGATTAATTTCATCGTATTTAGTTTGTGGCGTTAAAGTAAGTCTTTATCTTTTGATTCAAAAAGAAAACCCCATTAGCCTTGGCTAACAGGGTTCATTATGATTGAAATCTTAAACTACTTCTTGAAGGATAAGATGGTCTTTTCGATAATGGCAATACATTCCATCAATTGTTCTTCGGTCATCACCAATGGTGGTGCAAAGCGAATAATATTGCCGTGTGTTGGTTTTGCCAGCAGGCCGTTGTTTTTCAATTCCACACACAAATTCCATGCAGTCTTGCTTTGTTCCGTATCATTTACGATGATCGCATTCAGTAATCCTTTTCCACGAACTTTTACGATCAGGTCCGTTTTCTCAATGATGCGGTTCATTTCCGCGCGGAACAATTTTCCCAAACGCTCTGAGTTCTCCGCCAGATTTTCATCGGTTACCACTTCCAAAGCAGCAATGGCCACTTTAGCAGCCAAGGGATTTCCTCCGAAAGTAGACCCGTGTTGTCCCGGCTTGATTACCATCATGATATCGTCATTGGCAAAAACGGCAGAAACAGGATAAACACCACCGGAGATTGCTTTTCCAAGGATCAGGATATCCGGTTTCACATTTTCATGGTCAACCGCCAATAATTTTCCTGTACGTGCAATTCCTGTCTGAACCTCATCGGCAATAAACAGGATGTTGTTTTTGGAGCACAATTCTTTCGCTCCTGCCAAATACCCTTCATCCGGAACATACACCCCTGCTTCTCCCTGGATTGGTTCTACCAAGAATCCGATTACATTCGGTTGTTTGGCAGCCTCAGCCAAAGCATCCAGGTCATTGTAAGGAATACGGATAAATCCCGGAGTAAAAGGTCCGAAATTCGTATTTGCATCCGGATCACTTGAGAACGAAATAATGGTAGTTGTTCTTCCGTGGAAGTTCTGTTCACATACAATGATCTGCGCCTGGTTTTCAGCAACACCTTTCTTTTCGTAGCCCCATTTACGCGCAATTTTAATTGCTGTTTCCACGGCTTCAGCTCCCGTGTTCATGGGAAGTACTTTATCGAAACCAAAATAGTCGCTTACAAATTTCTCGTACACCCCCAATGTGTCATTATAAAAAGCACGGGATGTAAGCGTCAGTGTTTGCGCCTGATCTGTTAAAGCTTTTACAATTTTCGGGTGGCAGTGACCCTGGTTTACCGCCGAATAAGCAGACAGGAAATCAAAATATTTTTTTCCTTCAACGTCCCAAACATAAACTCCTTCTCCTTTGGTAAGAACGACCGGAAGCGGATGATAATTGTGCGCCCCGTAACGATCTTCCAACTGCATCAATTCTTCTGATGACAATTTTTCCTGTGTTACCATAATCCTCTTTTTTTAAGCTAGTATCACTCATCGCGGAGAGCAATCATCCTTTCCTCATTTGCAGTCGCAGGAGAGAAATCATCCTTGGGAAAAGCAAAGATAAATAAATATTCAGGTTAAAAAAACAGAAAATCGCCTGTAAACGGGTGTAAATCATTGGTCCGTCTAATCCTTTCTCCGAAATGAATACTTTTATTTCTTAACTTTGCTTTGTATTAAAATCGGAAACCTTGAAAAAAGTTCAATTTTCTAAACCGCAAGGTGAGTTCTTCTCCACACTGAGAAAATCAGTTCAGAATTATTTTGACGAAAATCAACTGGAAACATCAGGAAACTGGAAGCTGTACCTGAAAACAACCGTCATTATTACCACTTATATTGCAATTTACTGTTCCCTTTTGCTCCTTCCCATTCCGGGATATTTAGCGCTTTTGCTATCGGCATCTTTGGGATTTGTACAGGCGTTGGTTGGTTTCAATATCATGCACGATGCTTGTCACGATGCTTTTTCAAGCAATAAGAATGTGAACTACTTCTTCGGTTTGTCCATGAATGCACTTGGAAGCGATGCTTTTATGTGGAGACAGAAACACAACCTGGTACACCATACTTATACAAACATTGACGGAATTGACGATGATATTTCCAAAACTCCGTTCCTGCGTATGAGCGACACTCAAAAAAGGTACAAAGCCCATCGATTTCAGCATATTTATTTACCATTCTTATACGGTATCTCTACCATTTACTGGGTTTTGGTAAAAGATTTCCAGGATTACATGCTAGGCGACCGATTTACGGTAGAAGTTG
>CAMLDR010000222.1 GCA_946478775.1 uncultured Flavobacteriales bacterium
TTCGCGTGCATCTTCAGCCAAAACAGAAGGAGCAAAAGGCCTGAACCCTTCCCGGTATTTGATTTTCAGATTCAGCTTTTTCTGCATTTCCGGATTTCGTGCATCTCCCAGGATGCTTCTGTTTCCTAAAGCGCGCGGACCAAATTCCATTCTTCCCTGGAACCAGCCCACCACATTTCCATCCGCCAGTTTAGAAGCAGCAAATGCAGCCAATTCATTGAAATCGTCGTATTTCTTATAAACCGCATGGGTACGCTTATTCATGGATTGAATTTCCTTTTCCGAATAATCCGGGCCCAAATAAGTGCCGTTCATTTGATCGTACCGATAATCGATGACGCACTCTTCTTCGAAATACATATGAGAAACTGCCAATGCAGCACCCAAAGCTCCGCCGGCATCACCGGAAGCAGCCTGGATGTAAATCTCTTTGAAAATGTTTTCTTCCAGTAATTTTCCGTTTGCAACACAGTTCAGTGCCACACCGCCTGCCATACACAAGTAATCGGAGTTGGTAAGTCTTTTGGCTTCTTTCGCCATTAAGATCACAATTTCTTCCGTCACTTTTTGGATTGCGATCGCCAGATTACAATGAATCTGTTCCAATTCGGTTTCTTCCGCCCGTCGTGCCACACCAAACAATTCCTTCCATTTGTTGTCATGAACCATGCGAAGTCCGGTGGCATAGTTGAAGTACTTTTGATTTAACCAAATAGACCCATCTTCCTTTATATCAACTAGTTCTGATTTTATTTTAGCTATAAATTCTTTTGTTTGATCAGCATGTTCGTTTCCGTAAGGAGCAAGCCCCATGAGTTTGTATTCACCGGAATTAACCGTAAACCCTAAGTAATAAGTAAATGCACTATAGAGCAATCCCACCGAATGCGGGAATTCCATTTCGCGCAATAATTCAATTTTTTCCCGGTTCCCCAAACCAATGGAAGCCGTGCACCATTCGCCAACCCCATCAATCGTCAGAATAGCTGATTCCGGAAATGCAGAAGGGTAGAAGGCGCTTGCCGCATGTGACAGGTGATGTTCGGGAAACAATAATTTTACATTTTTCTTATCGTATGTTCCCACTTCTTTCAGTCCGTCATGAATCATCTTCTTCAGGAACATTTTTTCATTGATCCAAACCGGGATTGCTTTCAGGAAGGAAAGCAGTCCTTTCGGAGAGAAGGAGTAATAGGTCTGAAGCAGGCGTTCAAATTTGAGAAGGGGTTTGTCGTAAAAAACAATGGCATCCAGATCATCAATATCCAATCCGGCTTCTTCCAGGCAGTATTTCACTGCTTCAACCGGGAAATCTGGAGTGTGTTTATCACGGGTAAATCGTTCTTCCTGTGCCGCGGCTATAATCCGGCCCCCGATAACCAAGGCAGCAGCCGAATCATGATAGAAAGCAGAAATCCCTAAGACTTTTTTCATTCGAGCAATTTATTCTGTATGACTAACGTCAAAAACGTTCCTTCATTTTGATGAGGAACAAAATTAATTCATTAATCACAGGAAGCAAGAGACGGAGGTATTATTCATTAAGAATGAAGTGTTGGAAACTGTAGAATACTCTGCGCGCATAAAAAAATACATATCTTTGTCAAAAAAGTGCAGTATGGAATCGTTTAGCAAAGTGGTATCTATTCGCTGGTCGGACCTGGATCCAAATTATCATGTCAGACACAGCGCATATTACGATTGGGGAGCTCAACAGCGTGTAGAAGTATTGAATAACCTCGGGCTTTCATTAAAAGTGATGCAGGATAATCATTTTGGTCCGATTTTGTTCCGGGAAGAATGTGTTTTCAGGAAAGAAATCCACATGCACGATGAAGTAACAATCAGTTTGGCTATCAAATCAATTGCAGAAGACGGATCCCGCTGGACCATGCAGCATATACTGACCAATCAAAGAGGGGAGTTGTGCGCTACGATTACCATCGACGGAGCGTGGATCGATACGCAAAAACGCAAATTAGCGAATCCGACACCGGAGATGATTATGGAGACGATGAAACGATTTCCAGAAATCAATTCCTAATTACGAATGCCAAATTACTAATTCAGGAAATCAAATCAGTGATTCGAGTTCTGGTAATTTAATCAGTGATTGTAACTATTTGACAATTCGTAATTCGACATTTGTAATTATCGCGCGAAGCCGATTTTCTGTTTCTTGCCTTTGATCTTTTGATCTCTCAGTTCAGGGACAACGTCTTCCGCAACATCACTGCTGATTGCTGCAAAGGAGCTATAATCCATTACGGTGATCAATCCGATCTCGTCTTGTTTTAATCCGCCCATTTTATGCAGGAATCCCACAATATCAATTTTATTCACCTTGTCTTTTTTTCCGGCGCTGATGTAAATGGTTTTCCATTTCGGGGCCTCCGGAAGCGGTTCATTCGGAACAACTTCGTAATCGTGGTATTCGGGAACGAAATCAGGAGTATTTTTCTTGGAGTCTAAAAATATGAAAACTGCCCCGTCTGCATCCTGACGGCCTGTTCTGCCGCTTCGGTGAATGAATTCGGGCTCTTTTAAAGACAACTGATAATGGATCACATGTTCTACAGCCGGAATATCCAGTCCCCGGGCAGCCAAATCGGTCGATACCAAAAAATTGGCACTTCCATTTCGGAAACGGATCAGGGCACGTTCGCGGTCATCCTGTTCCATTCCGCCGTGATAAGCAACTGCCACCACACCATTTTCCCGCAGGAAATCAGTGATCTCTAAGACAGGTTCTCTGTGATTGCAAAAGATGATGGTTTTTCCTTCCGGAAGATTGCATAGCAGGTCCAGCAATAGTCCCAGCTTATCGGAATCTCCCATCTGCACTCCGAAGTAATTGATCTGATGACTTTTTTCTGCCAGGAAATCAATTGTTTCAGGATTACGCATTTGTGTAAAAGCCGGAATTTTCTCCAGTTTGGTAGCCGAAACAAGGTACTTATTCCGAAGCGCGCTCAATTCCGTGATAATTTCGGTCATGTCAGATTCAAAACCCATTTCCAGGGACTTATCAAATTCGTCCAATACCATGGTATGAACTTCAGAAAGGTCTATATTCTTTCTTCGCACATGGTCTGCCAAACGCCCCGGTGTTCCAATCAAAACCGCAGGAGGGACAGAGAGATTATTCTCTTCCACACGCATGGAATGTCCGCCATAACAAGTGTTTACTTTGAATCCGGTGCTTAGTTTTTTGAATACATCCTCAATTTGGATCGACAATTCGCGTGTGGGTGATATGATCAATAACTGAACAGACGTTTGTTCTTTGTCCAGTTTCCCCAATGCTGTTAACAGGAACGCTACTGTTTTACCTGAACCGGTTGGTGCGTGTAAAATGATCTCCTGGTTGGATTTGGCAGATTCGAGCATTTGCTGCTGCATTTCGTTTAACGATGTAATGCCTAGCTTTTCAAGAGAGAAATTGGGTTGTGGAGTATTCATGAGCGCAAAGGTACAGAAACAGAATGAGAATGAGTTCTGACAGGTGTCGTTTGGACTTTTTATTTTAACTGCAAAGAGAAGAAGGGCACAGAGATTTTCACTTTTTGTGCTCTCATTAAAATCAGCTTAATCTGAGTAAAAAAGATAAAAGAATTTCATCGTTCGCCCCGGCGGATAAATCGGAATAAAACCACTTTGCGCTCTTATTTTCTTTGCGGTTCATTTACACAAAAGCGACACCAAAGAAGATCTTATCGCTCAATTTTCTGGTAGCTTGTAACAATTCCTTTGATCAGGGCCGAACTGAACCCGCTGTGTTCCATTTCATTTAATCCCACTATCGTACAGCCTTTCGGGGTAGTCACTTTATCGATCTCTTCTTCCGGATGTAAACCGTTCTGAATTAAAAGCTGTGCGGCGCCTTTTACAGTTTGACTCACTATTTTGCTGGCAGTTTTGGCGTCAAAACCAACTTCAATTCCTCCCTGGATCATTGCACGAATAAAACGCAAAACATAAGCAATTCCACAAGCTCCAAGAATGGTTGCTGATTCCATTAATTGTTCGTCGATCCAAACAACATCGCCGATTGCCCGGAATAACCCGCTCACTTCATTCTTTCGGTTTAAAGGATCTGTCAAACCGCTCAATGCGGTCATACTTTCCTGTACATCGGCAGCTGTATTGGGCATTGCTCTATAAACGGAAACTTCATCTACCTTTAAAGCTTCTTTGATCTCACTCAATAAAACTCCTGTGGCCACACTGATAATGGTGTGTCTTTTCGGATCGAATAACTCTTTATACTCCTCCAAAAAAGACAAAATGGTAAAAGGTTTCAATGCAACAATCAGGTAGTCGCATTGTGCGATTACTTCCCTGTTGTCGGAAGTGAACCGTGTTTTATCATCAGCGAACGGAGTTAGTTCAGAGGTGTTTCTTCTGGTACCGAATAATTGAGCATCGGGATACTGCTTGCGCAATCCTTTCAACAACGACAATCCCAGGTTCCCGCATCCAATAATCCCGATCTTTTCCATTTTAACAATTTTGAATCAAAAGTAAGGTTATTTTAACAAAATCACTCAGGGTGATTTAGCGGAGTCGAAAGGAACCTTGTTAAAATTCGTAGAAACTAAGTGGAATCCTTGATAACTGAGAGCAGATTTTGTACTTTTAGAATGTTATTCGTCCGTCAGCTGACGGAGTGTAAATAACGGTTCGATTTATTCGAACTAAACCCATACAGTGAGAATTGTTGACGTTTAACATTTTTACAACGAACGGGGAGTCTTAGTTTTTTAATGGCGGGCTGCAACCTTTCAGGTTCCGTCGGTTGACGGACGGCAGATTACAAAGAAAAACAGCGAACCAAATCGTGCTTTCTGAAGCGTTCAGAGTTTTCAGTCTTAAGTGACTGGCGCTGTATGGGTTTTTATCAGACAAATTCTATAAAACAAATAAGGGCAGTCCGCACGCGGCGGATTCTGCCCTTACTAATTATTACCTGGTTTTCTATTTTTTTCCGTAGGTTCTATAGACCGTCGTTTTCTTATTGGCCCGCTCGGTAACCAATTCAGTTCCGTCGCAGCGAACAACTTTGAAGTCTTCACTATACGAAGTGTCTTTATCCTGGTGGATCATAGTCAGAATTGAATCTTCCAGTTTCCATTGCCCGGATGTTCTCTCCTGGATCAGTGGAAGGCCCTTCTTACGCCATTTTGGATCAACAAACGTATCGTAAACAATAAAGAACCCGTTTTTTCGAATATTCAAGATCACATCAGATGGCTGATTCTGATGATTCGTTTTCCGGGAACCTGAATCTTCCGACTTGATTAAAACCCATCTGCCAGAGATAGAAAGTTCTTTTTGAGATGGCATTTTTTCAGTCTCCTGGTTGTCTGTTGAACAGGAGGCAAAAAGTAGTGATACGAAAAATGAAAAAAGAATAATTGTGGATCGCTTCATGATCTAAATATAATCGAATAATTCAATTAAACTAATTTTTAAAGTGACTTTTTGTAGATTTTGCAATGAACAGCCCGGTGATCTGAAAACGCCACCGATTGAATCCCAAAGCCATAAGCAGCCAAATCGCCGGAATGGAAAATATAATCAATTCTTCCCGCGGGTACCCGCCCCACGTATGTTACACCAATACCTGTTGTTGTTTCGCGGTAAGAGTCTACCAAATCCGTATTAAACTGATTGTAAACATAAGACATTGGTGTATCATTGAAATCTCCGCAAACCACCACCGGATAAGGAGAGGTTTTCATGTGTTCCACCACGCGTTCAGCCTGTTCAGCACGAGCAGGGTATGCAATCCGCAATTTGTCTATTAACAATCGTATAGTTGATTTTTTTCCTCCTGCCTGCTTATTCTTCTCGCCAAACAGTTCGTAATCTTCCTGCTGTAATTTGATAGACTGCAAATGAATGTCGTAAAAACGGATCGTATCCTTACCCTTCACGATATCGGCATAAATACAGTAATTATCTGTTGTCTTAAAATTCTCAAACATCACGTCACCTTTGGCAATAATCGGGTACTTTGAAAGCATGCAGATTCCAAAGTTCTGCCGGTTCCGGATCCGATGAGAATAGCGTTCGTGGTAATAGTTGTAATCCATCAAAGCAATCAGCGTATCTCTTGTTGAAAAAGCAGAAGGTTTGTCCTGGTGGAAGAATTCCTGGAAACAAACAACATCCGGATTTATACGTTGGACGTAACTAACAATGCTGTCACGCGATTTATTCCTGTTTTCTATAGATGAATTGTAAACATCAAACAAACGCACATTGTAACTCATGATGCTCCAGGAAGCAACACG
>CAMLDR010000223.1 GCA_946478775.1 uncultured Flavobacteriales bacterium
GAGATAAGCTGGTGTGACTGGAGTTCAGACGTGTGCTCTTCCGATCTGATCATCCATGACTTCCCACATGCTGGTAACCGGGGAATTGAAATTTTTGATGCTGTCTGCACGCTTCTGATCAGCAAATTGATAAAGCACGAAACGGTCCGTACAAACACCGATCAACGGAATTTTCTTTTTGACATGGTCGTAATAATACCAACCGGAAACCGTATGGCTTGTACCATCCTCAAAATAATCCTCAAATTTAAGGTACAAGGTGATCGGGTATTTTTCATCGATCGTTCCGTGAATAACCTGGTCCTGGATTCGAAATTGATCAATATAGACTTTTTTGTCCTGGGCATTTAAAGAAATGGCTGCAAAAAGCAGGAAGAGTAAACTGGTAATTCCTTTCATTTGACGCGTCTATTTTGAGTACTTATGACCTCTTCGGTGATTGTTCCTTTCGAATCGGTATATTGAATCGTCACAAGAGGTTTTTCAGCTGTTGATCCGGAAGTGGTGCTTCTAAATTTTTGTGTTGTCGTAAAATTGAACCTGGCAGGAAGCGATTCAAAATCTGACTGCGGAACATATAGAAGTCCTTCCGGTAATCCCCAACTGTATTCTTTGACGATCAAACCACTTGTTTCAGCAGTTATAGTAAGCCCAAGGAGACTTTCACCGATATCTGTGATCTTCGTCTCCCAAACGCTCCCAATCGGATCGTTGTTTTCTTTACAGCTTGCGGCTGAAATATGGAGCATCTGAAACAAAGATTCTCCATCAATCACATACAATCCCTGATAAATCGGCCAATAATCTTCCGGCGAAACACCATTCGCTTCCCCGCCGTGAATCAAAAAGTAAGTCTTTCCGTTTTTATTGATCATTACCTCATCCACCGGAGAAGCCTGTGTAAATGATCCCTGAAAATTGACAAAAGGTTGAAAATTGAGCAATTTCCATGTTCCGTTCTGTTTCTCAAAATTGGCCAGGCTAAGCAAACCGCGTGTAAACCGACCGGTTCCGTCATTCATTTGGGAAGTCGAAAAACTCACAATTGCGCGCAAAGTTCCTTTTTCGGATTGATAGTACAGAATATTGCTGCAGGAAGTATAATTGGCGTCAAAGGGCAAAGTTTCTCTTTCGGATTCTTCCACATCTTCAAAAACGATCATTTCCCTTCTAGTGCAGGAAGAACAACTCCAAAAAGCAGCGGTTTTCCAATCAGATAACTCCGGGTCGTCTTCCTTCATAGGTGCAGGAAAAAACTGAAAAAGGAGTTGCTCTCCGTCCAGGGAATCCGTTCCGTAATCCAACGCGTTCAGTTTATTGACATCAAATGAGATATCGATTGGAGAAAAAGTTCCTTCTTCCTGGGAAAAACTTACCAAACCGCCAAAGACGATAAAAAAACACAGAAAAGCAGATAATTGACTCATTTAAAAACAGACTTCAAATCGAAATTACAACTAATTCCGCAATTTTTGAATGGGAAATTCAGGGCAAAAAAAATCCGGCAGTGATAGTCTGCCGGATTCCCATTCATTTGTGCTAGTTAATATTAGATCACTCCGTGAACGGTAGCATCGTCTTCTCCTTCGAGGTTTATTTTCTTTTTTGTGAATTTTGCTTGCAGTCTATCAACAATGTAATACATCATCGGTACTACAATAATAGTCAAGAACATTGAACTTGTCAAGCCGCCAATCAAAATCCATGCTAATCCGTTTTTCCATTCTGCTCCTGAACCCGTTGCGGTTGCAATTGGAATCATCCCCACTACCATGGCAATGGTTGTCATTAAGATCGGACGCATACGTTCGCGAACCGATTCTAAAAGCGCATTGTATGTAGATCGTCCTTCCGCTTTCAGGTGGTTGGCAAAATCCACGATCAGGATGGCATTCTTGGCAACCAACCCTAAGAGCATCAACATTCCGAGCATGGTAAAGATTCCCATGTTCGAAGAAGAAAGATTCAGGGCTAATATTGCGCCGACCAGGGAAACAAAAATCGAGAAGATAACCACGAACGGGTAAACAAAGTTGTCATAAAGTGCAACCATGATCAGGTAAACGAGGATCAAACCGATTCCCATTGCCATACCCAAAGCGCCCATGGATTCTTTCTGGCGTTTTACTTCACCTCCCCAAAGCATGCGAACGTTTTTATCAAGCGGAGCTTTTTTCAAATACTTCGTAATCGAATCTGCAACCGTTCCGGCAGCAGTTCCCAGAACGTAAGATCTCAAAGTGGTATTCGAAATACGGTTTTTTCGTTCCAGCTGACCATATCCGTTCTCAATGGAGACATCTGCGAATTCACCCAAACGAACCTGTTTTCCGTCGTTGGTAACAAAGGCCATTTCTTTGATATTGTCCACGTTGCTTCTGTCATACTTATCCAGCATGATGCGGATATCGTACTCTTCTCCTTTGACATCAAAGCGGGCATCGTCATTTCCGGTCAAACCATTCTGAAGCTGCATTCCGACACTTGCAATCGGTAAGCCTAGCTGTCCCATTTTCTCGCGATCCAAATCGATACGAACTTCCGGAGAAAATTCATCGGTAGAAATACTCGGATCTTTTGCACCCGGAATACTCAAAATGTGTGTTTTTAATCTTCTCGCCTCTTTCATCAACAGGTCCGAATCATCTGAGGAAAGGAAAATCTCAATCGGTGCTTCTTCCGAATCAACCATTCCCATATTCAGGGCTTTCACCTCCACACCCGGATATTTATCCTGGATTTTCTTACGGATTTCACTCATGTAATTCAAAGTCGGATATTTTTTCTGCATATCCTTCTTCATTTTCACCGTGATCTCTGATCTGTTTTCCTGACCGAAAGAAGCTGCTCCCATTCCGGAAGAAGGTCCGCCGACATTCGCAAAAACGATATCAACCACATCCTTCTGAGCAAGGATCATTTGTTCGATTTCCAAAGTGGTGGTGTTGTTCTCTTCGAAAGTAGTACTCTTATCGTATTTCAGTTTGATCATGAATTTTCCCTGGTCTCCCTGGGCAACAAATTCCTGTCCTACAATTCCAAGTCCCATGGTTGCCATACTTGCAAAGAAGATCGCAAGTACTCCAAGTCCCATAATGATTTTATGTCTCAAAGACCAACCAACCAGCTTCACATATCCTTCTGTAAAGGAATGAATAATCTTCTCAAACCAAATAAGGAAGCGCTGGAATGGGTTTTTCGGGTTCAGTTTCACTTCTTTCGCTAAGCGGGAAGCCAACCAGGGAGTTAGTGTAAAACACACCAATAACGACATCAATGTGGATACAACCACTACGACCGAAAACTGGCGCAAAATATCTGAAATGGTTCCTTCGATAAAGACCACCGGGGAGAATACCACGACATCCACCAAAGTAATTGCCAATGCGGTAAACCCAATCTCATTCCGTCCGTCCAGGGCAGCTTTTCTGCGCCCTTTCCCCATTTGGAGGTGTCGGTAAATATTTTCCAGTACCACGATGGAGTCATCCACGAGAATACCGATTACCAAAGACATCGCCAATAAGGTCATCAGGTTCAGGGTGTAACCCAGCATATACATCGCAATGAAAGTAGAGATCAGGGATGCAGGAATGGCAATCAATACGATCAAAGCATTTCTAAAGCTGTGCAGGAACAACATCATTACCGCAGCTACCAAAAGTACTGCCAGCTCCAAATCATGTAATACCGCATCCACCGATTCAATCGTAGGGATGGAAGTATCCGTAGCTACCGTAAACTTAACGCCTTCTTCTTTGTATTTCTCTTCAATTTCTTTGAACTTTAGCTTTGTAAGGTTTGCCATATCCACAGCATTCGCATCACTTTGCTTTTTAACACGAAGACCGATACCATTCAAGCCGTTAAAACGGCTCACAGTTACCACATCTTCCGATCCGTCTGTTACATCAGCTACATCACCCAAACGCACCGAAGAAGTTCCGTCCGTATAAATGATCAGGTTTTTCAAATCGTCTACGGTCTGGAATTTTCCAGCCAAACGAACAGTCATCTGCTCCGACTCATTTTTCAATTTGCCTGTAGGGAACTCCACGTTTGCAGCTGCCACGATCTGATTCACCTGTCCCAAAGACAAGCCATACATTTTCAATCGGTCTTTGTCTACATCTACTCTGAAGGCTCTTTTTTCGCCACCAATAACCTGAACCTCTGCAACACCTTTCGTTTGTTTGATCTGAGGAAGTAATTCCTTGTCCATCAACTCCATAAAATCACGATCATCCATTTTAGTGGCGATCGCACTCACCTGGAGAACAGGGGATGCATTCGGTTCAATTTTAGCAATGGTAGGAGCTTTGGCGCCTTCCGGTAAATCATTTAAAACATTGTTGACTTTCCTTTGGGCATCTTCCAGCGCCATATCAATGTCTGCTGAAGCTTTAAATTCCAGCATAACCACCGATGCATTGTCCATGGAGAAAGTAGTTACCTCTGAAATATTCTCCAAACCACTCAAGGCGTCTTCCAGGGGTTTTGCAACCTGCGTTTCTACCGTAGCGGGAGAAGCACCGGGATACAAAGTTGTAATAGTGAGGATTGGCGGAGAGAAATCCGGCAATAGCTCATAGCTCAATTGATTATAACTTAGCAGACCTCCACCTATCAGAATTGTAAAGATTACAATAATGAAGGACGGTCTCTTAATGGATAATTCCGTTAATGTCATGACCTTAGTTTATTTTAGTTGGTTTTAACATTTGTCTTGTCCTGAAGATTTACCTGACCCTTTACAACGATCTCATCTCCTTTTTTAATTCCGCTGATTACCTCAATGTAATCACCATCAGCAGTTCCTGCATTGAATGTCGTTAAATGGGCAACTTTATTGCGAACAACATATACCTGCGGATTTTTGGAAGATCCAACCAAAGCCACACGCGGAACTGCAAGTCTCGTTACACTTGCGTTGTTCTTCAAACGAACAGAACCGTACATTCCTGCCATCAATTCTCTTTTCGGGTTTGGAACCGTGATCTGAACTTTGAAATTGTGAGCCCTGTCTGCAACTACCGAAATATTGGTGATCTTTCCTGCAAATTCCCTGTCTCCGTAAATATCCGCACGAACAGAAACCGCTTGTCCCAATCTGAATTTCAAAACGTCTCTCTCAGGAACATTTACAGTCAATTTTAAGCTGGCAATATCCGTTAATTCAAACAAAGGTGTTCCCTGTCCGACGAAAGATCCCAGGTCGATCATTTTCTTCGTTACAACTCCTGAATAAGGCGCAGTAATGGAAGTGCTTTTGATCTGTTTCTGGATTTGTTTCTTTTGCAATTCACCCGACTTAACTCCTAATCGTGTTTTCTCGACCTGAACTCCCGAAACAGCATTTTCTTTCTCCAGGTTGGAATAACGTCTGTCGTCATTTTTCTGACCTTCCAAACCAACTTCTGCATTTTCAAGCTGCAATTGCAGCATATCATCGTCCACTTTTGCAAGCAGCTGACCTTGTCTTACCTGGTCACCTTCCTCGAAGCGGATACTTACCAGTTTTCCGTTCGCATCCGATCCGATTACATTCTGACGAGCCGGTTCAAATGTTCCTAAAAAAGAAAGTGAACTTTCAAATGAATGTTCCTGCGGGTAGCCGGTCTTTACCAAAACCGCGGCATTGACATCATTTATAAAAATCTTCGCCTGAACCTCTTTTTGGTTCGTCTTTAGCTTAAACACAACTAGTCCTACCAAGACCACTGCTACTACAACTATAATGATAACTCTTTTCATTTCTTTTTTTTTATGTTATTGGATCTGCCAACGCAGTGCTTTTTCTTATTTAACGCTTCCAATGTTTTTTAAATACTCTAATTCAGCCTGACGCAATTGAACATATGCCAAAACCAGGTTTGTTTGTGCCTGCTGCAAATCCGTACTTGCTTTCACGAGGTCATTTGAATCAACCGTTCCTTCGTTATACTGAAGTTCGGTTTGTCTGTAAACACTTTGAGAAAGTTTCAGCTGTTCCTGGGCAATTCCCAGGGAATTGACCTGAATCTCTATTTGACGTTTTGCATTTTCAGTCTGCATATGAAGCTGCTGAGTTAACAATTCTTCCTGGTTTTCCAATTTCATATGCGAAATCTTGGTAACTTTTTGTTTGTAGTATTTTTCCAAACCGTCAAACAAAGTCCAATCCAACCGAATTCCTAAAAATGCAGCAGGAATTCCCTGGCGCACATCATCTTTCGGCTGCATATTATAGATATAACTGTATCCCGCAACAAACGAAAGCGAAGGCAAATAAGCCATGTTATAGATCGGAAGAGAACA
>CAMLDR010000224.1 GCA_946478775.1 uncultured Flavobacteriales bacterium
ATTGGAGCCTGACACCTCGTGTGCAGGTTGTATCAGACAAGATTAACATTTTTGCAAATCTGCAGGTTGTGGCTGCCTGGAAGGAGAATTTATGGTTTGGTACCGGAGTACAAAGTTATTTCGGAGGTTCTAACATCCTGGTATCCCCCATGATCGGTTATGACATCAAAAACCGGTTTCGTTTAGGTTATACGGCGGTTATTTCCACGCGAAACAATCCTTTCCTATCTTCCAGAAGGGTAACACATGAAGCTGTATTGGGATTTTTACTCAAATAAGAAGTAAAATCAAACCACCTTCACCCGGCGGAAACCATCTTCCGCCCTTTTTCGGAATAATTACCTGCATACCAATCGGCTATTATCGGGCCGTTTTTCATGTTGTCCAGAATTGTTAAAATCTATTAATCCGATAGAATATCTATTGTCATTTAAACTACTGTATATCAATAATTTGAAAGTTTTTAAACTGCTTTTTACGTTGTTAAATTAAGTTAACGACTATCGTATTCTTAACTTTTAGACAGTAAATTTCGGTCATATTGTTCAACTAATTTCTAAAAACATTAAACAAAATGAAAAAACAATCCTCTCAACTCGTCAGAAGATTAGCAGGAACTGCTTTTCTTGGTTTACTCTCCCTCTCATCAACTGCTCAAACCAATGTGTTTGATGATGTGATCGCTCCAAGTCCCAATCACACAAGTCTCGAGGCCGCATTAATAGCAGCAGACCTGGATGATGATCTTCAAAATCCGGCAGGAACTTTCACTGTATTTGCTCCGGACGACAATGCTTTTAATGCTTTGGCAACTCAATTGGGAGTCACTGTTCCTGATTTACTTGCTTTACCAAACTTGTCAGACATTTTGCTTTACCATGTGCTTGGTACAACTGTAAATGCTGCTGGTGTTACGAATGGAGCTATTGTTACCCCATTATTTACCGGTAACACATTGAAGCTGACCAAAACATCCACAAATAGTGTTTATGCCAATCAAGCCATGGTAACGACAGCTGATTTGTCCGCAGATAACGGAGTGGTTCACTCTATCAATGCGGTACTTTTAAGTCGTGAAACGGTTATTGATGTGGCACTGGATAATGGATTTACCACCTTGGCAGCAGCAGTTATCCAGGAAGAATTAATTCCGGTGCTTTCGGATCCGTTTGCTCAATACACGGTCTTTGCTCCGAACAATGCCGCTTTTGACAGTCTTGCTTCTTCTTTGAACACAAACATTGCAGGACTACTGGCACTTCCGAACTTAGACGATGTATTGAAATACCACGTATTGGGAACTGAAGTTCTTGCAGCAGCTGTAACGAATGGTGCTGTGGTAAATCCATTGAGCACTACAAACTCCCTGAAACTAACGAAAACTTCTACGAACGCTGTATTTGTAAACCATGCAAGCGTGGTAGCAGCTGATGTTCAGGCGGATAACGGGGTGGTGCATGTCATCAACCGCGTGGTTCTTCCGGTGAATACGGTAGTTGATGTTGCCATAGATAACGGATTTAGCACGTTGACTGCGGCGGTTGTAAAAGCAGAATTAGTTCCAACGCTTTCAGATCCTTTCCAGGAATACACGGTATTTGCTCCAACAAACACGGCGTTTGATAACCTGGCAACAGCTTTAAGTACAGACTTGAACGGAATTTTGAACTTGCCGAACCTGGCCGATATCCTTACCTACCATGTGGTGTTGGGTAATGTAAATGCGGCAGATTTGACAAATGGTCCGGTAGCAACGGTGAATGGTGCCAACATCATTGTAAACCTGAGTAACGGTGTTAAGATCAATGATGCTACAGTTACCACTGCAGACGTAGAAGCTGATAATGGTGTGGTACATGTGATTGATAAAGTGCTTTTAGAATCATTCCTGGGAATAAATGATAACGAAACCAGCTTGTTGGAAGTATATCCGAATCCGGCAACTGACAAATTAACTATCAATGGAGTAAGCAGCGGAAATTACACTTTACTGAATAATTTGGGACAAGAGGTACAGTCCGGAGCAGTCAATGAAGGTGACATCTCAATTGAAGGACTAACTGAAGGTCAGTACCTATTGCAATTTAACGACGGTAAAAACACATCCATTACCCGAATTATTAAACAGTAATCTTTCTCTCCATTGAATTCCGAAGGGTGCTCATTTCTCCAATGGGCACCTTTTATTTTTTCTCCACCACGCCGTTTTTCAGCAAGTAATTCTGACCACTCTCCGGACAAGATGCAATTCCTTGTTCATCAAAAACCAATCGATGGCCAAATTCACTCATCCAGCCGATTTGGCGTGCCGGATTTCCTACTACCAATGCATAAGCCGGAACTTCTTTCGTTACAACGGATCCTGCACCAATGAAAGCATATTCTCCGATGTCATTCCCGCAAACAATGGTTGCATTTGCCCCTATCGAAGCCCCTTTTCTAACTACCGTTCTGGAATACTGATCTCTTCTGTTCACTGCCGAACGCGGGTTCATTACGTTGGTGAAAACCATAGACGGACCCAAAAAGACATCGTCTTCGCAGATCACACCGGTATAGATCGAAACATTGTTCTGAATCTTGACATTGTTTCCCAGGATCACTTCGGGAGAAACCACCACGTTTTGCCCGATATTGCATTTTTCACCGATGACACAATTGGGCATAATGTGCGAAAAATGCCAAATCTTAGTTCCTTCACCGATGGTGCATCCGGGATCTACAACTGCTGTTTCGTGGGCAAAATAATTCATCTTTTAAATTGAAAAGTAAGAATGGAAAATTGAAAAGATTTTGAAAAGGGCTTCGATTCGATTCAGCTGCTTTTCACTTCTCAATTATCCATTTTCAATTAGTTAATTATCGTACGATGTACTTCTCAAAATCAATGTGATCCGATTGGTACAATTCCTCTTTGGTTAAACTTTTAAAATACGCATACGTCCGTTTCAACCCTTCTGCGCGGTCAATTTTCGGTTCCCAGCCCAGGAGCTGTCTTGCTTTGGTGATATCCGGCTGACGCTGTTTCGGGTCGTCTACCGGAAGGTCTTTGTAAATCACCTTTTGGCTGGTTCCAGTCAATTTGATAATTTCTTCGGCAAACTGGCTGATGGTGATTTCATCGGGGTTCCCGATATTCACCGGATCAGAGCAGTCGCTGTTCAGCAAACGCACAATTCCTTCCACCAGGTCATCTACGTAACAAAACGAACGGGTTTGCGAACCGTCCCCGAAAACCGTCAGGTCTTCTCCACGCAATGCCTGACCGATAAATGCAGGAAGAACACGGCCGTCATTCAAACGCATACGTGGCCCGTAAGTATTAAAAATGCGGACAATGCGTGTTTCAATTCCGTGGAACGTATGATAAGCCATCGTGATTGCCTCCTGGAAGCGTTTTGCTTCGTCGTAAACACCTCTTGGTCCAACCGGGTTCACATTTCCCCAGTAGTCTTCCGTTTGCGGATGAACTGTGGGATCGCCATAAATCTCGGAAGTACTTGCGATCAATACCCGTGCTTTTTTCACCCGTGCCAATCCCAGGCAATTGTGGATTCCCAGTGACCCGACTTTCAGTGTCTGGATCGGGATTTTCAAATAATCAATAGGGCTTGCCGGTGACGCGAAATGCAGAATGTAATCCAAATCTCCCGAAACGTGGATAAACTTGCTTACATCGTGATTATAGAATTCAAAGTTCTCTAACTGGAACAGGTGTTCGATGTTCTTCAGGCGGCCTGTAATGAGATTATCCATTGCAATGACATGGTAATCGTCTTTGACAAAACGGTCACACAAATGAGAGCCCAAAAATCCGGCAGCACCGGTAATCAATATGCGTTTTCTGCTTGTATTCATCTTATTTCGATACTACGGACCTACCGATTGAACTGTAATAGAATCCATTTTTATTCATTTCAGAAATCTCAAACAAGTTTCTCCCGTCGAAGATAACGGAATCTTTCATCAGTGACTTCATTTTATCAAAGTCCGGGTTCCTGAAAACGCCCCATTCGGTGCAGATCACCAGGGCATCCGCATCTTCCAGAGCTTCGTATTCGTTCTGTGCATATGCTATTTTGTCTCCAACTACGCCTTTCACATTTTCCATTGCTTCCGGGTCGTATGCAGTGACTTTCGCTCCTGCTTTGGTCAATTCATCAATCAGGTACAATGCCGGTGCTTCGCGGATATCATCCGTATCCGGTTTGAAAGCAAGCCCCCATAGTGCAATTTTTTTACCGGAAAGATCTCCTCGGAAGAAGTTCTTCATTTTCGGGATCAGGATCGTTTTCTGGGATTCGTTGACTTCCATGACAGCCTTAATGATCTCAAACGAATAGTTGTTCTCCAGTCCGGAATTCACCAATGCCTGCACATCTTTCGGGAAACAAGAGCCCCCGTAACCGATTCCCGGGAACAAAAAGCGTTTACCGATCCGTTCATCGGAACCGATTCCAATGCGCACTTTATCGACATCTGCTCCAACCAGTTCACAGAAATTCGCAATTTCATTCATGAAGGTGATTTTGGTTGCCAAAAATGCATTTGCTGCATATTTCGTCAACTCTGCAGACTTCTCGTCCATGAAAATGATCGGGTTCCCCTGGCGAACGAATGGTTTATACAACTGTTCCATGATCTGCTCGGCGCGTTCGGAAGATGTTCCCAAAACAACTCGGTCGGGCTTCATAAAATCGTCTACCGCAAAACCTTCTCTTAAAAATTCGGGATTGGAAACCACGTCAAAATCAACCCTGGCATGTTTTGCAATGGCAGCGTGTACTTTCTCTGCTGTTCCAACCGGAACCGTGCTTTTATCTACAATAACTTTGTAATCGGTCAATAATTTACCCAGCTCATCCGCCACACCCAAAATGTATCTCAAATCAGCCGAACCATCTTCTCCGGGAGGAGTTGGCAAGGCCAAAAAGATGATCTCTGCATCTTTGATTCCTTCTTCCAGGTTGGTGGTAAACGACAAGCGGTTTGCTTTAATATTTCGTTCGAAAAGCACATCCAGATGCGGTTCGTAAATGGGAACTTCCCCATTGCGCATACGGTCCACTTTTTCTTTGTCAATATCTACACAGATCACCTGGTTTCCTGTTTCGGCAAAACAGGTACCGGTTACCAAACCTACATATCCTGTTCCAACTACTGCAATTTTTTTCATCTTCTAATTAGCGTTTACGAAGTTCAGGATTTCAGCACAAATGAATGATTGCTGTTCTTCTGACATTTCTGTATGAATAGGGAATGAGATTACGTGTTTCGTTAGTTCTTCAGTTACCGGAAGATCCAGGTCTCCCAAATTGAATGATTTAAACATTCCCTGTTTATGTGCAGGAGCAGGATAATAGATCATCGAAGGAATGTCCTTTGAAGCCAGGTAAGCCTGCAGTGCATCTCTGTCAACACCTTTCAGCTGAACGGTATATTGATGGAATACGTGTTTGGACTTTCCGTCCCGGTGAGGAGTTTCAATTTTATCGGAAGCGCCGAGAACGCGGTCATAAAAATCAGCTGCTTTGATCCGTGCGGCAATATATGCATCCAGTTTTGGAAGTTTCACGTTTAAAACAGCCGCCTGGATAGCATCCAGCCTGGAATTACATCCTACTACATCATGCTGGTATTTTACTTTTTGACCGTGGTTTGCCACCATTCTCAATTGCTCAGCCAATGCGTCATTATTCGTAAAAATAGCCCCGCCGTCTCCATAACACCCTAAGTTTTTGGAAGGGAAAAAACTCGTGCATCCGATATCCCCGATCGTGCCCAGTTTTTGGGTTCCATGCTTCTCAGAATAGTAATCAGAACCGATTCCCTGCGCATTGTCTTCGATCACGAACAATTGGTGTTTCTTTGCGATGTCCATGATAAGGTCCATATCGCAAGCCTGTCCGTATAAATGAACCGGAACAATGGCCTTTGTTTTGGAAGAGATGGAAGCTTCGATTTTTGCAGGGTCCAGGCAGAAAGTCTTTGGATCTACATCTACAAAAACCGGTTTCAGTCCCAGTAATGCAATCACCTCCGTGGTAGCAATGTAAGTAAATGAAGGTGTAATCACCTCATCGCCCGGCTTCAGTCCCAACGCCATCATGGCAATTTGCAGGGCATCCGTACCGTTCGCGCAAGGAATCACATGCTTTACGTTCAAATACGATTCCAATGATTGTTGAAAACGCTGTACAACCGGCCCGCCAATATAAACAGACGAATCCAGAACTTCCTGAAAGATCGGAAGAGCGTCGTGTAGGGAAAGAGTGTAGATCTCGGTGGTC
>CAMLDR010000225.1 GCA_946478775.1 uncultured Flavobacteriales bacterium
CGAAGAGTTTAACCTGATCCAGGCAGCTTTGGACATCGAAGAAGATATGGACAACCTGCGTTACAACAACATTGTGATCGCAACGGATGCCGATGTCGACGGAATGCATATTCGACTGCTGCTGCTGACATTCTTCCTGCAGTTTTTCCCGGATTTGGTGAAAAGGAACCATGTCTATGTGTTGCAGACGCCCTTGTTCCGCGTACGAAATAAGAAAAAGACCATCTACTGTTATTCCGAAGACGAACGAAGAGCTGCGATTGCAGAACTGGGAAAAAATCCGGAGATCACCCGATTCAAAGGACTGGGAGAGATCTCGCCGGATGAGTTTAAGCACTTTATCGGGGACGATATTCGGTTGGAGCCGGTAATCCTCACGAAAAATGCTTCCATTGATTCCATTCTGTCTTATTTCATGGGGAAAAACACGCCGGAGCGGCAGGATTTCATTATTGAGAACTTACGCGTGGAAAAAGATGATACGAAGCATGTTGATTTGGAAGATTCCCAATCAGACGACGAAAATACAGAACCAATAGAAAAAGCTTCTTAAAAAGAATGTTTAGTTGAAATGCAGTATATTCAAGATATAAAGCAATTGGTTCATTTAGCCAGAACTAAAACTTATCAGGCAATAAATGCTGCGATGGTTGAAGCTTATTGGGAGATTGGAAGAAGGATTATCGAAGAAGAACAAAATGGAGAATCTCGTGCAACTTATGGAAAGGAAGTGTTGAAGAAGTTGTCATTAGAACTTACTGTGGAATTTGGTAAAGGATTTTCAGAGCGCTCGTTGAGAGAGTTTCGACAATTCTATAGTTATTTTCCTGATTTTGAGAATTGGCGTACAGTGTTCGCCAAATTAAACTGGTCTCATTTCCAGCGAGTTTTAAGAGTCTCCGATGAGAAGGCAAGGCTTTACTATCTCAAAGAAGCTGCGGAAAATACATGGTCAGTTAGAGTTTTAGATCGAAATATTTCCACACTCTATTTTCAGCGATTGTTATCCACACACAAGAATCATCAAAAGACAGTTTCAAATGACGAAACTAAAAGTGTGAGTGATGATTTTATTAAAACGCCAACAGTTTTAGAATTTCTTAATTTACCTTCCGGGTATAGCTATTCAGAAGCTTCACTTGAGAAATCTTTAATTGACAATCTTCAAAAATTCATTTTGGAGTTGGGAAAGGGATTTGCATTTGTGGAACGCCAACAGCATATAAAAACGGATACGGCAGATTTTTATATTGATTTGGTTTTCTACAATTTCATGATGAAATGTTTTGTCATTATTGAATTGAAAACAAACAAAATCACACATCAGGATATCGGACAGCTCGATATGTATGTTCGAATGTATGACGATTTAAAAAAAGGAAAAGACGATAATCCAACAATTGGTATTTTGCTTTGTACAGAAACGGATAGGACTATTGCAAAGTATTCGGTGTTAAATAACAACGATCAGTTATTCGCAACTAAATATTTACCGTATTTACCAACTGAGGAAGAATTGGTTGAAGAAATAGAAAAGGAAAGATTAAAGTTCAAACTCTTAAACGAGAACGATAATGAATGAAGACGAAATTGGACCAATAGATCCGGAGAATGATGATTTGAACAACGATGGAGGGGAAGAAGAGGAATCTTCTTTCGGTACAGATGACCACAAACATGTAGATGAAAATATTGTTCCGCTTAGTGGTTTGTATGAGAATTGGTTCCTGGACTATGCTTCGTACGTAATCCTGGAGCGGGCCGTTCCTTCTTTGCATGATGGTTTTAAACCGGTTCAGAGAAGAATCCTGCACTCCATGAAAGAACTGGATGACGGGCGCTACAACAAAGTAGCGAATGTGATTGGGAATACCATGAAATATCACCCGCATGGGGATGCTTCAATCGGAGATGCGTTGGTTCAACTCGGACAAAAAGAATTGCTGATCGACTGCCAGGGAAACTGGGGAAATACACTGACAGGCGATGGTGCAGCTGCTCCGCGTTATATCGAAGCACGACTTTCCAAATTTGCCAGTCACGTAGTGTTCAACGCAAAGACCACGAATTGGCTTTTAAGCTATGACGGAAGGAACAAAGAGCCGGATAATCTGCCCGTAAAATTCCCTATCCTGCTTGCTCAGGGTGCAGAAGGAATTGCCGTGGGAATGGCTTGTAAGATCCTGCCTCACAATTTTATTGAGCTGATCGATCAGTCAATCAATCATTTACGCGGTAAAAAGATAGAGATCTTCCCTGACTTCCTGAATGGAGGAATGGCCGATTTTACCAATTACAACGATGGGTTGAGAGGTGGAAAGGTCCGTGTTCGTGCAAAGATTAAAAAGGTAGATAACAAGACCTTGATGATCAATGAGATCCCTTTCGGCTGCAATACCGGTTCTTTGATTGAAAGTATCATCAAAGCAAACGACAAGGGAAAGATCAAGGTCAAGAAGATCGAAGACAATACGGCTGCAGAAGCAGAAATCGTGATCCATTTGGCTCCCGGGGTTTCACCCGATAAAACCATTGATGCTTTGTATGCATTTACGGATTGTGAGGTTTCGATTTCACCCAATGCTTCCGTTATTGATGGCGATACACCGCGCTTTATGGGCGTTTCGGAAATCCTGAAGGTCAATACGGACAATACGCTGACTTTGCTTCGCCGGGAATTGGAAATTCGCTTATCGGAACTGGAAGCACAATGGCATTTCTCTACGTTGGAAAAGATCTTTATCCGTGAAGAAATGTACATCGACTTTAAGCTGTATTCCGATAAAGAAGGCTTATACAGCTACATGTATAAACGCTTTGAGAAATTCAGAAAACAGTTTATCCGTGCCATTGTAGATGAAGATTTACAGCGTTTGACCCAAATTCCAATGATCCGTATCACGCGGTTCGATTCAGATAAAGCAGATGATGTGATCGCGAAGCTGGAAGCTGAAATGGAAGAGGTAAAAAAGAACCTGGAGAACCTGGTTGAATATGCCATTGACTATTTCAAAGATTTGAAGAAGCGTTTTGGAGCAGGGAAAGAACGTCGTACAGAAATGAAAGTATTCGACAATATTGCTGCTTCGAAAGTAATTATTGCCAACCGGAAACTCTACGTGGATATCGAAGAAGGATTTATCGGCTGGGGCTTGAAAAAGACAGAGGCAGTCAACGATTGTTCTGAAATTGACGACATCATTATTTTCTTCGACACCGGAAAATTCATTGTGACCAAAGTCTCTGAAAAGAAATTCGTTGGTAAAGGGATTGTACATGCAGATGTCTGGAAGAAAGGCGATAAGCGAACCATCTATCACGTGATGTACCAGGATGGTGCGGGTGGATCAACGATGATGAAGCGCTTCTTTGTAAACTCGGTAACACGGGATACCGAATACGATCTGACGCGTGGAATCAAAGGGTCGAAATTATTGTACTTCTCCGTTCACCCGAATGGGGAAAGAGAAGTTGTTACGGTGATGCTCCGTCCAAGACCGCACCTGAAGCGTTTGCGCTGGGATGTGGATTTGGGAGACTTGCTGATCAAAGGCCGTCAATCTGCAGGAAATCGTGTGACGAAAGAAATCGTTCAGAAAATCACCCAAAAAGAAGTCGGTGGTTCTACATTGGCTGCACGAAAAATCTGGTACGATACGGTTGTGGGCCGATTAAATGACGAGGGAAGAGGAAAATTCCTCGGTTCTTTCAAAGGTGAAGACCGCATTCTGACCTTGTACAAGAACGGAGATTACCGATTGTCTACCTTCGATTTGGCAAACCACTTCGACGAAGATATGGTGCATATTGAAAAATGGGTTCCGGACAGACCAATTTCAGCGGTTTATTATGACGGTGAGAAAGAGATGCATTACGTGAAGCGTTTTACCTGTGAAATTACCACGGATAAGCGCGTTTCCTATATTTCTGAAACAGAAGGTTCTTACCTGGATTGTGTTTCTACGGCATTCAATCCGATCGTTCGGATTATTTACAACAAGTTGCTGAAAGAAACGAAAAACCTTCCTGATAATGAAGTGGCGCTGGCCGATTTCATTGATGTAAAAGGAATGAAAGCCCAGGGAAATCAATTGACCAAGCTGAAAGTGAAGGAAGTTGTTCTAACGCATGAAATCGAAGGCTCGGAGCCGTGGCCGGATGAAGAACCTTTGGAACTGGATATCGATAATGAGTCGGAAGAATCGGACGCAGATATTCCGGATTCGGAAGACGGGACCGATAATCCAACCATTGAATGGGATATGACCAAAGATCCGGATGATCCCGAACCAACTTTGTTTTAAATAATTGAAAAACCTTCCATCGCGGAAGGTTTTTTTGGTAGGGACGCGATGCATCGCGTCCCAATTTTATTTGGATGCATCGCGGCCCTATTATATTTGAATTGAAATGATACCTAAAGGTATTATACCATTCGGTAAAATTTTGTATCTTTAAAGTAAAACCAATTCACCATGCAGGAAGTCTATTCACCTTTCATTTTTGGAAATACAGTAAGTACACAAGGTTATACCAACCGGGAAGACGAAGCATTCCGATTGAGGCAAAACCTATTGGGAGGAATTAATACGATTCTGATTTCTCCGCGCCGTTGGGGAAAATCTTCCCTGGTAGAACGTGTATTGCTGGATATAAATAAATCCGACAAGAAATGCAAAACAGTACTGCTTGACCTTTTTACGGTCAATAATGAAGTCGAGTTCTTTGAATTGTTCTCACGGGAAGTGATCAAGGCAACTTCTACCAAATGGGAAGACTGGCTGAATGACACCAAACGCTTTTTGTCGCATTTGATAACAACGGTTCATGTTGGTGTCAACCCGCATTTGGATTTCACCATTAAATACGAACACGAAAAGGTGCTTGAATTTGCAGATGAGATTCTGAATTTACCGGAACGTATAGCAAAAGAAAAGGGAATCCGGCTGGTTATTTGCCTGGATGAATTTCAGAACCTGACAGACCTGGTAGAGTACGAGCCGCTGGAAAAGAAAATGCGGGCGGTTTGGCAGCGGCAGAAATTAGTTTCCTATTGTCTGTTCGGGAGCAAGCGGCATATGTTGGAAGCAATTTTCAATAATCCTTCCAAACCATTTTACCGTTTTGGAGATCTGATGCTGCTTCCAAAAATAAAGGAAGAAGCTTGGGTGAAGTTTATTCAGTCGAGTTTCCGGAAAACGGGCAAGCAGATCACAAAAGAAGTAGCCACACTCATTCCGCGGTTGATGAAAAATCACTCCTGGTATGTACAGCAGTTGTCACATTACGTTTGGAACCAGAGCCGTTCAGGAGCAATCGTGGATAATCAGATCATTCAAAACGCACTGTCTGAGCTCATCTTCGCCAATCAACCCTTGTACCAAAGAGAAATCGAAGGTATGAGTTCGACGCAGATCAATTTATTGAAAGCCGTTTATCAGAAAGAAAAACAGCTCACGGCTGCTGCTGTCATGCGAACGTATGCATTAGGAACTCCAAGAAATGTATCCAAAAACCGCCTAATCCTCGAGGGACGGGATATGATCATTAAAGATGAATCGGGGATTTACGAATTCCTGGATCCGGCTTTCGAATTGTGGTTCGGGAAGCAGTATTTTCAAATGCCATGGAATGCCGTTGTTAATTGAACGAGTTAACGTTTACGATTGATTACAATAAAGTGTGCTCAGTTCTTTTGCTTTTAATCTCAGATGCAAATGAGAGTACTTATTTTTTAGGCTGAAACTGAGGCTGCAAAACATCCTTTCTTCCCAAACGCTTCATGTGTCTGAAGTGAGAAGCCAGTGCTTTTCCGGTGCTGTCGTAGCAATAATAAGTCACCCCGAATTCGGCACAGGTTTTTGCAACGATCTTTTGGATTTCCGGGTAGTGAACATGCGAAATTCGCGGGAATAAATGATGCTCAACCTGGTAATTCAATCCGCCGACCAACCAGCTTACCACTTTGTTGTCAACCGCAAAATCACTGGTGGTAGCCAACTGGTGAACAGCCCACTCATTTTCAACCATCATAGATTCGTCTTCTGCGTGTTCAAATTCTACGTTCTCAACTACGTGGGCCAATTGGAACACGAACGACATGGTCAATCCAAGCATCATGTGCATCAAAGTGAAACCTAGGATTGTCCAGCCTATTCCCCAAACAAATGAAGGAAGAACCAGGTACAAGCCAAAATAAATGATCCGCGTTGTCCAGAACATGACATGATCAATCGGTTTCATTTTACCAACTTCTACCGTAAATCGG
>CAMLDR010000226.1 GCA_946478775.1 uncultured Flavobacteriales bacterium
AACTGGAACCAACTACGGGTGCTCCGGATGAACTGGCGGTACAAACGCAGCTGGAGGCCGGTAGAGCAAAGGTCGCGGAACTCAACAAAGAACTCGTAGTAATCACTAAAGGTGTGAGTTCCGTCTATTGGGGGAAAGGAGTTTATTACAACGAAGAAGTGGATGCCTTGTATGTTATTGCAACCACTTATTCTGCCGCTTACCATTACATCCTGACCCGGAAATTTGATGGCTTTTGGTTCTTTGTGGATAGTATAACAGGATGGATTTCCACAATGCAGCAGCGTGATTCGGTAAAGAAGTTCAACCAAATGAACTATACCTACTCTGATGCTTTGATCGATGAACTTTACATAGTATCACAAAACAAGGCGCTCCGGGATAGGGCTAAAGCAGAACATGAATTAGGAACAGCCTTTACTTTATTGGTGAAGAGCGTGCAGGATAAACTTTTTAAGAGCAGGCCCTTCCATTATGGGATGTATACCAAAGAGACGCGGAACAAGGTGCAGGAATACATCAAAATTCACCAACAGGAAGAAGATCTCCGATCCGATATGTCTACCAACCAAAGAGCATATTACAATTTGACACCATTCTATACGGAAGATTATTTTACTTCGTCTCAGGTGGATGCCATCAATATGCTCTATGATACCAAAACGTTATATGAACTGCTCTATATGGGGCGAACTGGTTATGCAACCTGGGATCCACAGCAACGGAAACGGGAAATAGAAGGTGCCATAAAATACAGGAATATGTTTCCAACATGGACACTCCAGGAATGGGTAACTTTTATGGAAACCGGACGAGCACCTGATGGAGTAGTCATTCCTTATATATGGGATGCAACACAATGGAAATCATATGAGAATGAGAAGAAATATAAATATTTCCTGGCAAGAAGCTATAACCTTGAAGCTATGGAAAATGGTAAAAAACTTCCATCTTCTTCTAGTTGGAAGCCTATGTTTAAGATTCTCTTTGCTTTGGAGAACACCAAAAATTACGGGCCATTAGTAAACGGAAAAATTGATTCCTATTGGAAGTTCGAAAAAGCAATGGAAGTATACCAATATCATCTGGATGATGGAAAAAGCTTCAGAGAGCACATCAAAAAGGATAATATGGAAATTTCATTTAAAGGTTCCTATGAAAAATTCCTGTGGAAACGATCACATGAAATGATGGATCAGGGAAAGGAGGATTTAAAGACAGAATTATCCAGGTATGTATCAGTGACAGATAATAAAGCATCCGCCGGGAAAGGCATGAAAGCACTTGCAACCGAACTTAAGCCTATCTATGACCTGATAAAGAATGCTGACTTTAACAGACAAGAAGCTGGAAATGAACCGCATCATTACACCAGATTTGGAAGTTTTTGTGATACAGACAATTACAAACGTTACATGAGTCTGGCAACAAAATACGAAATGCAAGCAGTCCAGGCGTTTAAAAAACTTGTTCCCACTAATCCGATGCTTGGGTCCATTGAATTCGAAGTTGAAAATGATAAACAAATTTATAAAACTAAGGATCAAATCCCTCTGGATGGTGTTTCACGAAGTTCAGAGCTTACAAACATTATCCAATTTGTAAAAGCTACACAAAACGATCAGCAAAAAGCGGCGGTAATTCTTTACAACATCTACAAGGATCGCTCTGCCGATATCCGAAAATTAGAGGCCATGCTGAAGGAAAAGCCGGAGAGGGTTTGGCAGTTACATCATGCAATTGAACAAACCAAAGCAGAGTTGGGCTTTGATCAGGAATCCAGTTATGCCACAATGATCAATCACTGGAAATCGGAATATGCCGAGGATAAAGATTTTTGGACAGTGGTTTTTCAAATTGGCCTGGGATTGTTGACCATTATTTTCCCGTTTATTGCACCGATAACAGTACCTATTATAATTACGATTTCCACGGTTGAATTTTCCAAGCATTACGATCAATATAAATTCGAAAAAGCAGCTTCGGGAGGAACTTATAATAAGGACGATGCATTAGGAGGACCGCCACCAAGTGTGATTTGGCTGGTTATCGATGTTATTGGAATAGCACTGGATGTTATTGATCTGGGAATTTTGGCTCGAAGTATTACACGAAGTGCCAAAGAAGCCAAACTAATGGTGGATGGAAGCTTGGTTGTTAATAAAAAGAATATTGATCTCTATCGAGCAAAATTGGAGAAATATCTGGATGTAAAGAATCTCAAAAACCCGGCTGATAAAGATAAAATCATTGCAAAATTAACAGACGAAATTCAATTGAGGGAGGCTCAGCGTTTGGAATCTGAAAAAATAGCCCGAACAAATTTGCTCCAATCAAAAACGCGTTCACAACTTGGTGAAATCCCGGAACACGTCCTCAAATTATTTAAACAACCGGAAATTGGAGAAGTAATGGAGGCCGGAGCCCATCGACTCAAGGAAATGGATTTGTACGATTATGCAATTAAAACATATGCCCCTTCCTATCATACAGCCAAGCACCTCAAACTAGCAAAACTCTTCCTGATTGCCGGTGAATCGGATGAATTAGCTGTAGCTATCTCCAAAGTTATTAAAGCCATCGAAAATAAAGGGGGTACTATGCTAAAAACAGACCTCTTCTTAGATTATGCACTTGGTGGAACAACCACGCAATACCAGAAATTTTTCAGGAACATTGAAACCTATCATGTCACTCAAAAACAACTGGATGAAGCTGCCGAAATTGCAGCAAAAAGCACTACTCCTGAAAAAGCCGCCCAGCTGTTTTATGACGAAATAGTGAAAATAACGGACAAAAATAAAGTTTTCACCCGCAATCAGCTTGAAAGTATACCTGTTGTTAACAAGGACGAACAAAAAAGAATGATTGCTGACCAGATTGAGGAAAACCGCAGAATTAAGGAAGACTTGGATGGAGGATCAAAAGAAAATGATAAATTAGGCGAGAGTTATTTGAATGGGGTTAACGATACAAAGAGCTTAGATGATTTACTTAAGAATCCTGATTTTAAAGCTATTTATGATCCATTAGTGAATGGCAATCATGTACAAAAATATGCCCAATATAATGTAACTATTGCAGAAGAATCAGCTTTAAAATTATACATTCAAGATGGTTATTATGCTAATTTTAATAACGCATTAGCAGGTGATACACCAATGATATCAGAATATGTTACTATGAGAGATTTGATTATATCAGCACATTCAAAATTACCTAAAGAAGTAAGAGTAGTTTATAGAGGTACAGGTATTACAGAATCAACCTTTGCTAAAGGTTTAATAAAGGGACAGCAATTTGATTTTAAAGGTCGTTTTACATCAAGCTCTACCGATGAATATGTAGCAGACCTTTTTAGACGAGGTAAAGGAGGAGATGTTATTTGGCAAATTGAATCAAAAACCGGAATTGATTTAAAATTAATTAATGCTTCTGAATCAGAGATATTATTCAAACCATATACTCAATATGAATTGATTGAAATTATTCCAAGTCCAAAAACTCCGAATGTATTTATTTATCAAATAAGAGAATTATAAGAAACGTTATGGAAACAATGAAAGATTTATTAACCAGATATATCGCATTTTGTGATGAAAACGAAAAATTATCCCAAGAGAAAAAATGGCTGGATGAAACCTATTTTCAGGCACACCCAATAAATGATGATGAATGGGATTCGTTAGGGGACACGAAAAAACAGCTTAAAAGAATAAAGTATTCTATTGCATATCGAAAGACCAAGGGATATCATGACGGAATTTTTGAACCGGAAGAAAGAGTGATTGATTTATACGAATCCTTAGAATCTTGTTTTAGTAAATTAAGTAATGATTCTTCTGAACTCGGAACCAGGCTTAAGGCTCATTTATTATTAGTAAAAAATACGATCAATCGTTGTAGGGATGTCAGAGAAATAAAAGATTTTTATTTAAACGAACTTCGGTCTGTGATCATAGATTGTATGAATAGCAATCAGGAGAATTATTTTATTGAAGATGTGAATATCTTATATTTAAAGATCAAGCTGGATGATATGTTAAACTATCAAACTGGTAAAACCGGTACAAATATTCAATAAAGATCTTTTTAGGAGAACTTACCTGAAACGATTGTAACTTAAATCCGAGTTCATATAACAATCAAGCCAAAAGCTTCTCAAAGGCAATGTTGGAAAGAAAAATTAATGCTTATTCAAATGATAAAATAATTCCTGGACTTAAAGAGTTATACCATGATATTCAAAAGAATTACCCAAATCTAAACATTGAAAACATATCCGTTCAAACATCAGGCGGAAGTTTTGATTTAAAACCGTTTATTAAATTATAAATTTATGGAAACTTTGATTTATTCAACAATATATTGTGAGGATTTAAAACCTATTGAAGAAGCATTAAGGACTATTTTGATTGAGAACTATTTTAAACGAATTGAACAAGGAACCGTTTTGCTGTATGAAGATGGTCTAAATGAATTATCAATTGAACCTCATAATAATTCTTATTATCTGTCGGGGAGAATTAAAAATCGCTTATTAATGAGTCAAGCGCTCATTAATGAAATTGCAAACACATTAAAAAACGCTGGAATTCAATTCTCATTAGATTACCAGGAAGAGAACGAAGAAGGAGAAACAACAACTCCGGAGTACAACATTTCAAATAAGATTGATTCTATTTGATCTAACAAAGATTTTATACGAATGAATATTATTATAAATTTAATCAGGTATTGATCTCAGGCAGTAATGCAGATGATATTTTAGAATTAAAAAAATTATTAAACCAATCACTAGATAAAATCCCGTCTAGTCCAGGTAAATATTATAGAGGAATTGGTAAAGATGAAATAGCAATTCTAGATATGCTGAAAGAAGGAGATGAAATACCTTATAAGAATTTTTTATCAACAACTAGTGAGAGAGAGAAAGCTTTAGAATTTTACTACAATAATGTTCGTAAAACAGGAGACGGAGCCATGATAGAAGTTATTTCTAAAAGCGGAAAAAGAATTGATCGGTTTTCAGATGCTGTTGAATGGGAAATTTTACATAAAAGCGGGAGTAAATTCAGACTAAAAAGAGTAGACCAAAATCACATTGAAAACCTGGATGATGTCGCTATGGAGGGAGCAGCTCCGATAAAATTTAAACTGTACGTAATAGAAGAATTATAAATTATGACGATAACAAATATTTTAGCAGCATACGATAACAAAAACTTCGATAACGTTGGAGGAGAAAAGTCCTTTTTATGGTTTTTTGAAAGTTTAGAAGCCTGGAATAATTTATCTGATTATGAAAAATTGGATAAACGTAAAAAAGACTTGAGAGATTTTGAGACTTTTTTTATTCGCGACGAACAAAGTGAAAAAATATTCAATTATGAAAAATTGGTTTGTGCTGTTCATGATATGATACATGATATTTTAAAAAACGACCAGAAACAAACGGATTGGGATAATGAATATTTTTTCAGAATAAAAAGTATGCTTTATTGTGAATATAAATTCTTAAATCAATTCGATAAGATAAAGAAAATTGGTCATGTTCCATTTTTTATTTTTGAGCCTTTAATTAAGGAAATAGAAACATCTCAACAGTATAAAGAGTTCGAATTAGATAGGTTATTTGAACGGTATAAAAAGATGTATGAGTTGTTTTTAGAAAAACCTTATGAAGTCTAAATTGTATTTTAATACTATAAAACAAACATTACTTTTAATGGAAAAAGGTATTTAGCTAAACTAAAAGATAATCTCCAATTATCCGATGTGTTTCTGGTGGATTTGTCGATGATCGTTTCCAAATACATCGGTGAAACAGAAAAGAACCTAGCACACGGAAAAGACTGGAAATTGCCTGCGCGGAATAATTTAACAATTCGTAACATATTGTAAAACAATTAGTTATAATTATTTTCAAAAATTTCGTTTTTCTTCCATTTAGGCACTAAATCAGGAAATCAGTTATTTTTATGTCCGGGATTAACAGATTGAAATTCAGTTTATTAACTTGTTTTTTGTGCTTTTTTAGTTTGTCCCGATTTGTCCGTTTTGGTACTTGGATGTCCTTGATTTAATCCTTTTTTTGTCAGAATATTGGGTTCTTATTTCGAACAATATGGAAAACCAATTCGAGTGGCTTTACCGACGCATTAAAAAGAATTCATCAAAGAAAACCGAACGCCTTAAGTGAACCGGGGCAAGACATA
>CAMLDR010000227.1 GCA_946478775.1 uncultured Flavobacteriales bacterium
TTCCTGGAATTATCGGATGCCTTAGGGAACTTCACTGCTCCACTGGTCATTGGAAGCAACACCACGAACCTGAATACCGGAACGATTCACGGATTTATTCCAGCAGGAACAGCAAATGCGAATTACCGGATCCGGATTAAATCCAGTGATCCTGTTATTGACGGCCTCGATACAACACAGCTAATTGTAAATCCCGGGATGGAGCTGAGTGCTTCCGTTATTCAACCTGGTTGTCCGGATAGCACGGGTGAAATCGGTATCTCGCTCACAGGCGGTTCAGGAATGCCGGCTTACAACTGGTCCAACGGTGGAACAACTCCAAACATGAGTGGTTTGCTTGCCGGAATGTACGCTGTGAATGTTACAGATGCAGTTGGGTGTTCCATTGACTCCAATTTTTCGATTCTATCAATTCCGGACTTCATGGTGACAGAATCAATTACAGATGTACTTTGTCATTCAGGTAATAACGGAAGTATTGAAGTGGCAATAACGGGTGCAACTGCTCCATATACGGTTGCCTGGAGCGGAAACGGGGTGAATCAAACGGGATTGACCGCAAACAACCTTCCGGCGGGTACCTACCAGATGTATGTGGTGGATGCGAACAATTGTCCTCATACCAATTCTTATGTGGTAGACGAACCGGATACTTTGGACGTAACGGATTTTATTACAGCAATAAGCTGTCATTCAGATGCTAATGGAAGCATTCAAATTTCGGTAGTTGGCGGAAGTTCTCCTTACTCCGTTTCCTGGAGTGGGAATGGAATCAATCAAACCGGTTTGATGGCTTCAGGTCTTGAGTCCGGAAGTTACGACCTGTCAATTACAGATGCAAACAATTGTATTTACACGGATACTTATGTTCTGACAGCCCCTGATTTACTGAATCTTTCTGCGAGTATCACGAATGCGGCTTGTGCAAGCTGCAACGGGAATATTTCTTTGACTGTCAGCGGCGGAACCGCGCCTTATTCCTACGAGTGGGCGGATAATTCTGTTTTGAGTCAGATTACCGGAATTCCCGGAACTTATTGTTTGGAAGTTTCAGATGCAAACGGCTGCAGCCTGGACAGTTGTTTGGTGATTAGCTCCACTGCAGGCATAGAGTCCGGTGATCAGCTTGCAATAAACGTATTTCCGAATCCCTCATCCGAAGTGTTTTACGTGACCTTTCCTTCCGGTTTGAGTAAGGAAAAAAACATGATTGTAACAGATTTAAGCGGAAAAGTAGTTTATCAGGCTGCTTTTTCGAATGAAATTCAGCAAGTTTCCATTCCTGTCATTGATTGGGCAAATGGAGCCTATACCTATCGAATAATCGTAGAAAACGAAATTCCACGCTCAGGAAAGATCGTTGTTTCTCATTGATTATAAGCGGGTTATTTGTTGCTCAGGGCAGTTTGTTTATGCAGGCTGCCCTGTTTATATGAAAGGATTGGGGAAAATTCTTCCAAAAGGCAATCCGGTTTCTGTGCCTTTTGACAGTTATATGCGAATCGGAACACCTGTTTTCCCGAAAGGCAAAACTGCGGAAGAAATTGTAAATGAAGTGGAACAACAGATTTACAAGCTGAAAGCAGAATTTGATTAAACTTTTTAAAGCCATCCCCTCCGTCACACATTGAAGGGAGACTTTGATCATCTCCTCCCTTGAGGGAGGATTAAGGAGGGTGGCTAAAAGATTGAAAGTTGTTTTTAATTACCTCTTCGCAGTTTAATCAATGTAATTTCCGGGTAAATCCCTACTCTTCCTGGAAAACCCAAATAGCCAAAGCCTCTGTTCACATAAAGGAATTGCTTTCCGACCTGGTACAACCCTGCCCATTTTTTATAGCGTAAAGAAACAGGGCTCCACTTAATCCCAAAACGCTCAATTCCAAACTGCATTCCGTGGGTGTGACCGGATAATGTCAAATCAATATCTGTTTTTTGAACAACTTGTGCGTCAAAATGGCTCGGATCGTGAGAAAGCAGTAGTTTAAAGGAATCGGCCGGTACTTTTTTCAATGTTTCCTCCAATCTCCCACTTTGCCTGAAAGGGGGCGTTCCCCAGTTTTCTACTCCAAGCAGCCAGAATCCGGGTCTCAATTCCACCGATTCGTTCAATAAAGGGGTAAATCCGATTTGCATATGGATTGCTATCAGTTTTGTCAAGTTGGCACTTTTGGTTTCTTCTCCTTCCCATGGAACATAATCGCCATAATCGTGGTTTCCAAGAATGCTGTACTTCCCTATTTTTGCCTGTATTTTTGAAAAGATCGGTTCCCAACCTAGCATTTCGTCGGCAAGATTGTTCACCAAATCACCTGTAAAGAACACGAAGTCTGCTTCCAGCTTGTTGATTTGCTGAATGGCTTTTTCAACTTTGTCGTATTTATTGAAGAAGCTTCCCACATGGATATCACTTATCTGTACAATTCTTAGTCCTTCAAAATCTTCGGGAAGATTCTCAAAAGGCAATTCAATGGTATGTGTTTTCCAGTTCCATCTTCCCCAAATGATACCCACCAGAATTGCAATCAACATAGCAATGGCAATCCCAAAACCGATGTACTCAATCATGGAAATCCCGGTAATCAGGTAAATGATCCCAAATGGGAAAAATCCAAGACCGGGAACGCCACTTGCAATCATTACCCCAAAAGCATTGAACCCTTTCCGGTAATCTGTTGTTTTTCTATTTCGGAACATCCGCATCATGATCATCATGCTTCCGAAGAATAAAACCAATTGGATGGTCCCTAGGATTATGGAGAACGGACTTTGAAATTCGAAAATGGCGTATGAAAGAGTAGCCTGAGTTAAAAGAATGAGTAAAAGAATAAGTCCAAACATGCGGATATTTTTAAGAAAAGGTAAAATTAGACAGCATCAGTCGACTCTTAAGCTAATCTTCGTTAAAATCGGTGAAATGATCGGCGAAATATTTGATCAACATCAACTTGTTAAAAATTAATGCACTTACTGAATCGATTTTTTGGCTATTTTGGTGAAAAATAATCGCTATGAGTAGAAATTTGTACATCGTCCCGCATGATTTGACTGAGGTTGGAAATACTGCACTGGACTATGCCTTATTCCTTGGTACGCATGTAAGAACGGATATTATGTTGTTGCACCTGGTGGACAATAAATCCAAAATTGCGGCTGTTGAAGCAAAATTGTGGGAAATTGTCAAATCCAAGACCGTTCCTTCAAATGTGGAGATGTTTGTGCTGGTGGCGGTAGGCGATATTTTTAATGACATCAGTAAAATTGCGAACAGAGAGCATGCACAATTGATCCTGATGGGTACTCACGGAGCGAAAGGATTCCAGAAATTAACAGGAAGCTTTGCTATGAAAGTGATCACCAGCTGCGATATTCCATTCATTATTGTACAAAAAGAAACGAAACACGTAGAAATCAAAAACATTGTTGTTCCTATTGATTTAACGAAAGAAAGTCTTCAGATCGTTAGTCCGGCGGGAGATTTGGCAAATATATTTGATGCCACGGTTCACGTAATCGGAGAAAAACATGCGGATGAAGGATTGTCTCAGCAAACCAAAAACCGCGTCTTGCTTATCCGGAATAAATACGACGAAAAAGGGTCGAAATGTGAAGTGAATTTGTTGCCTTCAAGCGGTGGCTACTCTAAAAAGGTAATGGCTTATGTGAAAGAAAAGAACATTGATCTGATAGCGCTTGCCTATCACTCAGAAAGTTTACTTCCTCAATTTGATAATTTTGCACAATCATTGATTACCAATGAATTGAAGTTGCCTTGTATGATCATTGCTGCTAAGCAATCGGGGAATTTGTATTTCTAGAAAGTCACTTGTTACCGCTTAGGAATTCAAGAACAACTAACTTTCTTCGTTATATAACGAAATCATGATATCATGTTTTGATTGAATTGCTGCTCATTTCTCTGTGTGGTTATGAGAATTTGTTTCGGTTGAAATACCTGAACTTTTCACTTCAAGCGAATCATCGTAAAACATTCTTTAGCAAACTTCACTTTCATTCTTTCTGGTATCAACTTAAATCTGCTAATAAAACGGAACTATTCTTCACATATGTATTTTCATGCTCGTTTTTAACTTTTAACTTTTAACTTTGTATTGTGGAATTAGGAGTTTATAACGAATTACGCCTCGACCGTTTTACGAGTCCGGGGGCATATCTGGAAGATGAAGAAGGGAACGACGTATTGTTGCCTACAAAATATGTAGATCCGTCTTTCCAGATAGATGATATGATTAAAGTGTTTTTGTATAAGGATTCTGAAGGAAGAATCATTGCAACAACGCTTACTCCGAAAGTACTGGTCAATCAATTTGCATTCCTAAAAATCGTAGAAGTAAACCAATACGGTGCTTTTGCAGAATGGGGAGTTGAAAAACACTTGCTGATTCCTTATCGCGAACAGCCGAAACCATTGGAAGAAGGAAAACATTATTTTATTTATATGTACATTGATGAAGCCACTGAGCGTTTGGTTGGCACATCCCGTATTGGTATGTACATGGAAACGGTTGATAATGGTGAATTGCAGGAAGGTGAACTGGTTGATTTAATGGTTTGGGAATTCACGGACCTTGGCTTAAAAGTCTTGGTTAATAACCGTTTTCAGGGATTAATCTTCAAAAATGAACTGCACCGCAGAGTGCGCATGGGCGAAAGCTTAAAAGGATATGTAAAGACCGTTAGACCGGACGGAAAACTGGATATTGTACTTGAAAAACCGGGCTACGATAAAATCGATGCACATTCCCGTAAGCTGCTTGCCATGCTCCATGACAATGGAGGATTCCTGGATTTAACAGATAAATCCGATCCGGAAGAGATTCAATACCGTACCGGATGGTCAAAGAAAGTCTTTAAACAAGTGGTGGGAAGTCTCTACAAGCAAAGACTCATCAGTCTGCATGAAAATGGAATTACTTTAATTGAAAATTGAGAATGTAAAAAATTGAAAAGTTTGGGAGCACCCTTCTTATCAATTCTCCATTTTACATTTTTAATTAAATCGAGAAGAGTTCTTTAAACTTGATCGCCTGGCGTCTGGAAATCTCGATCTTCTCTCCCTCACGCGTTTCTTCTACTCCTACAGCGTTTTTAACGATCAAGGGCTTTAATTCCACCTGCAAACCTCCGTTGAACCAGTTCTCTACTTTTTGGATCCAGTTTAAGTTGATGATGTATTTTCGGTTGGCACGGAAGAAATGCTGCGGGTCCAACCGTTCTTCCAGGCTATTTAATGATCTTAAGATCAAGGGTCTGCTCTTTTCAAAGTAAACTTTCACATAATTTCCGTCGCTTTCAAACATACGAACTTTTTCAAGGGAAATATAGAAGCATTTTTCACCGTCTTTGATGAAAATAGAATCGGAAATAGTCAATGGCCGCGATGAACGGTCAATTTTCGGGGCCTTTGCAGTAGATTGAAAGTCCGCTTCCGGATTGTTTAGTAATTTCTTGATTGTTTCGTCCAAACGAGCCGGATCAACCGGTTTCAATACGTAATCCAATGCATTGACTTCGAAAGCTTTTAGCGCGAAATCATCAAATGCTGTTACAAAAACCACCTGTGGAATTTCATCCAGTTTCTTCAGCATATCAAAACCGGTCATTCCCGGCATTTGGATGTCCAGGAAAATCAAATCCGGTTTTAAAGCTTTGATCTTTTCAATTCCTTCTTCCGGATTCTTCGCCTCGTCAATAATTTCAATCTCATGATAGTCCTTCAAGAGTTTCTTTAACTCTTCTCGTGCAAGTCTTTCATCATCAATGATTATAGTTCTCATAATTCTTTAATTTCTATGATTGCGATAACAGTATTTGGTGTGTTTTGTTTTAGCTGAAAATGTGCTTTTCCCTTGTATTGTAGCTCCAGTCTTCGGAGTGTATTGGAGATCCCGATTCCTGTCGAATCTTTTCGTGAGGAGCGCAAATTTCCGTTATTCTCTACTTCCAGGATGATCCATTCTCGGTGCTTCTTTACCCTGATCCAAACGGTCCCGCCTTCGATTAATTGTGAAACACCATGTTTTAATGCGTTTTCAACCAATGTTTGCAGAATAAACGGTGGGATGAGGAAATGCATCATTTTTTGGTCCAGTTCCTGCACAATTTCCAAACGCTCCTCAAAACGTACCTTCTCCAGGTCGAGGTAATCCTGGACAA
>CAMLDR010000228.1 GCA_946478775.1 uncultured Flavobacteriales bacterium
TTCCCTAAATGGCTGATTTTGTTCTACTAATAAGCGATTGGTACAGACTAAATGCTCGCGAGCTCCCTTGGAGGAGTACGAAAAACCCGTATTTTATATGGTTATCGGAAGTCATTTTGCAACAAACGAGGGTTGATCAAGGGTTGAACTACTACCTCAAGTTCATCGAAAACTACCCGATTTTGAATCAACTTGCAGATGCAGATGAAGCAGCTGTTTTAAAACTTTGGCAGGGTTTGGGATATTATTCCAGAGCACGGAATTTACATAAAACGGCTCAACAGGTCAGAGACGAATACGCCGGCGAATTTCCAAAAACCTATTCCGAGATTATTCAGCTGAAAGGAATCGGACCCTACACTGCTGCCGCTATTTCATCCTTTGCTTTTGATTTACCCCATGCGGTAGTGGATGGGAATGTTTACCGCATTCTTAGCCGTTATTATGGAATTGAGGAGCCCATTGACACCGGAAAAGGAAAAAAAATATTCCAGGAATTGGCAGATTCCCTGATTCCTGAAGCAGAGCCTGCACTTTTCAACCAGGCAATTATGGAATTCGGAGCAATGCAGTGTACTCCCAATAATCCGGATTGTGGCTCCTGTGTTTTGAATCAGAGCTGTGTAAGCGCCTTTCATCCCGAATTAATCAAAAAACTTCCCGTGAAAAAGGGAAAAACGAAAGTGCGCAAACGTTATTTCCATTATCTCCACATCGAAAAAGGACCCGAAATTGCATTGGACCAGCGCACCGGGAAAGATGTTTGGGAGAAATTGTATGAGTTCCCAATGATAGAAAGTGAAAGCGGAAATATTCCTTCCGAATTCAAAGACTCCGCAAATCTTTGCTATGAAACCAAACATATTTTGAGCCACCAGCATATCTATGCCTATTTCTATAAAACAGAAGAATCTGAAATGGAAGGCTTGAACCTCACATTCGTTGAAAAGGACAAATTAGAAGATTATCCGATACACCGACTGATGGAAAAATACCTGGAAAGGTAAAAGGCAAAAGTTTGAAAAGGGAAAGTCAGATTTGTTAAAGCAGTTCTTTTCACTTTTCACTTTTCACTTTTCACTTTTCACTTTTTGCAAATTCATTCGTAATTCGTAAATCGAAATTCGTAATTTTATAAAACAAGTATCTATTCAAAGTTATGTCAGGCAGCGTAAACAAAGTTATTTTAATTGGGAATTTAGGAAAAGACCCGGAAGTGAGACGATTGGAAAACGGAACGGTAGTAGCTAGTTTCCCGATAGCGACCTCTGAAACATATACAGACAGAACAACCGGAGAACGCAAAGACAATACGGATTGGCACAATATCGTTGTTTGGAGAGGTTTGGCAGAAGTGGTTGAAAAATACGTGCGAAAAGGTCAGAAAATCTACGTTGAAGGGAAAATGAAAACCCGTTCCTGGACAGATCAGGCCGGAGCAACGCGTTATACCACAGAAGTTGTGGCAGATGAACTAACGATACTGACCCCAAGAAACGAACAGGATAAACCAATGGGTGCTGCAACTCCTCCATACCCAACCGAGGAACCGCAAAATCCAAGCCCGATGAACCTGGACATTAGTCCCAATGATGATTTACCATTTTAAGTATGGATAGCATACCCGAATTAAGTTCAGATGTTCTTCCCGTCAGTATTCAGGCAGGATTTGCATCCGATCATATTCTTTCACTTGTTATTATTTTCATCCTGATTGCATGCTCGGCATTGATTTCAGCCTCTGAGGTAGCCTTTTTTGCATTAGGCCCTACCGAACGGAAAAACCTGGAAGATGAACAATCCAGAAGCTCAAAAGCGATCTTGAAGCTTCTTTCAAAACCAAAAGATTTACTTGCGGCCATCCTGATCACAAACAATTTTATCAATGTCTGCATCATTATTCTTTCCACGGAAGTCATTGATCAGTTCTTTCCGCATTCAGATCAACCCAACACCATTCGTTTTTTGATTGAGGTAGTAGGGATTACAACCTTCTTACTCTTACTGGGTGAAGTTGCTCCTAAATTGTATGCTTCAAGAAATACCTTGTCCACGGCACGCTTCATGGCTAATCCAATTACATTTATCAATATCCTTCCTCCGTTTTCCTGGCTGCGCTGGCTGCTTGTGAACGGAACCAACCTGATCAATCGAAGAGCAAAAAAACGAGGGATCAATTTATCATCTGATGATCTGGAACATGCACTGGCATTGACCAAAGAAGATTCAGACAATGAAGACGAACATCGAATCCTGGAAGGAATCATCAAATTCGGTAACACCGAAGTGAAACAAATCATGCAATCACGCATGGATATTGTAACCATTTCCAACGATGCGAGTTTTCAGGACGTACTGGATGTGGTTTTGGATGCGGGATATTCACGGATTCCGATTCATGAAACGACACTGGATAACGTGACCGGGATTTTATACATCAAAGATTTGCTTCCTTTTATCAATAATGAATTATTTGATTGGAATACACTCCTGAGAAAACCGTATTTCATTCCTGAGAATAAAAAAATTGATGATTTATTGAAGGAATTCCAGGACATGAAGATGCATATGGCCATTGTTGTAGATGAATATGGCGGGGCAAATGGTTTGGTGACACTGGAGGATGTATTGGAAGAAATTGTAGGAGATATTACAGATGAGTTTGATGATGACGACCTTGTATATACGAAGATTGATGATGTAACTTACCTATTTGAAGGAAGAACTTCTTTGGTTGATTTTTACAAAGTACTGGAAATTGACGGAAAGGATTTTGACCATATCAAGGGGGAATCAGATACGATTGGCGGATTTATTATTGAACAGGCCGGCAGGATTTTAAGAAATAACGAATACATTCGCTGTGGGAACATCAAATTGATTGTTGAGAGTTCCGATAAGCGAAGAATAAAAATGATTAAAACAATCCAGGAAAATGAGTAAGATTATTGGTTCAGCGTGTTTATTCCTGTTGCTTTTGAGCAGCTGCGGAGGCGACGGATTATTAATTCCAAAGCCGCCTACTTATTTGAGGACCAATTTTCCAAAACACGAATATGTAAAAGTGGATGACGCAACGACTTATTCCTTTGAACTGTCTAAAGCTTATTTCCAAAAACCATTGAGTTACAAGGGTGAAGTCACCAATCACAAAGAAGTAAATCTCGGACCTTTGAACGGGATCCTGTATTTGAATTATTACCCGATTCCGAACAGGGACACTTTAGTCCGGTATATCAATTTATCCAATGACAAGGTCGATGAGCATCAGATCAAAGCTACCGGAATCAAGGACCAGAATTTTATCTTCCGGGACAAAAAAGTCTATGGCACTTTGTTTGAATTTGAAGGAAATGTAGCTACCAACTTCCAATTCTACCTCACAGACTCTACTTCGAATTTCATCAGAGGAGAAGTCCTGATGAATTGCAGACCGAATTACGATTCGCTTCGGCCATCATTGAATTACCTGAAGGCAGACCTGATCCATTTGATCGAAACATTTGAGTGGAAGAAATAAATTGAAAATGGAGAATGGAAAAATTGAAAAGAATTCAAAGTATACTTCTAGATAAAATAGGCTTCTCGTTATAGCAGATTATCTCAAACTTTTCAATTCTCAATTTTAAATCTCAATTCATCAAGGATTCGTAATTAATTCGTATAGAATACATAAGAATCGCTATTTTTATGGGAAAACTATACTCTTCATGAAAACAACTCTCCTATTATTTTCACTCCTGATCTCGTGCTGGGGATTCTCACAGGATTATTCCAGGGCAAAGATCTTCACCGACTCCGACGGACTTCAAAGACTGGCCGAATTGGGAATAGGCATCGACCACGGTGTTGTAAAACGCGGAACATTCTTTATTTCTGACTTCTCCAAAGAGGAAATAAAACAAATTCGTGATGCCGGATTCCAGGTCGAAATCCTGATTGCAGATGTTAAATCCTATTATGTGAACCAAAACATCGGCCTTGACCCGAATGCTCCTGCAGCAGAAAAAAATGCAGCCTGTTCTCCCACATCCGGTCCCGGAACTTTTACCCCGGCCGTTCCTGCGAATTTCAACCTGGGAACCATGGGCGGATTTTATACTTACCAGGAATTCATTGCCGAAATCGATGCAATGGCGGCACAGTATCCCAACCTGATTTCGGTAAAAGACACCATTAGCAATTTTTTAAGCATTCAGAACCGACCTATTTATTGGATGCGTCTAAGCGACAACCCTAATTCGGATGAAGCCGAACCGGAAGTTCTTTACACAGCCATTCACCATGCCCGGGAACCCAACTCTTTATCAGAAGTTATTTTCTATATGTGGTACCTGCTTGAAAATTACAACACCAATCCGGAAGTTAAATACCTGCTGGACAACACCGAACTGTATTTCGTTCCGATGATCAATCCTGACGGATATGTCTACAATCAGACAACAGACCCAAGTGGTGGCGGTATGTGGCGTAAGAACCGCAGACTGAACAGTGGTGGAAGCTACGGTGTGGACCTGAACCGCAATTATTCTTATGGCTGGGGTACAACGGGAACGAGCACCAATCAAAGTAATGATACTTATTGCGGAACAGCGGCGTTTTCAGAACCTGAAACCCAGGCCGTCAAATGGTTTTGCGAAAACCGCAATTTCCAGTATGCTTTCAATGCACATACTTACGCAAATGACATCCTCTTCCCGATTGGAACAACCACGAACGAATTTGCCGCAGATCACAATTATTTCGATGCTTTTACGCACCACATGGTACAGTACAACGGCTACGAAAACAAAAAATCTTCGGCTCTTTATCCTGCATCCGGCGATTCCGATGATTACATGTACAAAGTAGATACGGTCATAAAACCCAAAATTTTTGCCATGACTCCGGAAGTAAGCAACACCAGCGGAGGTTTTTGGCCGGCAGTAAATGAAATTACCGGTATTTGCCAGGATATGGTTTTCCCCAATTTGATCTTAGCTCATCTAACTCATCGCTATTTGGAAGTAAAGGACACTGATCCGGGAATGATCGGAACCCTAACCGGAAGTTTCAATCACAGTGCCTATCGTTTAGGTCTTGAAAACGGACCTGTAAATGTCAGTATCACTCCAATTATGGGGATACAGACTGTCGGTGCACCGGTTACTCATAATCTTCCCATCATGGGTTCTGCAACCAATTCTATCTCTTATTCATTGGTTCCAACCATTCAATTCGGAGATGAAATCAGATACGTGCTAAATACCGAATACGTTGGCTGGACAAAGCACGATACCATTGTGAAGACTTTCGGAAGTATTACCTCTCAGTTTGTTGATGAAGCAAACAGCGCAGCAAACTGGACCGGAAGCTGGGCAACGACCAATTCAACCTTCGTTTCTCCAAGTACTTCATTTACCGATTCTCCAAGTGGGGATTATGCAAACAATGTGACCAGAACTTACCAGTTCAACAACACGATTGATCTGACACATGTTACCGAAGCAATGATCCGGTTCTATGCAAAATGGGAAATTGAAACAGATTTTGACTATTGCCAATTCCAGGTTTCCACAGACAACGGAGTTTCATGGATCGGTCAGTGCGGAAACTACACTGTTCCCGGAACAAGTGCAAATGGCTCTGTTCAACCGAATAACCAACCTGTTTACGAAGGAACCGAATCAAATTGGGTATTGGAAGAAATCAATCTGAGTGACTACATCGGAGACAGCATCAAAGTCCGTTTCATTTTAAAATCAGATGTTGGAACACGTGGTGACGGTTTTTATTTCGATGACTTTGAAGTGCTTTATAATATTGATTATACCGGTCTGGCAGAAAATGAAAAAGAGTTGTTCCACCTGGTACCGAATCCGGCGAGTTCTTACGTAAACATCATTTTCGATCAGGCTATCCAAAACGGGGTGATTGAAATTGTAAACATGAACGGAGAAACTATTTCTTCTCAAGCAGCGGAAGGTTCAAAAGTTGAAATCAGAACAGATCAATTATCCGCAGGGGTTTATTATGTCAGATACATCGGTTCTGTTGAGCAGAAATCTCCGGTGAAACTGGTGGTGATGCATTAAGCAAAATGATCACTACTATTCAAAAATAAGGCACAAAAAAAGAGGTTTTTCATT
>CAMLDR010000229.1 GCA_946478775.1 uncultured Flavobacteriales bacterium
ACTATAAAACCCAAAACTAACAACTATGAAAATTGTCGTTCTTGAAACAAAGGTAAGCCAGTTTCTTGAAGTAACAACTTTATTTAAATATTTTTTTGATCAAATAAAACTCCTATTCTTGAATTCTTGAAATACGAATTTTACTAAAATTTAGTTAGACGCTGTTCTTCTTTTGTATGGAGAAACCAATACCGAAATCATAAAAATCAAGCCATTCACACATACTATCAAAGGAGAAATGGAAATATTGATCCATTTTCCCAGGAACACTCCAAGGACGCAGGATACTATTCCTATGCACGCAGAGTATAAAAAAGTTAAGGCTAAAGTTCCTGAAAACTGCAATGCCGTCGCTGCGGGAAGTACTAATAATCCAACAACGAGGATCACACCTACACTTTCAAAACTCAAAACGGCATGAATACTTAAGAGCAGCATTAGCACCAAATGAAAAGCCTGAACAGGGATCCCGATAAAAGATCCGAATTGCGGATTAAAAGCCCATACTTTCCAGCCTTTAAAACCTAGTATGATAACGATTAACAAAATTAGCGTGAGTGGAAGCAATTGCAGAATAGCTTTTGTTCCATACAAATATTCACCGATAATCACCTGGTCCAAAATGGAAGTTTCCAAATCGCCATACAAAACACATTCCTGGTCGAGATCACTGTTCTTGCCCGCAAAAATCGCAATCATCAATACCCCGATGGCAAATAAGAAAGTGAATGTAAAACCAATTGCTGCGTCCTCCTGAATTCGCCATTTTCTGCGCAAAAAATCAATTAAAAAGGTGGTCAAAAAACCGGTAAGCGCTGCACCAAAAAGCATGGGAACCGAATCCCGGGTTCCGCTAAGTAAATAGGCGGCAACAATTCCAGGTAATACGGCATGGGAAATCGCGTCACCAACCATGACCAAACTTTTTGAAACAAGCAGCACTCCCAGTAAGGATGCCGGAACTGCAACTGAACAGGCGGTCAGTATCATTAATAGATCGTTCATCCTTTTTTGGTTTTAAATGGAAGCCGAATTAAAAGAGCAACAGAAATGGCACAAAGACTCAGCACCATGATGATGCAAGGACCGGTGGGAATATTTTTCCCTAAAATGGAAATATACGAGCCCAGCAAAGAGGAAAAAGTGCCGAAAATAAGTGACAACCCGATTAAGGAACTTAATTTATAAGTAAGCATCCGTGCAGTCAGAACAGGAATAATCAGAAGTGCCGACATTAAAACGACTCCAACCGCCTGCACCCCCATTGCCACGACCAAAATGGTCATCGCGTTTAAAATAAAGTCATTCCAACGCAATGAAAACCCTTTACTGATCATAAACTCCCTGTTAAAAGCAAAACTGAACATCACCCGGTACCTGAAGAAGGTAACTGCAATAATCAGCACTGAAACGATTGAAAAGAGAACCAAATCTTCGATATTCAAAGCCGCAATTTTACCAAACAGAAAATCACTCAACCCTGCTTGCCCGTCATCCGGTCTACCCTGGATATAAGACAACATTGCCAAACCAAGCGCAAAGAAAATACTAAGAGTTGCAGCAACTATCGTATCTGATTTTAATTTGGTCTTTCTTTGGAGCCACGATATCTGCTGCGTAGCCAGCCAACCTGAAATAAAGGCCCCCAACATCAGAATCACCGTATTTCTTTGTCCGGAAATCAGATACGCCAATACAATTCCGGGTAAAATGGAATGGGAAATTGCGTCACCGATCAGCGACTTTTTTTGAAGGAACGTAAACGTTCCCACTAAAGCTGCAGAGATTCCGATGAGAGCAGTTCCTATAAATACAATCCAAATACTTAAGTCCATCTATTTTCTCAATAAAAGTGTCATCCCGTATGCCCGCTCTATGTTCTCAGTTTTCAAAATTTCATCAATCGGGCCGTTGGCAATGAGTTTTTTGTTTAACAGGATTACATCATCAAAATAGTGAGCAACCACTGAAAGATCGTGATGAACAATCACTACTGTTTTTCCTGTATCGCGCAACTTCTGAACGATGGACAAAATGGATTCCTGGGAAGCCATATCAATTCCAACAAAAGGCTCATCCATGATGATTAATTCTGCTTCCTGTGCGAGTGCCCGTGCGAGGAATACCCTTTGTTGTTGTCCACCGGAAAGCTGTCCAATCTGTCTATTAGAAAACTCAGACAACTGAACTTTTTTCAACGTTTCCTTCACAATTTCCCTATCAGCCATGGTCGTTCGCGACCACCATTTTTTAGGACGAATCCTTCCCATCGCTACTACTTCTTCAACCGTTATAGGAAAATCCCAATCAATGGATTCTCTTTGAGGAACGTAGGCAATCTTTGAACGGTATTTTTCCAATGAACTTCCGAAGAATGTTACACTTCCCCTTTTCACCGGAATAATCCCCAAAATCCCTTTCAACAGGGTTGATTTTCCAGAACCATTAGGCCCGATAATCCCTGTAATCTTTCCCGAATCAATGGACAAGGTTATACTGTCCAAAGCCAATGTGTCGCGATAGAAAACAGTTAAATCATTTATTTCAATAGCCTTTTTCATTTCAATCCTTCTTTAATGGAATTCACATTATGGCTCAACATTCCTATGTACGTATCAGCTCCACTACCCTTCGATCCTAAAGCATCTGAGAAAAGGGTTCCTCCGATTTTCACATGATAACCTCGTCGTTCAACTGAACTCAAAACACTTTTCAAGGCCTTTGGACTCACTGAATTTTCGACAAAAATCGCTTTGACTTTGTGTTTAACGATAAAATCTACCAGATCAATCACATCTCTGACACCTGGTTCTTGTGAAGTAGACACACCTTGCAATGCTTTCACACGGATATTAAAAGTTCTGCCGAAATAGTGAAATGCATCATGAGAAGTGATCAAAACCCGCTGTTCTTCCGGGATTTCGTTTAACTTCAATTTTAACTCATTTGTTTTCTTCTGAACCTTCAGCAGGAATCGGTAGAAATTTTCCCGAAACTCCAGTTCATATTGCGGGTATAGTTCAACCAATTTATCAACCACTCCATTCATACCGTGCACCCATGAATCCGTATCAAACCAAACATGTGGATCCGGAGTAATTCCATCTGTATAAAGCACTTTATCCTCCGGGAAATCTGATTGAAAGGAAATCACTTCTTTTCTTTCAGACAAACGACTAAATAATTCCGCCATTTTTCCTTCCAAATGAAAACCGGTGTAAACAACCAGTTTTGCATCATTCAGTAAAACAACATCGCTTGGTCTTGGGTTATAAGTATGCGGATCCACACTTGCTCCCATCAATGATTTAACGGTCAGTTTGTTCCCTACAACCTGTCGAACACAATCAGCTGTTATAGAGGTAGAACATACGATCAGTTTTTCATTTTCTTTCGTTTGTTTTACCTTACAGCTAAAAATCATGCAGATGCAAATGGCTATGTAAGCAGTATTTTTCATAGCGGCTTTATAGCAATTTGTTTGGCAATTGTAATGGAAAACTGAACCTGCTTGTTATCCATATTTACAATGATCGATCCGTCGAAGTTCAACTTATCAAGTACATCTATCGGAGTTCCAAGATGCAATCCAATTTTATTCAGGTATTGCAAAAATTCAGTTTGATCATCCTCTACTCCCATGATAATAGCTTTCATCCCTATCGTTGCTTCAGAAAGAAGAATTCGATTCGAAACCGATTCAATTTTTCCATCTTTCCCGGGAATGGGTTCTCCATGAGGATCAACTTTGGGAAAACCTAAAAACTCATCCAATCTGTCCGTTAATTCCGTAGATTGAATATGCTCCAATTGTTCAGCAATCTCATGAACTTCGTCCCATCCAAAACTCAGCTTATCCACCAGGAATGTTTCCCAAAGCCGGTGTTTACGGATGATTGCCAAAGCATGGGACTTACCTGTACTGGTGAGTGCACATCCCTGATACTTTTGATATTCCAGGAGTTCTTTTTCGCACAATTTCTTGAGCATATCTGTTACAGAAGACGCTTTTGTTAGCATTTTCTCCGCCAGGTCATTTGTCGAAATGGCACCTTCAACATCCTGGCTCAATGTAAAAATAGCTTTCAGATAGTTTTCTTCGCTTTGAGTTAAACGCAACATCCTATTTTTTTACAAATATAAAACTTTTTTTAGACTAGTCTAAAAATTGAGCTCACTTAGTATTTTTTCAGCTTCTACGCCATACTTTATATTGAGAAAATAGTTGTATTTTTGCACCAAATTATTCAAATCAATTAAGATGTCAGGCAACAGAACGTTCACAATGTTAAAACCGGATGCGATCGAAAATGGTCACATGGGAAAAATTATTGATATGATTATCCAGGCTGGATTTTCAATCAAAGCAATGAAATTCACTCAATTAACTGAGGAGCAAGCAAAGAAATTCTACGAAGTGCACGCTGAGCGTCCATTTTATGGAGAATTGGTTGAATACATGACATCCGGACCAATTGTTGCTGCGATTTTAGAGAAGGACAATGCTGTTGCTGATTTCCGTGCATTGATAGGAGCTACAGATCCTGCTGAAGCTGCTGAAGGCACTATTCGTAAGTATTATGCTGAATCAAAAGGAAGAAATGCGGTTCACGGATCTGATTCAGATGAGAATGCTGCAATCGAAGGTAAATTCCATTTTGCTGATTCAGAGGTTTTCTAATAAAAACACTCACAAAAATAAATAAAGGCCTTACTTTTGTGAGGCTTTTTTTGTGCTATAAACATGAGACAATTGGATATTTTTGGAAGTGAAACTTACGAGTATCTTTTTATTATTGAACCGGATCAAAAAACGATTGAGAAACTCATAGAACTTAGAATGCTTTTGAATAGTACGATTCCTTTATCGGAAGAAATACTTCATTCAAAGCCACACATTAGTATCTGTTATTTCGAAGCAAGCGATTTTTCAGACGACTTGATTCTCACAAAAGCAAAGCAAGTTCTTTCTTCGGTTAAATCATTTGATATTCAGTTGGAGGGATCTGAGAAATGGGAAAACGGGATCCTGGTACTAAAAGTTAACCCGGATGAGAATACTCTGGAATTGCAGAAACAATTATCAGGCGCTTTTAGAGGAGTGATCAAAAATTTTCATTTGACAATTGCCCGAAACATGGCCGTTAAACTCCTGGATCAACTTCCAATGGAAAATTTTGAGTACAAAGGTAGGTTCAGGTGTGAGTCGATCTACATCCTAAAGAAAAAACAAAGTAAGCCATATCAGCTTCTTGATACGATCTATCTTAAAAGAAAATAGGACAACCCCCTAATTCAATACTTTATTTAACATTTCTTGTTTTAATTTAACGCTTCTCGTTTTGAAACCGCTGGCGGAAGGTTTAATTTACTCAAACGATTAATTCAAAATAATACTTATGAGTAAAGAAAATTTAAATGACGTTGAAGCTGTAAAAAAGCTTGCCGAATTAGTAGACAAAATAGATATTGGGATGGTCATTACCCGAAGCAAAGGTGATGAATTGCATATTGTACCTATTAGCCGTCAGGAAGTGGATGAACATGGTAATATTTGGATGTTAATCTCAGCAGAAAGTAGTATCCATCAAAATTTAATTGCAAATAACCGTGTGGATATTGCTTATAGCCATATTGGAGATTACAATTTTTTATCCGTGAGCGGAAAAGCTATCATATCACATGATAAGGCCAGAATAGATAAATACTGGAATAAGCTGATGGAAGCCTGGTTTGAAAAAGGTAAAGATGATCCCAGCATTCGTATTCTAAAGGTTGAAACCAGCGATGCACATTATTGGGACAATAAATCCAATAAACTCGTTACTTTTTTTAAGGTGGCTGCAAATGCCATTACCGGAACTAATATGGATATTGGTAGAGAGGGGTCATTAGACTTATAATGTTCTTTACAGAATCCTGGTTAAAAAAGATATGACACAAAAAAAGCCGCTGCTTTTGGGAACGGCTTTTGTATTAAAAGTGGCATCGTCCCGATAGCTATCGGGATACTCTCCCTTACACCCGGAATAATGCAAAAAACCCTCACAGTAAACTGTAAGGGCTTTTATTAAAAGTGGCATCGACTTACTCTCCC
>CAMLDR010000230.1 GCA_946478775.1 uncultured Flavobacteriales bacterium
TTTTTAAAGCAGACAATATTGCAGCAAAATACATTGAGTTGCAACCTTTTCATGCGTCCCAAAAAATCGTCAAAGAAGGGAAAAACAGGACCACTTTCGAAATGAAAGTTTATATCTCAGAAGAATTGATCAGAAGTATCCTCAGTTATGGAGGAGAAATCATTGTCACAGAGCCGGAGTTACTGCGTAATCACATTGTTGACCGCGTTAAATCAATGGTAGAAAATTATCAATGAGCTATTTTTTGATCACTATTTGAGAATTGGATTTAGACTTTACAACAAATATTCCTTCCTGCTGATCCCTGAAATAGACTTCCGAATAACCATCGTAACAGGTGATTATTAAATCTTTGGAAATATCCTGACCTATTGAATTGAATATTTTCAAATCCTGAAGTTCTGATTTATCACCAAACACCCGCATTCTTTCTGCTGCAGGGTTTGGAAAGACCTGCATTTCGTTTGCCCCGATTTCAAATTCATTATTAAAGGAGACAACTTTTAAAACAGTTCTTGCTCCATCAAAATCATATTGGTTCAATCGGTAATAACTGATTCCTTCGAGTGGTTCCGGATCTGTTTCCTGGTATTCAATAGGAGTTGAACTTTCGCCCGCAGCCTTTGTTGTCAGCAGCCTGTTCCAATCCACTCCGTTTGAAGAGCGCTCTATTTCGAAATAATCACTGTTTTTTTCCGATTCGGTTCCCCATTCCAAAAGTGCATAATCCTTTATTTTAATTGCGGAAAAATCAATGAACTCTACGGGTAAGGCATCTCCCACTTCAAAATGCAGCGTTCCGTTAAAACTTCTGTTTGCAGTGATGACATCAAAAGGATAAGTGATCGCAATTCCGCCTAAAATTGCCAGATCTCCATTGGAAGAAATGGTCGAATGACCTGCATTGGTTGTCGTGAGAACACCGTTTGTAACAACAGGACTGGATGCGGTAATGTAGAACCCGAATGTTTCTCCTGATGGAATAAGTATGTTAACAGGGATAGGCAGAGGTGTTGGAGTATCCGATCCGTTACTTGGAACAGAACCCGCAGATCCTAAAAGCGTCCAGTTGGCAGATAGATTTTCTGATCCGATATAACTTCCGTTTTTGAAATAGATTTCATAGCCTCCGGTAGACGAGGCTGGCAGATTCACATCAAAACAGTAAATGGTAACTGTGTTTGTGGCAGAGACATCAAACATAACTCCTTCATTTGAGTCATTGTTTGCATAGGGTGCTACTAAATCTGATCCCACATTGATGCATTGTGCAAAATATGTTTGAGGACCAATGAATAGGTAGCATGTGAGTGAGAGAATTGTGGACTTCAACATGACCTGTAATAAATAAAATAATGGTTTTGAGCAAGTTAAGTAATTCAAAGTATATTTTTTAAATTTTAACACTCTGAAATTCAATTTTAACAATTAAATACTTGCGGTATCAATTAAATTAGCGCTAATTCCTACGTTTAAGCGTAATTTGTGACTTTTTTGATCAGAATGAAATTTCGCCCCGAATTAGATTAGCCCAGGAAGATTTTATCCTGAAATGGAGAATGAAAAATCACTTTTCTCCCTGATACAGTAATCCGCCCTGGTTGATTATCGCTCAGTCTTTACCATAGCGGACTGACGCTTTTTCTTCTATCTTTGTCCAAAAAATAAAGAATGACACTGATTCAAGAATTCAAAAACGGAGTGTGTACGCTTACATTGAACAGACCTCAGGTTTTCAATAGCTTTAATAAAGAAATGGCACTGGCACTGCAAAAGGCACTGGATGATTGCGAGAAAGATGATTCTGTTCGGGCAATTGTGATCAAAGGAGAAGGGAAAGCCTTTTGTGCAGGACAGGATTTGGCAGAAGCAACGGATCCGAATGGTCCAGAAATGCAAACCATTGTAAGAGATCACTACAATCCGATTATTGAACGAATCCGAACTATCGAAAAACCAATTATTGCAGGAGTGAATGGAGTTGCTGCGGGTGCAGGTGCAAACATTGCTCTGGCTTGTGATTTGACGATTGCAAAAGAATCGGCATCCTTTATTCAGGCGTTTTCAAAGATCGGTTTGATCCCGGATTCAGGAGGAACATTTTTTTTACCGCGTTTAGTGGGAATGCAAAAAGCAATGGCTCTAATGATGACCGGAGAAAAAGTCTCCGCAACTGATGCCGTTGCAATGAATATGATTTACAAAGCCGTTTCGGATGATTCTTTTGAAGAAGAATTGATAAAATTGGCCGAAAATCTGGCGTCCATGCCGACATATGGTTTAGGATTGACAAAACGAGCGATCAATGCAAGTTTCACCAATAACTTAACAGAACAATTGGCTATTGAAGAACAGCTGCAGACCCTTGCAGGAAAATCAGCAGATTTCGCGGAAGGTGTGAATGCGTTTATGGAAAAAAGAACCCCGGTTTTTAAAGGGAAATAATATTAATTGAGAATTGAAAATGCAAAAATTGAAAAGGAGAGACAGTAACATTAGCTTAAACCTCTTTTTTCTTTATCCATTCTCCATTCTCCATTTTCAATTTTAAGAAGTGAAGAGTATCAAAATAGGCGTACTGGGAGCCGGAACGATGGGGGCAGGAATTGCTCAGGTTGCAGCTCAATCAGGTCATTCTGTTGTATTGGTGGACGTAAACCAGGTTCAGCTGGAAAAGGCAAAACTGGCTTTGATTAAAGTGCTTGATCGATTGATCGAGAAAGGAAGCATGGATGAGTCCGGGAAAAACGATTTGTTGAACAGATTGCAATTTTCTACTCAATTGACTGATTTCAGAGGAGCGGGATTGGTTATTGAAGCAATTGTAGAAAAATTGGAGGTAAAACATGCCGTATTCAAAGAAATTGAAGAAATTGTCGGGATGGATTGTATCATTGCTTCGAATACTTCATCCTTGTCAATTGCGTCTATTGGTTCTGTTTTGAAATTACCCGCTCGTGTGATTGGGATCCATTTTTTCAATCCGGCGCCTTTAATGCCTTTGGTGGAAATTATTCCGGCAGTTCAAACAAGTGATGAGACTTTGAATACAGCAAAAGCCATCATTGATTCGTGGGGAAAATTGACCGTTGTTTGTAAGGATACTCCAGGATTCATTGTAAATCGTGTTGCAAGACCCTTTTATGGAGAAGCTTTGCGTATTTACGAAGAAGGAATTGCAGATTTTGCAACAATTGATTGGGCGATGACAGAATTGGCCGGTTTTAAAATGGGCCCGTTTACACTGATGGATTATATTGGGAACGATATCAATTATACGGTTACCGAAACAGTTTTTGCTGCATTTTACTATGATCCGCGTTTCAAGCCGTCATTTACTCAAAAGAGACACATGGAAGCTGGTTTCTTGGGAAGAAAAACAGGAAGAGGATATTACGATTATTCGGAAGGAATGGCTTTGCCTGCTCCAATGAAAGATGAAAAAGTAGGGCAGCAGATTGTAGACCGGATTTTGGCGATGTTAATCAACGAAGCTTATGACGCTTTATTCCTGAACGTTGCCAGTAGGGAAGATATAGATACGGCAATGACCAAAGGAGTGAATTATCCGAAAGGATTACTTGCCTGGTCGGAAGAAATTGGTTTGAAAACTGTTTTGGGGAGATTGGAAGATCTATTTGAAGAATATGGAGAAGACCGTTACAGACCGAATCCTTTATTGAAACGATTAGCGAAATAGTTTCCCGCATATGCGCGCTGAGGATCGCAGAAGTTATTTGAAAAAAGCTGATTCGCATTATGTAAATCAGCTTTTTAGTTTGTTTTTAAAAAATGGTGGTGTTTATATTTTATATTAACCGTATCTAATTTTACCTCTACGGTCTTCTGCGTTCCTCTGTGGAGGGAATCAAGAAACTAATTCTGCTTCCAGTGTAATTTCAAAACTAAAAGCTCCGCTAACCGGGCAATTTTCTTTGGCTCCTTTTGCAATACGTTGAAATTCATCATCGGAAATTCCCGGAACTTTTGCAGACAGTTTCAAAGCTGAAAGCGTGATTTTTCCATTATCCAATGTAATACTTGAACTTGTTTTCAATTCTTCAGGTGTAAAACCAGCTTCCGTTAAATCAGCGCTCAATTTCATCGTAAAACAACCTGCGTGCGCTGCAGCCAGCAATTCTTCCGGGTTTGTCCCGACACCATCTTCAAAACGCGAGTTAAAAGAATATTGAGTTTGATTTAAGGTCGTACTTTGAGTAGTTAAATGTCCTTTTCCTTCTTTGATCGTTCCGTTCCAAACGGCTTCTGCTTTTCTTTTCATGGTATTGTTTTTCTTTAGATCCTGATATTTACCACCCGGATTGATGTCATTGAATGATACACGATAAATTAATCATTATTTCCAACTCTTCAACACTTTTTCAGCTTGTTTGGAATAAAAACCTTTCTGATTCCGGATCTTGATAAATAACTCCTTGGCACTGTTTTTCTCACCATTCGCCAATCGGCTTTCTGCCAAGTACCATTCAGCCTCGTCATTGAAATTAGAAAACTCCAGTTGAAGACATGCTGAAAAGTTGATGCAGGCGTCGTTGTACTGACCTAAATTATAATAGCACCAGCCGGCATAGAACCGTGCATTTAAATCATCCGGATAATTTTTTATGATTTCATTGAATCGGGAAAGGGCTTGTTTCCATTTTCCTCGGTTTGTATAATTCAATGATTTGCCCAGGTAATCCATGTAAGGAATATAGACCAGTTTCATTTGTGGTTCTTCCTTTACCACATCGTTAGTATCTTCCTGGTTGGCCGGAATTCCCGTAAGAATGATCTGTTCGATTTGAACCGTAGGTTTGCTTCTGTACAACGAATAGTCAATGGCTTTCAGGTCGTGCAGGTAAATTTCCTTTGCAATTTTTTGTTTGGAAACCGTTACAGGTTTCTGTTCAATCACCGGTGGAAGGGGTTCAAGAACCAATTCAGGGAAAGGAATGTTGGCGAGTTCTTCTTTTTTTTCTTCGGGCGGAAGGTTTTTGATCTCGCTTTGAGAAGTTTTGATTTCACTAACCGTGATCTGATCTTTCTGCGGAATTGCTTCTAAAGTGTCTATTTCTTCCGGAATATGGAGATCTGTATTTTCTACTTTAACCACTAAAGGTCTGTTGGCTGAAATGGTTTCGGAAGAATCGGGGAGTAAGAAAAAAGCCAAAATCCCAAGTCCTAAAATTGATACACCTAGTATATAAGGAGTAAAATTAGTCTTGGAAAAGTTCATTTTTCGGTCAAGCTGCTTCATTTTAGAAAACGGAACACCGGATTGCTGCCATCCTTCAAGCGCATCACGGTCAAAATCACTCAGTGGCTCATCGGAACCTTTCTTTGAAGAAGGATGAATGAGTTTCTCAAATTCATTTCGGGATATGTAATCTTTATTCTTCATGACTTTCCATCCAAATTTTTAAATTTCTTTTTCCGTTTTGAATTGCACTCTTCACCGTATTTAAAGGAATATTCAATTCATCACTAATATCCTGGTAGCTTTTATCCTGTAAATAGAATAGTTCAATACAAATCCGCTGTTCATCTTTCAAATGTTGAATAGCCTGTTCCAGTTTTGTCAGTTTAAGTTCACGTTCATGGCGTTCATCTGTTTCCGGGCTGTCTGCCTGCAATAGATTCTCATGAATCGGTGTTTGATGTGTTTTTTGTTTGCGCAGGTAGATCAAGCATTCATTTTTGGTCACTTGGTACAACCAGGATTTGAAATGCTGGATTGTGTGTTTTTCGATTTTCTGATTCAATTCCCCAAATATTTTCATGGTTGTATCTTCGGCATCTTCATAGCGTTTGAGGTATTTGATACATGTTCCAAGAACCAGATGCGCATATCGTTCATATAATAAAGGTATGGTAAACAAGTTCTCTTCCTGTTTATAAAGCTGGATCAGTTCCAGATCCGACAGATTGCCATACCTTTTATGTCCGCGCTGAAACAACATCATGACATAGAGATGCATTAACTGAAATAATTCCATAAAATAGAGTTACTATAAAAGTAAGCACTTAAATTTACACGTGTTATGAGTAAGCTGAAAAGAATTGG
>CAMLDR010000231.1 GCA_946478775.1 uncultured Flavobacteriales bacterium
TAATTAATAAAGATGGTGGTCCTTCCGGGGCGACTATTACGCGTGAGGATATCTCGCGTCTACCGACACGTTCTGCAGCAGGTGTTGCCAGTACTGTTGGTGGTGTAACGGAGAATGAAGGAACAGGAGAACTTTCTGTTCGTGGTTCTCGTTCAGATGGTACCTACTTCTTTATTGATGGTATTAAGGTGCGTGGTTCTTCTAACTTGCCTAAATCGGCAATTGAAGAGGTATCGGTAATTACCGGAGGTTTGCCTGCCAACTATGGTGATGCAACCGGCGGTATTATTGCTGTAACAACTCGTGGACCATCTTCACAATACTTTGGTTCATTGGAAGGAGTAACTTCAGGATTCTACTTTAAAGGAAAAGATCCGAATGGTTATGATGGAAAAGTGATCGGATTGGATAAATTCGGATACAACCTGGTGGAAGGATTACTTTCAGGGCCGCTTTTAATGAGAAAAGATTCTACCGGAAAGAAAACAAAACCAATCTTAGGGTTCTTGCTTTCTGTGAATTACACGAATGAATTGGACAGCCGACCTTTGAATGGTGGTTCTTACCGAATCAAAAAAGAGAAAAGAGATGAGTTGTTGGAAAATCCGGTTAGAGCAAGTGCTACAGGGAATGGTACTTTCCACAATGCGAATTACTTGAGAGAAAGTGATTTCGAGAAAACTAAGTGGAGAATGAATGCCGCTCGTTCCGTTATTTCTGCTTCTGCAAAAATTGACGTGAATACAGGGCCATCTGTAAACTTAACTTTCGGTGGATCTTTGAACTACTCTTTTGGAAGTAACTATGACTTCACTAATTCCTTGTTGAACTTTACAAACTTCGGAGTGTTCAATCAATTGGATTACCGTGTTTACGGGCGTTTCACTCAGCGATTCTCTAACAACAAAGAAGGGTCAAGCTCGAAAGTGAAATCAGCGTTCTACTCAATCATGGTGGATTACTCAAAAACAAAAACTGAGATCTACGATAAAAAACATAAATACGATTTGTTTAGTTACGGACACGTTGGGAAGTTTACAAGAAGTTTCCGTCCGACATACGAATTTAGAGATGGTGATTATTACCAAACGGCGACACCTCAGGAATACCTTGTTCAATTCGAGGCTTCTGAATCAAATGCTGCTTTGGCTGCCATTACTCAGAATTATTTTGATCTTTACGCAGGTAATCCAACAGATCATTTCGAAACATTGCTGCAGGTTCAAAACGGACGTGCATTGAGAAACGGTGACGTTCCTACTTCTGTTTACGGAATCTGGAATAACATTGGTACTCCAAACAATGGTTTCAGCAGACAGGAACAAGATCAGTTCCGTATTACGGGATCAGGATCAGTTAACGTCGGTGACCATTCCATCTCACTAGGTTTCGAATACGAGCAGCGTTGGGATAGAGGTTGGTCAAGTGGAAATTCAGGACCAATCGAACTTTGGACAGTTGCACGTTTGTATGCAAACAGCCACTTAACGGAGTTGGACGTAAACAATCCTACAGTAGTGAATTTTGGTTCTTACCAACAATACAGCTATGACCGTTTGAATACAGGTTATGCTTACACATCCGGTACAGGTGAGTACGGTGGTCAGGAAAACAATGACCAGCAGTCGTTCTTCGATTACAATCTTCGTGAAAAACTTGGATACAATCCGGCAGGAAATGACTTTGTTGTAATTGATCAATACGATCCAAGCACATTCTCTTTGGACATGTTCTCACCGGATGAGTTGTTTAACCAGGGGAATAACTTCGTAAACTATTTCGGTTACGACCATACAGGTAAAAAAGTAAAAGGAAATACGGATATCAATAAGTATTTCAATGAGTTTGATGAGAACGGGAATTACAAACGCTTCATTGGTGCATTCCAACCGGTTTACATCGCTGGTTACATCATGGATAAGTTTGCTTTCAAGGATATCGTTTTCAACGTTGGAGTACGTGTAGACGTATTTGATGCGAATCAACCGGTATTAAAGGACAAGTATTTAGTTTATACTGCAAACAATGTGGACGAAGCTAAAGCTATGATCGCAAGTGATCCTACGAAGTATGCTAACATGCAAATTCCTGAGTCAATGGGAAGTGATTATGTAGTATATGTAGATGATGTAAACAGTCCTACCAGAATTAACGGATTTAGAAATGGTGACCAGTGGTATGATGCAAATGGTATCGCAATTGAAGATCCAAAATTGATTCGTGGTGTAACTGGTATTTCTCCATGGTTGAAAAACCCCGCTGCAGCAAATAACTCAAGAGTAGGTGCAGATGCATTCCAGGATTACAAACCACAGATTAATGTAATGCCTCGTATCGCGTTCTCATTCCCGATTTCGGATGAAGCATCATTCTTTGCTCATTACGATATCTTGACAAAACGTCCTACAACAGGTAACCGTTTTAACCCGATCGATTATCAATTCATCGAGTCTCGTACAAATACGATCAATAACCCGGATTTGAAACCGGAACAAACAATCGATTACGAGATTGGTTTCCAACAGGTTTTGTCAAAAACTTCCTCTTTGAAAATTTCTGCATTCTATCGTGAACAACGTAACAACGTGCAGTTGATGAACGTGTTTGAAGCTTACCCGAACACATACCGTACATTCGGTAACCGTGACTTCGGTACTGTAAAAGGGTTGACAATTTCTTATGACCTTCGTAGAACAGGGAATGTTCGTATGACTGCAGCCTATACTTTACAGTTTGCTGACGGTACAGGTTCTGATGCAACTTCAGCAGCCACATTGTTGACAGGTCTTCAGACTGCAGGTTTGCCTAACTTACGTAGTGTATTCCCTTATTCTTATGATCAACGTCATACGTTTGCAATCACATTCGATTACCGTTATGGTGAAGGAGCTGATTACAACGGACCAATGATTGGAGATGCTAAGATTTTGGAGAACACAGGTTTGAACTTGATTACCAACATCTATTCAGGTTCTCCGTATAGTTCACAAACCGGTGTTACAGGAGATGCCTTGATTAATCCAAATACTTCAGGTATTACAGGAACTGTAAACGGTTCAAGACTACCTTGGCAGTACCGTTTGGATTTACAGGTAGACCGTACATTTGGAATTGATTTTGGAAAAGAAGGTAAAAAGAAATCAACATTCTTGAACGTTTATGTTCGAGTTACCAACCTTTTCAACACAATGAACGTTCTTGGTGTTTATAGAGCTACTGGTAACTGGAATGATGATGGATATTTGGCGGATGCTCAATACCAGACATCAATCCAAAACCAGTTGGATGAGCAGTCTTTCAGAGATTATTACGCAATGAAAGTGGCAAATCCGTTTAATATTAGTGCGCCAAGAACTATTCGCTTAGGGGTTAAGTTTGATTTCTAAGAAAGAAAAAAATTAAAGTATGAAACGAACATTTAAATACTTATCGCTCGCAATTACGATGTGTTTCGTTGGCCAGGCCAATGCATACAATCATGATTTTGGGAAAGGGAAATCGGCTGGGAAGCCGAAGCCCACGGTGACGACAAAGGCTGCGAATTGTGCACCTGCGAATTACCGGAAAACTATGGAATTTAATGATGTTAGCTGTCAGTTAGAAACAGGAGGTTTGTTATTCCTGGATCGTGCGAATGGACTAGCAACATATACCGTTCCAAAAAAGAAAGGAAGTGAAACTGCAGTAACGGTTATTTATGCCGGTGCGCTTTGGATGGGTGGAACTGACGTTAACGGTCAATTGAAATTGGCTGCCGTTAAGTTCCGTGCAGATGGAAATGATTTCTGGCCAGGGCCGCTTACGGCTGAATATGGTACAGGAAATTTTGATCCGTCAGTTCCTCAGGGTGATACTGCAAGACGTGATTATGGTGATGCTACAATTGACCCGGATCAATGTTTGTTTTATGACAACATTTTTACGATCACAAAAGCAGGGGTCATTTTATTCATTACTTATAATGATTGTACAACAGGTGATTGTCCTGCTCCAACAAATGAAACGTTGGCACAGATCAACGCATGGCCGGGTAACGGAGATGTTGGTCGTGGACAAGATCAGTTTTTAGCACCATTCTATGATGTGAATAACGATATGTTCTACGAACCGGAAGAAGGTGATTACCCTTGGTATGATGATATCTTAGGTCGTAATGATATTCAATGTGGTGCCGACAGACGCGTTACTTTGTTTGGTGACGTTACCAACTGGTGGGTATTCAACGATAAAGGAAATATCCATACGGAATCACAAGGTGAACCGATCGGAATGGAAATCCATGCTCAGGCTTTTGCTTTTGCAACGGATGATGAGATCAACAAAATGACGTTCTATAACTACGAGTTGATTAACCGTGGTACACAAACATTATTCGATACTTACTTCTCTCAATACATTGATGCGGATTTAGGTAACTACAATGATGACTATGCAGGTTGTGACGTAACTCGTGGATTGAGTTATATGTATAATGGTGACTTGAACGATGAGCCAAACTCCGGACGTCCGGGATTTGGACAAAATCCTCCGGCAATTGGAGTAGATTTCTTTGAAGGACCTTACCAGGATGCGGATAATTCTGATAACCCTGGTCCTGTTATGGATACAATCACTAACCAGTGGGTTATTCCAACAGTAGCTAACGCTATTGCAAACAAAGGAATTGTCTACAGAGGTTTGGGTATTGGTTATGGAGACGGAATTCCTGATAATGAGCGTTACGGGATGCGTAACTTTACCATCTACACAGGACAAAATGCTCCTGCCGGACAATCGGATCCAACTTCATCTTCTCAATTCTACAACTACATGCAGGGATTATGGCAGTTTGGAGACCAATTGTACTACGGTGGAACAGGATTCCCAGGAGCACCATGTGTGGGATCTATTGAAACAAACTATATGTTCCCGGCAAATTCAGATACATTGAATTGGGCAACTGCAGGTGCTGATCCTGGATTTGACTGGTCAGAATTCGAGCCTTGCGGTGCTGGATCTACATCCAATCCATCAGGTGACCGTCGTTTCGTTCAGTCAGCAGGACCATTTACATTGCGTCCGGGAGCTGTAAACAACATTACTGTTGGTATCGTTTACGCAAGAAGCTTCGAAGGACAAATTTTCTCTTCAGTAGATGCGTTAAAAACGGCAGATACGAAAGCACAGGCTTTGTTTGATAACTGTTTCCGTATTTTGGAACCACCTGCTGCACCGGTAATAACAATACAGGAAATGGGTAATGAGTTGATCATTATGCTGGATAACCCGGTTAACTCGAATAACTACCAGGAGAAGTACGTTGAGGAAGATATCGTGGGGATCGTTGATCCAAATGGTGCCGGTGATACTTTACCGGATGGTAGCCCGATCATCTACGACAAAAACTATCGTTTTGAAGGATACCAAATCTACCAGTTGAAAAATGCACAGGTTGGTATTACGGATTTAGATGATGAAACCGTAGCTCGATTAGTAGCACAATGTGATATTAAAAATGGAGTGAAGCGTCTGATTAACTTTGAATTTGACGAAGAACTTGGATACTCTTTCCCTGTTGAAAAAGTGACAGGTGGAGATGAAGGAATCAAGCATACGTTCAGAGTAACTGAGGATCAGTTTGCTCAGGGTGACCGTAAATTGGTAAACTTTAAAACATACTATTATTTGGCGGTTGCTTACGGATATAACAGCTATAAGCCTTACGATCCAAGTGATGCTCAATACTTAGACGGACAGAAAAAACCATATTTACGTTCGCGTATCAACGCTGATGGTACTCCATTAGTTGGTATTCCTGCAGTGCCGCATAACGTATCACCTGAATTGGGTGGTTCACAGCCAAATTCTGTTTACGGACAAACTCCTCGCATTACGCGTTTGGATGGAACCGGAAACGGCGGGCGAGAATTGCAG
>CAMLDR010000232.1 GCA_946478775.1 uncultured Flavobacteriales bacterium
TCTTTGGAGATGGGATAATCCGAAAATAACATGGGACAGTTTTTTACAAAGTTAATCCAATTATCTCAGTTGCTCCCGAAATGGGTATATTTGCTTTATGTATATTCCCAAGGACTTTGAGTTGAAAGATCAGGAATTGGTGCTGCAGTTTTTGGAGCAGCATCCGTTCGGTGCTTTGACGATAAATGGTTCGGATGGATTTCCTGCCCTTGTTCACATTCCTTTTACCTGTGAGTTTGAAGATTCGCGCAAATTCCTGGAATTTCATGTGGCAAAGGAAAACACGATTGTTTCAGCAATTTCAGCAATGGGAAAGGGGAAAATGATCGTTTTGGGATCTCACGGATACATTTCATCTTCTGTTTACACGCACGTCAATGTTCCAACTTACAATTATGAAGCAGTTCATATTTCAGGAATGGTGGAAGAATTGACGGATCAGGAATTGAAAAATCACCTCACAAAACTGGTGGACTCTTTCGAAGCCAATCGCGAAAATAAAGTACGCATGAATCAATGGCCTGCCGATCTGATCGATTCGTATAGGAAAGAAATTGTTGGTTACCGACTCGAAATGGAACAAGTGGAAGCCGCATTTAAATTGTCCCAGAACAGGAATGAAACGGATTTTAACCGGATTTTAGAGGATTTGAATACACGAAGCACAACTGACCAGCAACTCGCTGAAGCAATGAAACAAGCAAAATGCCCAATCAAATGAAACATACCTTATTCCTCTTTTCACTTTTTGTAATCCTGTTTTCCTGTACTACTAAAAAGTCTGAAGATGCCGACTTCCGGGTGAAAGGATTTCAATACGCAAGATTGGTGTCGATTGAACAAAAATTGGGATACAAAGAGTTGATCATTAAAAACCCAAAGACTTTAAAGGTTGAAACAACCTATGTGCTCTTTCCCCGTAATTCTAAAATGAAGCGGCCGGAAGGAGCTAAGATCATTGAGGTCCCTGTTCAGAATATGGCAGCACTTTCCACTTCTTTTGTCGGTATGCTGAATGCAATCGGAAGCATTGAGGTGATTAAAGCAACTACTGAAAAACAATACATCTCAAACAAACAGCTGCTAACCGGAATCAACGCCGGAAAAGTGCTGACAGCCGGTTATGAAACCGGTTTAACTCCGGAAGCTGTTCTGAAAGCGAAAATTCCATTGATCGTATTCAGTGGGTTTGGCCAGCCTTTCCCGAATGAAGATAAATTTGCGCAATTAGGAGTGGTTTGTTTTGCAAACTACGATTGGGAGGAAAAACACCCGCTTGGAAAAGCCGAATGGATCAAGGTTTTCGGAGCTTTGGTTTGTAAAGACAAAGAAGCACAGACTTATTTTGATGCTGTTGCGAGTTCCTATTTGAAGATCAAAGAAGAAGCAAAGGGAATTGAAAAAAAGAAAAGAGTGATTTGCGGCGGATTGGTTGGAGATGTTTGGTATGCTCCTGCAGGCGGTTCGTTCATGGCCGGGATTATGAAAGACGGCGGTTTGGACTATTTTTACAAGAATACCGTTGGTACAGCAAGTGTGACTCCGACGTTCGAGCAGGTTTTTAGTGACGACCAGGCTTGTGATGTCTGGATCAATGCGGAAGCTCCGACCCTTCAAAAACTCATTGGCCTGAATTCTAAATTCCGGTATTTTCATACGGTCCAAAAGGGTAAAGTTTACGGCTATATGCATGATCCGAACTATTATTGGGAATACAGTCAGGTGAACCCGCATTGGTTATTGGAGGATTTCATGCATATTGCAAAAGGCGATACTCAGTCAAAATTGCATTTTTATAAACAGCTGAAGTAACTTATGTGGAAGAAGCACATCGTATCATTTGCCTTGTTCCTTGTAATCACTGTGATTACGATTGGTTTTCCGCATGGAGATGATGCCTGGTTCTCGTTTCTGAATGCTGCTGATCATCAAGCCTGGCAGTTGTTCGTTATTTACCGGATTCCCGAAGTATTTATTGCCATTGTTTCCGGATTTGCTTTGTCAATTGCCGGTTTGCTTTTACAGACCACCTTGAACAATCCACTTGCCGGACCTTCTATTTTGGGACTCACAGCGGGTTCACATTTAATGGTTGCATTAACGATCATGGGAAGTTCTGTTCTGGGACTGGAAATTTTGGATTTGGGAATAACCATTTCAGCAACCATTGGTGCATTGATATTTGGCCTCTTGATCTTAGTGATTGCGGCCCGTATCCGTTCCATTGTTTCTTTGCTTTTGGTAGGGATGATGCTGGGAACATTCGTTTCTGCCATTACCAATATCATTTTGATGAAAGCGGATGCAAACAGTGTTAAGGCTTTTTCAATTTGGGGAATGGGCTCCTTGCAGCAAGTCAGTGTGGATCAGATCCCATTGATCAGTTTGCTTTTTCTGGTTGGGATCGGCTTTGCATTTTTATTGACAAAACCTTTGAATGCATTGATTCTGGGTGAAAAACCGGCGGCTATTTTAGGAGTGAAAGTGAAGCAGACTCGCTGGAAGATCATTTTTGTTGTTTCATTATTAGCCGGATTGGTAACTGCATTTTGCGGGCCAATCGGGTTTGTTGGCCTGATAGTTCCCAACCTGGTGCGTATGTTTTACAAAACTGCTCAGCACGGTCATTTACTTTTGGCTTCGGGGTTAATCGGAGCGAGTGTCATGGTTTTGTGTGTGCTGCTGATCCGTATTTTTGAACCCATTATGGTTCTTCCGATCAATAGTTTGACCGCTTTGTTGGGTGCACCGATCGTTTTGTTCCTCTTACTTAAAAACATCCGCAATGCTTAAGTTTGAAAATTGCAGCATCGGGCATGATAAATTGCTGTACACGATTCCTGCATTGGAATTACAGCAGGGCGAATTTGTGGCATTGATCGGGGCGAATGGTTCCGGTAAATCTACCTTAATGGATTCCCTTATCCAGGGCAATTTCCCGGATGGGAAAGTGAGTATTGAAGGACGTAACTGGAACGAATTAAAGCTGATTGAACGTGCACGCCAGATTACCTTGGTCGACAATCATTTCTTAGGGTTTGATTACCTGAAAGTGAGAGAGTACTTGGAATTAGGTCGGCATTCCTACACGAATTTCACAGGCCGTTTATCTGCAGAAGACCGATCGATTGTCCAACATTACATAGAAGTACTGCATTTGGAATCCTTGTTGGAGCAATCGACTTCTACCTTGAGTGATGGCGAACGGCAGCGTGTTGGAATTGCAAAAGCGCTGATTCAGGAAACGCCGATTATCTTGCTGGATGAACCAACTGCTTTTTTAGATTATCCTACCAAAAAAGAAGTGATGTCATTATTGCGTAATATTGCGGAGGAAAGTAAGCGATTGGTCGTTATTGCATCACATGATATTGACTTTTGTATAACGTATTGTTCGCGAATCTTAATCATTGAAAAAAATACTAAAATCCTTCAATCCTATCAAAGCATCGAACAGGATGAACTGGTAAGACAAGCTTTTGGAATTTAATTAACTAAACTGAAACTATGAAGTATACGCTGCTGCTCACCCTTCTTTTTACAAGCTCTTTCTTATTTGCGCAAACTCAAAGTGCAAGTAACCAAATGCGATGGGATCAATTGAAACACTACGCTAAGACTTTCAGGAATGAGAGCGGTGTTGCCAAAGAAGTGATTGATGCCTTTCCCGTTTACAAAATTTCCGGGATCTGGTATGTTTCACTTTACGGAAAGCGGCTTCCAAACTGCAATTGGAATATCATTCCCGAAAACAATATTCTTTTAGGTAGTTCTGTTGGAAAAGTGACTACGATGAAGGTTCCTTTGGAAAAATTGAGCCAGGTAGATTTCTCTCAGTTCTATTCTTACCTGGAAATTCCCGGGAAAATTGTCCCTCAGCTTGACCGGGCGGTAAAAGATACCAGAGCAGACAGTGTTCAGCGCGGAATCAATTTACCAACCGCTTTTACAGGAAAAGATGTTCTGATTGGAGTGACGGATTGGGGATTTGATTACGGACATCCGACGTTTTACGATACTTTATTGTCTCAGTCGCGGGTTTATGCGGCCTGGGATCAGTACAAACAAGTAGGGAACCTTCCTGTGGGACAGAATTATGGGGTGGAATACGATACTCCGGCAGAATTGACAGCGGCTGAAACAGATACGTCGAATATTTACAGCCACCATACACATGGATCCCACGTTGCAGGTATTGCAGGAGGAAGTGGTGCAGGATCGGTTTTTCGCGGATTTGGTTTTGAATCCACCTACTTGTTTACCACGTTTTATATTGACCAGGCTTCAGCAATTGATGCCTTTGTCTGGATGAAGGATAAAGCCGAAGCTGCCGGAAAGCGTCTGGTTGTAAATATGAGTTGGGGAGTTTACTACAATCAGATGGGGAGTTTGGATGGGTTTTCCTTACTTTCCGAAACAATAGATGAATTGAGTGAAACGAACCATGTTGTTTTTGTTGGAGCGGCAGGAAACAATAACGGAACGAATTTCCACATCAAGAAAACGTTCAATAACAATTTCTTTAATTCATTGATTGGTTTCTACTCGTATGCTGCCAATCCATCTATGTGGGGCGAGTGCATTACAGCTTGGGGAGAACAAGGGCACAACTTTTCCAATAAGATTTCGGTTTACGACAATCTGGGAACATTACTGGTTGCAAGTCCTTATTACTCCACAGCAACTACCGGATACCTGAATTCCATTTTAGTTGCCGGAAATGACACCATTGTTTTTACTGTTTCTTCCGAAACGGCTAATCCCTTGAATGGCAAGCCCGGAATGCAGATTCGTATCCGGTCCCTTGACGCCAACAACAGAATTGTTTTGAATAGCACAGCTGTTGATGGAACTGTTCATTATTGGAACCTTCCTGAATTAACAAACGGTGCCGGTAATTTCGGGCAAACCTTTACTACTTATGGCCCGAATGGAATTACAGGAGATTCATTTTATGCTATCGGCGAACCTGGTTGTGCAAACAGTGTAATAACTGTTGCTGCTTATACTTCCAGTTATAAAACTCCCGGAGGTAGTTTGGTTGGTGGTGCACTGGCATCTTTCACCAGTATCGGGCCCTTGCATAATGAAACGATGAAACCGGATATTGCTGCTCCGGGTGTAAATGTGACCTCGTCCATTTCGTCGTATACGGATGCTTCCTATTCGGCTGTCGCTACGATCAACTTCAACGGCAAGGATTACGATTTTGCACGATTTTCAGGAACGTCCATGGCTACACCTTGTGTTGCAGGTATTGTTTCTTTGATTCTTGATGCAAACCCAAGCCTTTCCAGCCAGCAAATAAAGGACATCATTAAAACCACTGCCCGTCTGGACAACTATACCGGCAATATTACTGCTCCCGGAGATACCAAATGGGGAATGGGGAAAATAAACGCTTATGCTGCCATTAAACTGGCTTTAAATACAGCTTCACTAGACGGAAAGATACTTCCTGCCCCTTTTGTACTTTATCCAAATCCAACTTCAGGTATTTTACAGATCCTGAACATAAATGATCTACCGGTATCAGGTGTAACTATCATTTCATTGGACGGAAAGGTAATCAACCCTTCTATGAATGAAAACAAGATTGATGTTTCAGAATTGAAGAATGGGATCTACTTTTTGAAAATCCTAACCGATCTGGAAACCTACACTTTGAACTTCGTGAAGAATTAGGGTTTTTATCCCGCCCAATTTTCCCGGTCCAGGTTGCGTAATTGAATAGCTTCGGACAAATGAACTGTTTCGATGTTTTCGGAAGTATTCAGATCCGCAATGGTGCGCGCTACTTTTAAGATGCGGTCATAGGCTCTTGCTGACAGACCTAATCGGTCCATTGCATGTTTCAATAAGTGTTTTCCTT
>CAMLDR010000233.1 GCA_946478775.1 uncultured Flavobacteriales bacterium
CTGGTATTGGAGAAACTAAAAGATCAACCGGACAGAAGCGCACATTTCACTACTGTTATTGCATTATATATCAATCACAAAGTCCATGTTTTTGAAGGGAAAGTAGAAGGAAAAATAGGAAGAGACAAGCGCGGCACCAATGGTTTTGGATATGATCCTATTTTTAGGCCTGACCATTCCGATAAAACTTTTGCTGAAATGAGTTCAGAAGAAAAAAACAGCATGAGTCATCGCGCACAGGCCTTGGAAAAAATGATGGATTATCTGAAACGGATTGGCTGATATAAGATCAGAGATCCTGTCGCCTGACGGGACAACTAATCGAATTTTCGAATTCAATGATTCACAAATTTACTTGTTTACTAATTTGTGAACAGATTCAATATCAATTATCTGATTATTAGTGTGTTAAATTTTAATTTTAACAATTCACATTTCCCATTCCCAATCTCTTCAAAATTAAGCCTCTTTATTATTGATATTCCAATCTTCAACCATTAAATTTGCCACCATCTGTTAAGAATTGATCTTGGCAGGAATAATCAATTATAAGATTCAAATTATGGCAGATTCAAACTCAACAATTCTGTATACACTGACGGATGAAGCTCCGGCTTTGGCAACGTATTCTTTTTTACCAATCGTTAAGGCATTTGCTGCAACGGCAGGAATCGATGTGGAATCGAGGGATATTTCACTGGCAGGGCGTATTTTGGCGACTTTTCCGGAGGTTTTAACAGCAGAACAGCGTGTTCCGGATTCCTTGTCTGAATTGGGTAAATTAGCTACATCACCAGAAGCAAACATTATCAAACTTCCCAATATTTCAGCTTCTATTCCTCAGCTAAAGGAAGCAATTGCTGAATTACAGTCTTTAGGTTTCAAAATTCCTGACTATAAGGAAACACCAACAACCGAAGACGAAAAAAATGCCAAAGCAAAATACGATAAAATCAAAGGAAGTGCTGTAAATCCAGTGCTTCGCGAAGGAAATTCCGATCGAAGAGCTCCAAAAGCAGTGAAGAATTACGCAAGAAAACACCCACATTCAATGGGAGCCTGGAGTGCGGATTCCAAAACACACGTATCCAGTATGCCAGCTGGTGATTTCTATGGAAGTGAAGTATCAGTAGTTGTTCCTTCTGCGACTGATGTTCGCATCGAATTAGTAAATAACGCTGGAAACATTACTGTTCTTAAAGAAAAAACAAGTTTAAAAGATGGTGAGATCATCGATGGCTCAGTGATGAGTCAAAAGGCATTGCGTTCTTACCTGGAGACGGAAATTGCAGATGCAAAAGCAAAGAATCTGTTACTTTCGATTCACCTGAAAGCGACCATGATGAAAGTATCTGATCCGATCATTTTTGGAAATGTTGTTTCAGTTTATTTCAAAGACGTTTTCGAAAAGCATGCAGCTGAATTTGCACAGTTAGGAATTAATCCGAACAATGGTTTAGGAGATTTATTTGCAAAAATTGAAGCACTTCCAGCTGATAAAAAAGCTGCTATTGAAGGGGACATACATGCTGCCTATGCTAATAATCCGGCCATTGCAATGGTGAATTCCGAAAAGGGAATCACTAACCTGCACGTTCCTTCGGATGTGATTATTGATGCCTCCGTTCCGGCAGCAATCCGTACTTCGGGAAAAATGTGGAACAAAGACGGACAATTGCAAGATACAAAAATGATCATTCCGGATCGTTCTTATGCCGGTGTATATCAAAGTGCTATTGATTTCTGCAAGAAAAATGGCGCTTTAGATCCAACTACAATGGGATCTGTTCCAAACGTTGGTTTGATGGCACAGGCTGCTGAAGAATACGGTTCACACGATAAAACATTCCAGGTTTCAGAAAATGGAACTGTTCGCGTGGTAGATGGTAACGGAAATACATTGATGTCTCACGCAGTTGAAGCAGGAGATATCTGGAGAATGTGTCAAACAAAAGATGCTCCGGTTCGCGACTGGGTGAAACTGGCTGTAAACAGAGCACGTTTGAGCGATACACCAGCAGTTTTCTGGCTGGATAAAAACCGTGCTCACGATGCGGAACTGATCAAAAAAGTGGAACTCTATTTAAAAGACCACGACCTTTCAGGATTGGATATTCGCATTCTAACACCAAGCGAAGCCACTGTTTTCTCCTTAGAGCGAATCGTAAAAGGTTTGGATACCATTTCTGTTACAGGTAACGTGTTGCGCGACTACAACACCGATTTATTTCCTATCCTGGAAGTCGGTACATCTGCAAAAATGCTTTCCATCGTTCCTTTGATGAACGGCGGCGGATTATTTGAAACAGGTGCTGGTGGTTCTGCTCCAAAACACGTGGAGCAATTCCTTGAAGAAGGTTATTTACGCTGGGACTCATTGGGTGAATTCTTAGCCCTTGCAGTTTCATTGGAGCATATGTCTCAAACAACAGGAAATGCAAAAGCGAAAGTATTGTCAGAGACATTGGATGCTGCAACCGAAAAATTCCTTGAAAACGACAAATCTCCGGCTAGGAAAGTAGGTGAAATCGACAATCGCGGAAGTCATTTCTTTTTGACCTTGTATTGGGCACAAGCCTTGGCTGCTCAAAACAATGATGCGGAACTGAAAGCCAAATTCACACCGATAGCAGAAGCTCTAGCCACTAACGAAAGTAAAATTAACAGTGAATTGATTGGAGCTCAGGGAAGCAAATTAGCTATTGGAGGTTATTACAAACCAACAACTGAATTAGCTACCAAAGCAATGAGACCAAGCGAAACATTCAATCAGATCATTGATTCCATTTAAGGGATTCATTTTATAATAACCGAAAGGCTTGGTTCAATGAACTAAGCCTTTCTTATTTAACTCTGGACCATTTAACTTTTGAAGTTCTAGAAAGCAAAAGTTTAAAGCAAAAAAAGGGGGCTAATGCCCCCAACAATAATAATTTAAAAATTATTATCTTTTGCTTGTTGTACAGTTAGAACCTGTAGATACAGTGATTCCACCAACAGACGCTTTTCCTTCGCACTGTGCTTCAGCATCTTTCTTAGTTTTCCCGTCGATGTTGTAAGTTGTAGTCTCACCATCGTAAGTACAAGAACAAGTCCAGTCTTTTTTACAAGAAGTCAATCCTAAAGTTGCAGCAGCAGCAACGAATAATACAAATTTTTTCATACAATTAATTGAGATGAAGGTTAAAAAAAATAAATTAACAGCGCGAATATAAGTCTTTTTTTTTACTTCGGTTACATAAACTAAAAAAATCAGTCACTTGTCAATTAATTTCACATTCAATCCCCTCTGAAGCAGTCTTTTCACAGGCATCCTGAGCTGATTTTTTGGAGGTATTGACAGTATAGCTATACCCATCCGTGCAGGTACATGTTCTTGACTTCGTACAAGATAGAAGTCCGAATAAACAGATCACAAAATAAAAAATTGGCTTCATAACTTGAAGTTAATACTAATTTTGGAAAATCAAATCTGAAAATTCCGTCATTGTGCGCGTTTTAAAGTTAAAAATAGGAGTTATTATACTTCTGATTCTCATCAGTTCCTGTCGTTCTATCCTTCCTGAAGCACCCACCAGTTCCAATCTGACAAGTGCGCCTCCGGAAATAAATTCGGTCATAAACAGTATTGTTGTTCCTGTTGAAATTAATTTGGCAACTTATTTTCAGGAAGCCAACAAATCAGTGCCAAAGCTCACTTCCGGTTCCGACAACCCCTGTAGCGGTATTCGTTATGAATATCAATTTCAAAAAGATTCCTTTGAGATCTCAACAATTAACAACCAGTTGCTCTCCGAATTGATTGGTTCGTATTGGATCAAAATGGAATATTGCGCTGTTTGCTCCGATTTATTATCCTCAAAACCCGTTTGCCTGGCTCCTGTCATACCTTTTTCATGCGGGGTTAATGAAAAGAAACCTTCTTTAAGGATTCGTTTCGCGACCGAGTTGAATATAAATGAAGATTACGCTTTAAGTACCCGAACAAGTATTAACGAATTGAAATCTTTGAATCCCTGTGAAGTAACGGTTTTCAGATTTGACGCAACGGATAAGGTCATTCAGGAAGTGCGAAAAACGCTGGAAGATCAATGCCGGCAAACAGACGATGAACTGTCCCGTATTTCATTCCGGAAAGATGCGGAAGATCTGTGGAAGAACATGAATCAGTCGATAAACATTCCATACATGGGGTACATTCATTTTGAACCAATCTCCCTTTCCCTGGTGAAGCCACGTTTGGAGCAAAACAAATTATTCACCACATTGGTAGTGAATTGTAAAACCTATTTGAATCAAAATGCCGCAAAAACTCCACTTAGTGAGCTTCCAAAATTGAATATTATTCCGGCTGCACCAAAAGATACTTTTGATCTTTTAACTGATTTCGAATTGAACTACGATTCCATATCGCGCTTATTTACCGAACAGGTGAAAGGTCAAACAATTGACTTCAATAAAAATCACTTCGTCTTCGATGCGATCCGGGTAAGCGGGCTCGACAAAAATAAAGTGGTACTGGCAATTGAGTTCAGCGGGACAAAAAAAGGAATCTTGTATCTGCAGGGAATTCCATCTTTTGACAATCGTACCAAAATATTGGAACTCAGCAAACTTGAATTTGATCTAAAAACGAAAAGTGTGCTATTGAAAAGTGCAAAATGGCTTTTTTCCAATCGAATCTACGCTGAACTTGAAAAAGCAACGAAATTGGACCTCAGTGTTCAGTTCAATGATTTAAAAAAAACCATCGATCGCAACCTTCAAAAGAAAAGCGGTGATCTTGTTCTAAAAGGAAAAACACACGATGTAAGTGTGGTTCATATTTTCCCAACGGTAGACCATCTATATCTCAGAACCTGTTTGAAGGCGCAATTGAACGTTAAACAATAACTAAAAAATACATTTAGTACGCTCATTCAATCCATTCAGAAAATCGAAAATATGCCATTTTTTAAAAGTTGATGAAAAAACTATCTTTGCAATCAATGAAATACACTCTCCTTTTACTCCTTTCTTTCCTCTTTATAAATGCATTTGGACAACAGATTCTCGTAACCTCCGATGCCATTTCTGACTGTACGGGAGCTACTACGGTTCTCAAAACAGGAGATTACCGCATGCAGTTTTCCGGAAAAGGAGGAAAAGTAAACGACTTCCAAGCGTATGCTTCTCTAAATAACATAGAAGAAAAGAACAGTTTGTTTTGTTCTTTTAAGGCCTCTTACAACGGTAGATTCACTTTAAGTGCAAAATGCCCTCAGGCTATCCAAATGATCATATTTGAAGGAGAGACCAAATATCCTTGTGAAGAGATTATGAAAGGTTCCGCTGAAATCAGAAGAATTATTTCCAAACCTTCAATGGAACTCGGGCTGAACCTGGTCGTTTCCGGAAACACCCTTTATCCGATTGATTTGGTTGCCGGAAGGGAAATTATCATTTGTTTCATTGCACCGCCAAAAACCAAAGAATTCCTGGAAGTCAATTTCCTTTTTGAGCCATTAACCGGTGAAATGCAGGAAACAACTGAAGGCGGCAAAGTAATGGATCTAAGAATCGATAAAACCCAACCCGGCTTATCCATCTTGGTTCGGGATTATGAAACCGGAAAACCGGTTATTGCAAATATAACTATTACCGGGATTAAAGACATAACTGCTTCATACCAGGGATCTGATTTCCGCTTTTCAATTGAAAAATCGGGGAAAGTGCAATTGAAAATTGATGCTGAAGGTTACTTCTTTCTGGACAGGGAAGAACCGGTATCCGCCAACACAGAAACCGAAATTGTAGTTTGGATAGAACCTTTGGGTGAAGGAAAAAGCATGCAGATTGATGAAATCGAATTTTTTCCGGGATCTTC
>CAMLDR010000234.1 GCA_946478775.1 uncultured Flavobacteriales bacterium
ATTGGTGTTGGTGGTGGTGGAAGTAATGCTGTAAACCACATGTTCGATCAGGAAATCAAAGGTGTTGATTTCATCGTTTGTAATACAGACCGTCAGGCTTTGGATATTTCTCCGGTGCCTTATAAAATTCAGTTAGGCCCAAGCCTTACGGAAGGACGTGGTGCTGGTGCAATTCCTGAAATCGGAAGAAATGCAGCGGTTGAAAATATCGAGGATATACGTGCCCTGCTTTCTAACGGGACTAAAATGGTTTTCGTAACTGCAGGAATGGGTGGTGGAACCGGAACAGGTGCAGCACCGGTAATTGCTCAGGTTGCTAAGGAATTAAATATATTGACTGTTGGTATCGTGACGGTTCCCTTCGCTTTTGAAGGCCGCCGCCGCCGTCAGCAGGCAGAAGAAGGATTGGATGTCATGCGTCAGTGTGTTGACACCTTATTGGTGATCAATAACGAGCGTTTGCGTGAAGTTGGTGGAAATATGTCATTGGCTCAGGCTTTTGCCATGGCTGATAATGTATTGGCAACAGCTGCAAAAGGAATTGCAGATGTGATTACAACAACCGGTGCGATCAACGTAGATTTCAACGACGTGAATACGGTTATGCGTGATTCGGGAGTTGCAATCATGGGATCTGCTGTTTCCGAAGGCGAAGGTCGTGCGATCAACGCGGTTCAGGAAGCATTGACATCTCCGTTGTTGAACGATAACAACATTGAAGGTGCGAAATACATCTTGTTGAACATTACTTACGGTGATATCGAAGTAACGATGGATGAAATCGGTGAGATCACAGATTACATCCAGGATGAAGCGGGATCTACTGCAGACGTTATTTGGGGACATGGTTATGATCCGACTTTAGGAAATAAATTGAGTGTTACTTTGGTAGCAACAGGATTTAATTCAACTCCTTTCACGGGTTTTGAAAAAGCTCCTGAAAAAACAGTTTCTGTTTTGGAGGACGAACCTAGAAATGAGATCAAAACGCCTTTGACTTCTCCAACTCACCAGGTAATCCCGGAGAAAAAGGAAGAAGAGCCGTTTTTGAAATCCGAACCGAAAACAGAAGAAGTTAAACCTTCCACTTCCGGGACAATTGAGTTCGATTGGGAAGTGAAATCAGAGGCAAAACCAATGGTTACGCCAATGTCAATACCTTCTGTTGAAGAAAAGGAAGAGCCGAAACGCTATTTCCTGGAGGATGAGGCTCAGGCGAAAGTTGAATTGGAGAATGTGGTTCAAAAAGCACCTGTTAGCGCTGAAGAATTGCAGCGTCGGAATATGGAGCGTATGGAGCGCATCAAGAATTACAACAATAAACTGAAGAAAGCGGAAGGGTTGAAAGAATTGGAAGATGAGCCTGCATTCGTTAGAAGAAACATTCATTTGGACCAGGTGGTGAAAAGCGAGGAATCCAATGTGAGCCGTTTCGGTCTTTCGGATGACGGAATCAAGACAAACAACTCATTCTTACACGATAACGTAGATTAATCGGATATTAGGACTTTAGGATATTAAGATTTCAGGACTCGGAATCCAGTCTTAATGTCCTAAAATCTTAGAGTCTTAACATCTTAAAAAAATGAACTTTACAGAAAAAATCAATCAGGATATAAAAACGGCAATGCTTGCAAAGGAAAAAGAACGCCTTGCAGTTTTGCGCGATATTAAAAGTAAATTATTGCTTGAAGCTACATCGGGTAGTTCCGGTGAGTTGACTGAAGAAGCAGCGAATAAGATCGTTCTGAAATTGCACAAGCAACGCATGGAAACCTACCAGATCTATGTAGATCAGGGAAGAAACGATTTGGCTGAAGAAGAATTATTCCAGGCTAAAGTGTTGGAGGATTATTTGCCCAAAATGATGTCTGATGACGAAGTTCGTGCAATTATAGCAGCTAAAGTTGCTGAAGTTGGAGCGAGCGGGCCTCAGGACATGGGTAAAGTGATGGGACCGGTAAATGGTCAGTTGGCCGGAAAAGCTGACGGAAAACGTGTGTCAGAACTCGTAAAAGAAGCTTTGGCTAATTTATAAAAAGGTTATTAAACGAGGGTTTTTCCTTAGACCCTGTTTTTATTGTTGGAGAATCCTCTTGGCTAAGCCGGGAGGATTTTTTAGTTTCAAACAACTAAAAACCTTGTAGTTACTGATCAAATAGACAGATGTCTATGCGTATCTTGAGTGTGTTGCGGCGGCTTTTTATTTATAAGCGTTTCAACAAAAACTCCCGCTGCGAATCTTTCGTGAAATACGGAAAGAACATTTCCACCAATAAATTATGGTATTTCTCAACAGTCGTTTCAACCGGCTCTCCGTAAACTTCTGCGGAAGCAATCCAGTAATCACTAAAAACCCGGATGCGTTCATTCAGGCCGATGTATTCGGTCTCAAAAGCGGGTGCACGCATAATTCCGGCTTTAATTGCCAGGTCAAAGGAGTATAAATAGGTTGTTTTCCGGATCTCTTCCAATTGCTTGAAATGGGCGTGGATCTTCGGATTCTCGCGCATCACCTGGTTAAAGTCGATCATCAAAAAACGGAACTTAAAAAGTGCTTCCATGCCGTTTCGGGTAGAGTCTAGGATGAATTGAAAATCCATTTTCTCACTATCCAGTTTGGCTTTTTCTTCTTCGAATGTTTCCATTAGCTGGAAGAACAGAGCTTCAATAATGTCTTCCCGGTGCTTGAAATGATAATTTAAGTTCCCCTGGCTGATAAACATTTCTGCAGCAATTCGGCGCAGAGTAATGTTAGGAACTCCATGCGTATTGAATAGGTTCAAGGCCGTTTGCAATATTTTATCTCGTGTCTTCATTTATTTTTTAGTAATCTTGACCTAATTCCAATAACTTTAGTATCTTTGACCTAAAATTACAAAATATTCGGTTATGAAACGCAAACATTTATTTGAATTTGAAGATCAGCGTTGGTTTCCCGGGTTTCTGCGCAACTATTTGACAGATTTCCTTCAGTTTGTTTCCAATAAATTTAATGTCTACAAAGGAATTGTTCCCCTGTTGTCTGAAGTAGTAACAAAAAGTGGCAATTCAACGATTATTGATTTGGCTTCCGGCGGTGGTGGCGGATTGATTAACCTGATTGATGCATTGAAAAAAGATCATCCGCAAATAAATGTGGTGCTTACGGATTTGTATCCGAATGAAAAAGCATTTGCGTTCACGGCAAAACAATCCAACCGTTTTAGCTATCGGAAAGAATCGGTTGATGCCACTAACGTTCCTGCGAACTTAGTTGGTTTACGTACCCAGTTTTTATCACTTCACCACTTCAGAGAGGAAGATGCGGTGAAAATTTTGCAGAATGCGGTAGATGCGAAAAGTGCGATTGGCTTATTTGAATCCCAGGAAAGAAATGTGAAGAGCGTTATTGCAATGATTTTTTCTCCGCTCAATGTGCTTTTTGTTACACCTTTCATCCGGCCCTTTTCTGTTGGGAGAATCATTTTCACCTACCTCATTCCCTTAGTTCCTTTATTTGTTTTATTAGATGGAATTCTTTCTGCTTTGCGCACCTACACTGTTCCTGAAATGGAAGAACTGGTGAGTCGTGTAAAAGGATATGAAAATTACGATTGGAATATCGGGAAAGTTAAAAGCGGCCCTGCGACGATTTTGCATTTGATCGGAACACCGAAATAGAATTAAAAAGAATCAATGATCACTTATCTTGTAAGTTACTTGATAAGTGATCATTCTTATGTTTTTAGATGCTGTCTAAAATATCTGAATTGTCGATTTTAATCTCTCTTGTGACATTTGCAGCATTGATTTGAGGCAAATATTCTTCCAGTTCAGCATAATTTTTAATCATTCGAACAGTAATAAGAGTTAATGGGATATAAGCGAAGGCCAATACCACATCAATGAGTGTAAAGTTCGTCAAAATGTCAATGTTCTCGGATTTAGTTTGGATTCGGGCGCTTACATCCGAAAGAACGGAAACAATAATCCACAATGTCCACCAGATTCCTACGGAACGTCTGCGGCGGCTATCTTCCTGAACCAGGTTCTCTTTTACCAGCAGGTTTTCAGAGACGGTCATCATTTCTTTCATAATGTTGAAAGGCCGGCCCAGGTTCATGATTGGAACAAACCACGCTCCGGCTGCCCATCCTTCAGCAAAGGATAAATTCTTCGATAGCTGATGAAGGTTGTAGTATGCTCGTCTGAACCACTGAATGAAAACTACTGCTACACCGACATACATCAATAATAGCAGTATTGCAAGAATACTTTGTCTTAAGTCGTTTGCATCTACTTCTTTCATGTCAAAGTTTCCGGTTTGTATCCTTTTTAGAAGAAAGTACTGAGAAATGTCCGAAAGGGATTTCAATACGATGAAGGCAGTGTAAATCCAGAGTACAAGGATCAGGCGTTTTGAACGTTCTTTGTTTGGTTTTAGCATGGTTAAATTTTTGTCCAAAGTAATAAAAAAAGTGCATTTGATTGAGATCGGAATGCCGATACAATATCACCAGATTAATAATCAATTACTTGATTAATGATATTCCCGGGATTGATAATTTATATTTCTGTAATTGATAATTTTTAAATCACAAACCTATACCGTATCTTTGCAATCGTAAAATAAGAGCAAACAATCATTTATGAATAATACAACTGAAAAATTAGCTTACAAAGTAAAAGACATTTCACTAGCTGAGTGGGGTCGTAAAGAGATCGTTTTAGCAGAAGCTGAAATGCCGGGTTTAATGTCAATTCGTGCAGAATATGGCGCTAAGAAACCCTTAAAGGGTGCACGTATCGCAGGATGTTTGCACATGACTATTCAAACTGCTGTTTTGATTGAAACGTTGGTTGAATTAGGAGCAGAAGTTACCTGGTCTTCTTGTAACATTTTCTCTACGCAAGATCACGCTGCTGCTGCAATTGCTGCTGCAGGAATTCCTGTTTTTGCATGGAAAGGTATGAATGAAGAGGAATTTGACTGGTGTATCGAGCAAACGATCTTCGCTTTCGAAGGTGGCCAGCCATTGAACATGATCCTGGATGACGGAGGTGACTTAACAAACATGGTTTTTGACCGTTTCCCTGAATTGACTTCCGGAATTAAAGGATTGTCTGAAGAGACAACAACAGGAGTTCTTCGTTTGTATGATCGTATGAAGAACGGAACTTTGGTTATGCCTGCAATCAATGTAAATGATTCGGTAACTAAATCCAAATTTGATAACAAATACGGATGTAAAGAGTCTTTGGTGGATTCAATTCGTCGTGCAACAGACGTAATGATGGCTGGAAAAGTAGCTGTTGTTTGTGGTTACGGTGACGTTGGTAAAGGTTCTGCTGCTTCTTTGCGTGGTGCAGGTGCTCGTGTTCTTGTAACTGAAATCGATCCGATTTGTGCTTTACAAGCTGCAATGGATGGATTTGAAGTGAAAAAATTGGATAACATCGTTGATCGTGCTGACATCATCGTTACAACAACAGGTAACAAAGACATCATCGTTGGTCGTCATTTCGAGAACATGAAAGACAAAGCGATCGTTTGTAACATCGGTCACTTCGATAATGAGATCGATATGGCCTGGTTGAACAAAAATCACGGAAACACTAAAAATACGGTGAAACCGCAAGTAGATATTTACAATGTAAACGGACACGACGTGATCATCCTTGCTGAAGGTCGTTTGGTAAACTTGGGTTGTGCAACAGGTCACCCTTCATTTGTAATGTCTAACTCATTTACAAATCAGGTATTAGCTCAATTGGAATTGTGGGAAAACCATGCTAACTATGAGAACGATGTATACGTTTTACCAAAACATTTGGATGAGAAAGTAGCAC
>CAMLDR010000235.1 GCA_946478775.1 uncultured Flavobacteriales bacterium
CTGTGAGTTCAAAGTTGTATGTGGTTGTCGGTACATCAGGCAAGGTGGTTTTTACCGGCGATCGAAGCATGTTATAATTCAGCGTAACAATATCTGAAAGTTCATTGCTATTGTACTGGTCGCCATTGGTCATGTCCATGTGCTTATGACCTTGTTTTTTTTCCTTTAGCGGACCTGTAATTTCAGGATACATCACCACATTCATATCCATCTGCTGAAGGCTCATATTCATTCCCATGTCGTCAAGATTCCCGTCCATTTTAATCATGTCGTTCATCATCTGCATACCTTCGAAGTATTTTAAAGGCTGCAATGGAGAAACCAATTGTTTGATTCCGTCACCTAACCAAAGGGATGTGCTTCTGATTCGATCTTCTGAAGTTGCCTGTAACTCGAAGGCTGTTTTCTCCGAAGGGATTGTTACAATGACATCATAAGTTTCAGCAACGGCAATAATAAATCGGTCAACTGGAACCGGAACAACGTCCATTCCATCGCTTGCAACTACATCCATTTTTCCACCCGACCAGCGCATCCAAAAATAGGTAGACGAGCTTCCGTTAATGATGCGAATTCGAACCTTATCTCCTGCCTTGAATTGTGGAACAGTGATCTCAGGCTTCCCGTTTGTAAGGAATTTGTCATAATACACATCACTTACATCCATGGCAAGCATACGCTTCCATTCATTACCAACTTTTGTTTTGAAACTTCTATTCACTATGGCATCGCCATAACTCTGAACAGCACCTTTTTGAACAGTTGCTTTCTTAATAGCAGACCAATCATTCGCCATGTGTAACCTGCGATGCACTTCGAAAGGTTTCATGTCGGTCCAGTCACTTAGAACAATAGTATATTCAGGCATCGGTTTTTCATTACGCTTGTGAATAATAAACGCTCCGTACATACCACCTTGTTCTTGCAAGCCCGTATGTGAATGATACCAATATGTACCGTTTTGAACGATCGGAAATTTATACAAATGGGTTGTTCCTGCTTTGATCGGTGCAGTTGTCAAATAGGGAACACCATCTTGTTCATTTGGTAAGATGATTCCATGCCAGTGAATTGAAGTTTCTGTTTTCAACTCATTGTGTACCCAGATTTCAGCAGTGTCTCCTTCCGTAAAATGCAATTCAGGCATTGGAATACTACCGTTAACGGAGTAAGCATGTCGCTCTTTCCCAGTGAAATTAACGGTGGTATCTCGGACGTAGAGATCGTATCGCACCGTTTTTTGGGCAAAAGTTGCCAGGTGCATCACTACCGCCACTATCATTAACATTCGTTTTTTCATCACATACAATTTACGTCAATTAAACCTTTATTTCTTTACGAAAGGAGACTTTTAAGCCTATTTATCATTGATTCGTTCGATCTGGAATCCAGCTTGTTTTACTTTTTCCTCCACTTCTTCTGCCGTCATTTTATCTGAATTCACAGTAAGGATTTTAGCAGGAGTAAGAATGTCTACGTTCCATTCTTCCGGCGTTAGTTGCTCGTTTAGAAATGGTGTCACTTTTTCAAGACATCCCGCACATTTGATTGTTGTTTTAAATTTGAGTGTTTCCATGATAATTTGAATTTTTTAATGATTACTAAGGCAAAGTTTGCCCTTTTAATACGCTTTAGCCTTATGGTATTTTCTGAACGATTTATGATTTTTACGACTTGTTTAACTTTCTGAATTTTAACAACAAACTATTGCTGACGACACTCAACGAACTTAATGTCATGGCTGCACCTGCGATCATAGGATTGAGCAGAAAACCATTGACAGGGTAAAGCACTCCGGCAGCAATTGGAATACCAATTACGTTGTAGATAAACGCCCAGAACAAGTTCTGTTTAATAGCAGATACAGTTTGTTTAGATAACTGAAACGCGATTGGGATTTTTGTTAGATCGGATGAGATAATAACCATCCTTGCAACATCCATGGCAATATCACTTCCTTTTCCCATTGCGATACTAACGTCCGCCTGTGTGAGTGCATTACTGTCGTTAATACCGTCTCCGACCATCGCGACTACTTTCCCCTGAGCCTGCAACTGTTTTATAAAGGCAGACTTATCCGCTGGAAGTACTTCCGCTTTATAATGATCAATCCCTGTTTTCTCTGCAATGGCTTTCGCTGTTTGAGCATTATCACCCGTAAGCATGTAAACTTCAATACCTGACTGCTTCAACTGTCGGATAGCCTCTACCGAAGTTTCCTTAATCTCATCTGAAATAGCTATTACCGCAAGTCCCTTTTGATTATCTGCAAAGAAAACTACCGTTTTCGCTTCACTAAGCCAAACATTTGCTCTTACCAACAATTCCTTGGCTATAGTAATGTTGTTTTGATCCAGTAGCGCTTTATTTCCTACGAAGAATGTTTTGCCGTTTACTTCTGCTTTCGCACCGAATCCGGTAATACTCTCAAAGTGATGCACATGAATCGTCTCATTTTCATTCAAGTGTTTTACCACTGATTCAGCCAATGGATGTTCCGATTGTTTTTCGATATTGTACAGTACAGACTTTAAAGAATCATCGTTATTCAACCATTGAATACCCGTCACTTTTGGTTTACCCTCTGTAATGGTCCCCGTTTTATCAAGTACTACTGCGTTCACTTTACGCCCAAGTTCAAGGCTTTCAGCATCTTTAATCAAAATCCCGTTTTCAGCTCCCTTACCAACACCGACCATTATTGCAGTAGGCGTTGCCAGACCGAGCGCACAAGGACAAGCGATCACGAGTACAGTTACAAGGGACAAAACGCCTTGTGTCCATCCGTTTTCTCCTCCCAGCGTTACCCAAAGGACCAGTGTCAGAATTGAAATACCTAGAACTATAGGCACGAAAATTCCAGCAATTTTATCGACAAGTTTCTGAACTGGCGCTTTACTTCCTTGTGCATCCTGAACCATTTTAATGATTTGGCCAAGCATCGTTGCATCACCGACTTTCTCTGTTTTGAAATGAAAGCTTCCTTTCTGATTGATCGTTCCGGCAAAAACTTCAGAACCTTCAGTTTTTTCAACCGCCAATGGTTCGCCACTTAACATGCTTTCATCGACAAATGACTTCCCGGAAATTACTTTACCGTCCACGGCAATTTTCTCTCCTGGTTTTACGATGATGGTATCGTCAATATTAACCTTCACGATTGGGATTTCTTCCGATTCGCCATTTGCATTCAGAATTGTTACCGTTTTTGGTTGTAGTCCGATCAGTTTTTTCAATGCAGAAGAGGTGTTGCCTTTTGCTTTTTCTTCAAGTAGTTTTCCAAGCAAAATAAACGCAATTACAACTGATGCTGCTTCAAAATACACATGGGCGTGTAATCCTTTGCTATGCCAAATCTCCATAAACAAGGTATTGAAAACACTAAAGAGGTATGCAATCCCTGTACTCAAAGCAACAAGGGTGTCCATATTTGCAGAACGGTGTTTTGCCTGTTTCCACGCATTGATAAAGAAGTCTTTACCTAACCAAACGATTACCGGAGTTGAAAATGCCCACATGATATAGTTCGCATAGGGTATATGCATAAAGAACATACCAATTGCAACTACAGGTATTGACAACAAGATTGCGCCAAACGTTTTCAACTTCAGTTTACGAAACTTTCGACTGTGCAACTCTTCAAGTGTATCATGTGCCGATTCGGTTTCATCGATCATGAGATCATAGCCTATCGAACGCATCGCAGTCTGTAATTCCTTTGGATCGGTAATCGTAGGAATATACTCGACACTCGCAATGTTATTCGCATAGTTCACCGATACTCCTGTAACACCTCGCGTGCTTTCGAGAATGGTCTGCGCACTGATAGCACAGGATGCACACGTCATGTTCAATACCGGAAAATTCTTTTTCACAGTGGTGACACCATAACCTAAGTCACGAATGGCTTTTACGGCGTTCGGTAAGATATTGAACGCTTTTGTTTCGTTGATAATCGCACGGTTGTTATTTAGTTCAACTTTATGTGTCGTAACACCTTCCAGTTCTTTCAACCCATTGTCAACGATTAGCGCACAATGTTCACTCTCTACTCCTTCGAGTGGGATATGAAGCAATTCTCGGTCTGTTGTTTCCATAATTTTCAATTTATACTGCAAAGTTCAGTTGAAAACGATGGGTATGCGTTATGATATTTTCTGATAGAGTTATGACTTTTACAAATGATCCAAAGACTTCCGCTTAGATGCTTTTATGCTTTTGAAGTGACTGGGTGTAAGCCCTACAACTTTCTTGAATTGTGTACTTAGATAAGCGACACTGCTATAACCCATCTGATGGGCAATCTCACTTAGAGAGAGTTCATCATATACAAGCAGCTCCTTCACACGTTCCAGACGTTGAGCTATGTAAAACTTTTCAATGGTCGTTCCTTCAACCTCTGAGAACAGGTTACTCAAATATTTATACTCCATGGGAATATATTGTGTCAAGTAATCGGACACATTCATATTCAATTGCTCTTCCGAATGATGCACCAATTCCACTACCAAATTTTTGACACGTTCAATTAGCCTGCTCTTTTTATCATCAATCAGTTCAAAACCCAATTCCAGGAAACGGGTATTTATAAGTTCCTTCTCTTCGCTAGTCAATTCTTCTTTTAACTCCACCTCACCCAATTCCACTGTAAGGGGTTGAAGCCCGAGCTGTTCAAGCTCGGACTTCACCACCATCTTACAACGGTTGCATACCATGTTTTTGATATAAATCTTCATTGGGTTACTTGATCGTCTGTGTAGTTTTCCCGCAAGTCAACATAGAACTCCCGTAATATGGGTTCTTCACTGTATTTTCTTTGCTTAACCAATCTGCACCCTTACCATCATTGTACATTGGACAATGTTGCAAATAAGCTGTTTCGTCAAGCTTAAATACTTTGGTTAGCGAATAGACGTTTTGCGACAGCATTGAAAAATGTTCCCGCTGATGTGCGATGTCTTTTGTCTCGCCGATGTGTTCCGCGTGCATCAATAAGTCTTTCTCTACTTTCATCCAGGCTGAATGCTCTTCGGATGACATGGATTTCATGTCAACATCTTTGATTGCCTTCGCTAACGCTAACGCTTTTGAAGATGCTAAAGTCCCATCGTCTTTAACCAAAGCGTCTTTTAATGCGAAGTATTGATCATACACCTTTGAAAGTTGGTTGACTTTCTCTTGTTCTTTCACAATGGTATCGTCCTTTGATGGTTCATTCACTGGATTAGTAGTAACCGATGCGTCTTTCTTCATTCGATCATATTTGCAACATCCGGGAAGTTTTGAGTACGCATCATCCGGCGCTAAAAACTGTTCGTTATCGTATCCTGCGTAGGCAACTCGTTTCAGAACGTCTGATGCCGTAGTTTGCTTAGAATCGTAAGTAAGATTCATTACTTTTTTGTCTGTGTCCCATTCAGCCGAAGAAACACCTTTCTTATTCGCTGCAGTTTCGATTGTGTTTTTACACATTTCACAATTACCTGCTACCTTGTAAGTTTCGGTTTTTGCATTTTTTATTTGAGTTGCGCAACTGGTGAATGCCAACAACAATGACAATCCCAGCATAATGTGCTGTATCTTTTTCATAACATAAATTTTATTGAATAACTATAGAATAACCCTTTTAAACAGGATTATAAATCAAACTTGCCTACCGGCTGAAACTCTATATTAGAAATGAATCGTTCTGTATGTAGATCGGTTCTTTGTACCTGCCAGGTGGTAGATCTGGAGAGTAGCTTAGCGCCACTTTAGGTGTTACAATAATCGTATTTCGAATGAAACCGAAATCGAACTGTTTTTCTGCTAATAT
>CAMLDR010000236.1 GCA_946478775.1 uncultured Flavobacteriales bacterium
GCGCATCAAGGAATTGTGGCAGAAAAAAGACTATGGTCAGTACGGAGTGAACGGGAAATTGCCTGTAAACTTCCTTTCCAATAACGATATCACAGGTGGTAACTCCGGTTCCCCGGTGATCAACGCAAACGGAGAATTGATCGGAACGGCATTTGACGGTAACTGGGAAGCAATGTCCGGTGACATCTACTTCGAGCCGAACATTCAGCGCACGATCTCTTTGGACGTTCGCTACACGCTTTGGTTGATCGACAAGTGCTACGGCGCAAGTAATTTGGTTAATGAAATGAAGTTGGTTAAATAACAAAGTAGTCAGCCGAGGTTGACACTTCATTACTTTGTAATCAATAAATAATAATAGAAAAGCCGCTGGTCTTGGGACTGGCGGCTTTTTGTTTGTGATTTTTAAAGTGGCGTTGCTTGCTATTTAGAGATTACATTTTTGTCATTTGGATAGCCCCAAATTTTGTATTGTTAATTTTTCCAAATCCAAATTTCACTAAGTCTCCGACTTTTAATTGTCCAAAAGTTTGATCTATTAAACTTGCTTCTCGAAAATAAATTCTACCTTGTATTTTGTCTGAATCATATTTTATGTAGCCATATTTTGATTGGTCATTATGCAATTTTATAATTGTACCGTCGTATCCAGTTTCTTGAGGTTCAAGATTAATAATATCTAATTGTATATTAACAGTTTTATTCTTTTTAATCGGTTCATGAATAGATTTTGGTCTGCTTTGTTGGAAATGATTCCTATATCCATTTAGACGATCCATTTTTCTTTTGAACCTAAAGTGAATCTGTTCAGGGAATTTAGATAATCCGAACTCACAGATTTCGATTGCTACTGATTTGTTATGAATTCGATAACAAGTATCAATTAAACTTTCCAATGCTAATGTTATATCGTTAAGCTCTTCAGAAGATAAATCTTTAGAAATGTCAATTTGTTTTAATTGAGCAAAGAGCATATGACCATACTTATTGTAAACTCTTTTAAGTTGTTCTTTTATTTTCTGTCTAATAGTATATTCCCTCTCAAATTTATCATTCCAAAAGAAACATTCTCTCATAACTATTAAAGCAAGTAAATGTAGCTTCTGATTTTTAGTCAGATTTACGTTAAGCGATGCATATTTAGAATAATAACTTTCAAGAATTTTAATAGATTTTTCTTTGTCTAAACTCCAAGAATAGCTTGAATATCGTTTCAAAACTTCAAATTCATAATAATCATCGAAATACTCATCAAACAATTTTATTGCGGGTTCTTTTTCTCCACGATGATTGAAAAGAAAATCAGCTAAATCTAAAAGTGCCTCAAATTTTACATCATAGGAGAATTCTTTACCATGTCGCAATATTTCTCTATATTGCTGAATTGTAGTTTCTGGATTTGATTGATGACGCAAAGTTTTGACATGGGTTAGTAATGCTCTATCTGTATCAGTTGTGATGTTTGTTTTTATTCTATCATAAAAAGCTTTGGTTCCACTTCGAAAACCATCACCTCTTTTATTATATTCTTGTTTCATGATTTCAAGAATGTCTTTTGAATCAACTTTGAAGGATCCATCTTCATCAACTTCAATTAAACGAAGCTTTACAAGTTTATCTAAGGAATTGTTGAATAAAGCTTCATCCTCATCTTTTTTATTTAGGATAAACTTTATGTGTTTAACTAAGCTTGTGAGAGAGTCTTTAGGGGTTAGTAATCCAATGACGGTGAAAATATCTTGTGCAAGTTTGTCCCCTTCCAGTTGCTTATAATTTCTTCCATATAGAAATTCATTTCTTTCAGAATGGGAGTTAACCCGCTTCATGTCATTTAGAAAATCTTCAGTAAGCTTTCCTCTTTGAACAAAGCAATTTACAAATCGAATAATTTCGATTGGTTTTCCAATTGTTATTTTATGGATTTCATTTTTAATGTTGCCTTTACTAATTTGAGATTCTACGTCCTTCAGTTGCAATTGAGTATAATTGTGTTCAAATGTCAAAACCTCATAAAGAAACTTAATCGTGTTGGATATGTCTAATTCGTTTGTTTGAATGTCATCACCGATTTTAAGGAAATTATTTCGAGTGGTAATAATTACCTTATGGTAAACGGTATTTAGTTGTTTAATGAATAACGTAATCTTTTCTTTATCGATATCTTCAAATGTTTCATAATCATCTATTACAAGTAACATTTTGGACTTTTCATCAATGATTTTTTTAGGATCGATTGAATCTTCTGAATAAATTAGCATATTCAGTTTCTGTATTAGTTCTTCAAAACTGGAAATACGATTTTCTGAATTTATTGGAATTATTTTGCCTGTAAATTTATTGAGTTCTCTGTCTTTAGCCGAAAGAAAAATTATAAATTCAAAAGTTTTTTTTTCACTGAGAGAAAGCTCCCCACAAATTTTTTGAACAGTAGCTGTTTTACCATTTCCTCCGTGTCCCCATAATGTAATGCATACAGAAGAGCCTTTTTCTTTACCAGTTAGAAAATTATAAACTTTTTCTTTTATACTCCCTACCTCTATGTATCTTTTATAATTAGGATGAAAGACATTTATAATACAGCCATTAGGTTGTCGCTTTAATACTCCATTATTCGCACTAAATTCAAATTCCTCCCAACATTTAGTGAAATCGTTATCTGATTTATCAATTCTATTGTATCGAATTTTTCCAAGTAATGCTTGTTGAACATTTCTAAACACATACAAACCATCTTCATTAGGTTCAATGTGAATGAATGGAGATAATCGGAAATAAGTATTGGGTTCATAAGAGGCGTATAGGTTGCCTAATTCAAATTCTGATATTTCTTTTGAACATCTCCAATTACTCCTAATATCTCCCTCGGAATCGTATATAGTACCGGTATATTCTTGTGTCGCTTCATCGAATCCTTGACAAACAATTAGATCAGTTTTCCTACTGAGTATTTGAATTCTTAAGTTCAATAGTTTTTGATACCATTCATCAAATAGTTTAGAAAAGTTGTATAGATCATCTTCAAAACTATAGCCATGACCAATTAAATCATTTCTAAGTTCAGCATAGTCTGTTAGTTCAGATTTAGTTTGTTCTTTAGATAGTTGGTTATTAATGTCAAGTTTTTGGATTAAGCTAGCAATAGTACCAATTGATGGTTTTTGAATTTCTTTTATAATATTACCTTGAAGTACAAAGTCAGTAATTCCAATTTCTTCAAAATTTTTGTTCCAATAATAAGAAAGTAACAAATAGAAAGCATATTCTACTCTAACTTGGTGATAAACACGAATTTCAGCCGTTCCTTCGAAGCGTCTAATCTTTTTTTCAATTGTATTTAATATGTAATCCATATAGGAAAATTTATTTAATCTTGTTTTTGTTCGAGACTGCTCCACTGTTAAAGTAGTCCAACTACGATTATTTATTACCAGTAAACGATTTTAATTGTTTAAAGCTCATCAGAAAACTCGTGAATGTAGTCTCAGTAAATAGTGCTTAGCGCGTTTCGCTCCTCCAATACTACTCAAAAAAATCAAAACAAAAATCCGGAGAACTAAAATTTTCTCTTTTGGGTTATAATTCTAAGCTTAAAAGGTTGATCGGCTCTGAAGTTTCCGTTTGAATCTTGTTTAATCAAAATGACTCCTTTGTCTATCAGGAGTTTATTGCCCATGATACTACGATCTTCTCCCAAGGGATCTTTTTCACTGAGCAGGATCGTGTCGCCGCTTATGCGGTATTCGCCGTAATTAGTTGTCTCGCTAAACACAGCATAATCACTTAGTTTGTAGGTTTTGTTTTGTCTCAGGTAAAGCGTTAGACCATTGATATCGCCGTCGTAATGAGCTTGCAGGACAACCGGGCTGGATTCCCGGAGATTCAGTTGAATGCGCAGCGTGATAACAACTACAGTGTGAATGAGGCAGACAACTATAGGAAAAAGGTATCCGCGTGTTTTGGTTTTCAGAAGCCGGATCAGGGAGTAAATAATGACTCCGATTAAAAGCGCATGCATGAAAAAGAACCGGATGCTCAATAGAAATCCGGTAATGAAACCTTCCTCGATCTGGTAGAATGACCGGATCTCATCATCCAGCACGAAGGCTGAGATCAGGATGGAGAAGATGGTGAGGAGGATGATTGGTTTTCTGTTGGTTCGGTTCATGGTTTCCGGGATAGAAGAAAGACTATTTCAATAATAGCTTGCTTTTATTCAGGTTTAATTTTCACGATTTTATTGTCCCGCAAAACAACCAATTCACTGTTTTTAGACTTCTTAAATTCTAAAAGTTTTTCATACACTTTTTCAAGCCCTTTCAGAATTTTAATTTTTTCTTCTTTTTGAATTTCACTTGTTTTCATAATGATTTTTTAAAAGGTTGAACTTCTCTTGGTTCAGAATATTCAGTACTCCATCAATTTGTTTATCGGCTAAAAGTTCGTGTATCCCTTCGGAATTATCAAAAATTAGTGCGCCGTCAACAATTGGAAGATAAATATCAAACAAATTTAGAATTCCTCTGGTGTATCTTCTTTCAATAACTTCCGGTTCAATGTTGTGACCGCCTTCGAATACTCTTGTTTTTACACGTTCTTTAGCCAGATCACTATTTTGTAACCAAAAGAACAATAATGTTACACGATACCCTTTTTTCTTCGCCTCAATTATTTTGCTTTTATAACTTTTCGTTGATAATGTTGTTTCAAATGCGAAATTTTCGTTCGCAGAAAGTAATTCATTGATTCTGTTTAACATGATTCGCCCTGATTCAAAGGATACTTTTTCAGGTTGAAAAGGTGATAGTCCTTTTGCGATTTCATCCGCGTTGACAAATTCTTTACAATCTAAAATATCAGGCAAGATCGTGAATGAGGCGGTAGTTTTACCAGCTCCGTTGCAACCTGCTATTATGTAAAGCTTTTTCTCATCCACAATTGTAAATTTACAAATTATATTTACTCTCACCACTGGTGAGATTTCTGGAAGAAGAATAGGAAAAAACGTCGTTACCCAAATTGGTTTACAAGAAAGATTTTACTTCATCTTTTGATCCCGCACAGTCAAACAAATCAGCTTGTATCCCTTATCCGTGCGCAGGAATTCATAATGGTTCTGCGTAAAATCTTTTTTGGTAGTGTGAGAAATAATCACCGACATGGTTGGATAGATCCAGTCCTTCGACTCGCCGCAATTGGTGAAGTAGTGTTCGAATTCCGATCCACCGAACATAAAGGGGTTTAATCCATCGATCGAAACAAAGTAATCGGTTTTCGGGTCTAAGATTTCCGATAATCCGCTTTTCAGAAGAGTGAAATTGTCTGAAATGAGTTTTTTACTGACCGTTTTTCCCCAACCGTCTTCGGTTTCCCAGGTAATGGTGTCGTAAGAAGCGCTAACTAATTTTTGGATCGTTAAGTCATTCAATAACTCTTTTCGAAGCCAGTGTTCAAATTCTTTTTCAAAGACGATAAAGGAGTAATAACTTCCGTCTTTTGCCAATAAAGAGATGCGTGCAGTGTCCGGGTGCACAGATTTGGTCTTTTGAAGCGAGAAGAGATTCAATGCTTCACGGGAAGTGAATTTTTCAACGAGGAGGTTGTTCGCCGTATCGATCAGGACTTCCTGTCCGCCGGTCCAGCTAAAATGATTGCATCCCGACTCGCTGTGCCTGTTCCAAAGTTTTTTCTCAGCTCCTTTCAGTCCGATGAGCATTCCGTTCTGTACACGAGTCAGTTCGTTGTAATCCGCAGGAACGACAATTTTCCCTGTTCGGTCGAATAGACCCACTT
>CAMLDR010000237.1 GCA_946478775.1 uncultured Flavobacteriales bacterium
GTCATTGATCATATAATCCGAATTGTATAATCCGCTGGCTTTCGGTTTCGCATAACTGCTGTAGGTTACACTGATTACTTTGTATTCGTTCTTTTTTTTCGGGGCTTCCTGGGCTTTTATAGCTGTTGTTGCCAGGATCAAAAATGCAAGTGCACAATTCTTCATAGGGTTATTTTTTTTCAAACATAGATCGAAAAATTCAGTTATTACTGGGGTGTACACCATTTGTACTCCTATTTATCCCGAAAATCTTTCCTAATTTTAAGGTATGCACCGACTATCCTTTTTATTCCTGATTCATTTCCTGCTTTGCGGACAAGCAGCGGCACAAAATCCGTTCAATCAAGCGCACGAAAAATTCATCCGTTTGCATAAAAAGGAAGATGCCGGCCTGCTCCTTCCGGTCCTTCAAACCGAAGAGAAGCTCATTCGAAAAAAGAAGCCCGAACCTTCCGGTTTATACCGTGCGCAACTGGCATTGGACCGGGGGATTTATTACTACATGATCAATGACTATCAAAAGGCCATTCCTTCTTTTCTCCGGGCAGAAAAATTAAAAGGGCTGACGTCCGCTCGTGACAGGATTTTACTTTACACTTATTTGGGTGTAAGCTACCGGAACGGAAAGGAAGACTATGAGAAATCCAATGCGTATTTTGACAAAGCCATTGCACTGGCTGAAAAGGAAAGCAATTTTGACCTGCTTGCAAGTGCAGTTGTAAGAAAAGGATATAATTATTATTCCCTGAACCACTATGATCAGGGGGTTCGTTTCATCGAATCCTTTTTTAGAAAAATAGAAAATAAGCTGACTCTCGAACGTAAAGTCGATTTTCACGGTATATTGGGAGAGGGGTATGATAAAATTGGAAATTACACGAAAAGTTATTCGCATTTCACAGCTGCAATCGAACTGGCAGAGAAAACAAACAATGTTGAGTTAATTGCAGAAAGGTATTATGATTTCATGGGCTTCTTTCTCCTTAAAGATCGCTATAGCGAAGCAAAGAAGCAGACATTTCATATTCTCCGCTTAGTGAAAGACAAGCCGGAACTGGAAGAAAAACGCTATGATTGTTATGCTGCTTTAGGACAAATTTATTCGTACTTGAATCAATTCGATTCTGCTTTGTATTATGCCGAACTTTCGCATGTATATGCGCTCAAAACAGGTGATGCAGAAAGTATCTCTATTTCTTACTCCGGGTTGGGACATATTTATTATGATCAAGACGACTATGAAAAAGCATTGGGCTATATGCTGAAAGGGTTGGAGTATGAGGAACAGATCATAGGAATTAAAAGTTTGGGAGAATCCTATCATAATATCGGTGCTGTGTATATGTATTTAAAAAAGTATCCGCAAGCGATCTCTTATTTTAACAAATCCAACCGGCAAGCTTACCGGGAAGGAGATATTTACTCCATATACTTAAGTTATAATGATTTAATGGAATTGTATCGGGGAATGGGAAATTATGAACGGGTTGCGGCTATGCAGGATTCTGCGTTTATCTATTACGACAGCCTGAACAATATTGATAAGAGAAGGGAGTTGCTTCAGCTGGAAGTCCGATTTGAAACGAAACTCAAAGAGCAGGAGAACAAGTTGTTGAAACTGGAAGTGAAAAGGCAAAAGGAGACGCGAAGAGATATGCTGCTGCTGGGAATCGTTCTGATACTTTTGTTGCTGGGAGTCGTTTATATTTTGTTGATGAACAACCGCTTGAAAAAAAGCAAGGTTGCCGAAGCAGACGCTCAAATCCGGAACCAAAAACTGGAGGAGGAAATCCTTCATCAGCGTCTCAATGTGCTTACGGAAGAAATCAACCGGAAGAACCAGCTGATCCAATCACTGGAAAACGGCGCAAATGCAATGCCCGAAGAAAACTTATTGAATAAAGTGACTTTGGAGAACGATTGGCTGGCTTTTATGTCGGAGTTTGATAAAATACACCAGGGATACCTATCCGAATTGAAACGTCAGTTTCCGGAACTGACCACCAATAATCTACGGTTGGCAGCATTGGTCAAACTGGAGTTTTCCAATAAAGAAATAGCCAATATCCTGTGCATTACTGAAAACGGAGTGAAAAAAGCAAAACAGCGTTTAAAGGAACGGATAAAAATGGACTGAATCCCGGATCTTGTTCCTGATGCCGGAGCCGAAAGATTTTCTTGTCCCGATGAAATTGCTATCTTTGTGCCCATCTATGAAAGCAAAAAGAAATAGTTATCATTCTCCTGTTACTCCACCCTGAGTAATTGTATTCTTTTTCTTAGTATCTCAAACACTCATTTTATTTTTCTTAATGTGGAATCTCGTTCCCATTAATCACATAGTTATTATCAATGAAGAAGTATTTAAATTTGTTTGACCTCACACAAAAGGTTAACTATAGAACGGAAATCCTTGCCGGATTAACGGTTGCCATGACCATGATTCCTGAATCTTTGTCTTTTGCTTTATTGGCCGGATTTCCTCCGCTAGTGGGATTGTACGGTGCTTTTATCATGGGATTATTCACTGCCATTTTTGGCGGTCGACCGGGATTGATCTCAGGTGGAGCGGGTGCAACGGTTATTGTTCTCATTGCATTAATGAACTCACATGGATTGGAATACGTCTTTGCAGCAATTGCACTTGCAGGAGTTTTCCAGATTCTCGTGGGAGTTTTCAAATTGGCAAAATTCATTCGGTTGGTTCCGCAGTCCGTGATGTATGGTTTCGTTAACGGATTGGCGATTGTCATCTTCCTGGCCCAAATCTCGCAGTTCAAAACCACAGGTGCTCCTGCAGAATGGATGAAAGGTCCGCAGTTATTCATCATGCTCGGATTAGTTGCTTTAACCATTGGATTGGTCGTTTTAATCCCGAAAATTACCAGGGCAATTCCGTCCTCTCTGGTAGCGATCATAGTTGTTTTCGGACTCGTTTATTTCATAGGTATAGATACGAAAACAGTAAGCGATATTGCATCCGTTCAGGGTGGATTGCCGCCATTTCATATTCCAATGGTCCCTTTGGAATGGAATACCCTGTACATCATTGCTCCCTATGCGGCAATTATGGCCGGAGTTGGCTTAACGGAAGGATTGCTGACACTGAACCTGGTAGATGAAATGACACAAACCAAAGGAAATGGGAACCGGGAAAGTATCGCCCAGGGTGGGGCAAATATTTTGAATGGTTTCTTTTTCGGTATGGGAGGCTGTCCTATGATTGCACAAACTTTGGTCAACTTATCTGCCGGCGCACGAGCGCGTCTTTCAGGAATTGTGAGTGCATTGGCAATCCTGGCAATTGTTCTTTTTGGTGCTCCTGTCATTGGAAAATTGCCCATAGCAGCGCTAACCGGAGTTATGATCATGGTTGCAATCGGCACTTTTGAATGGACCAGCTTCCGTATTTTTGGACGTATGCCAAAAGCCGATATTATCATCATGCTTGTTGTTACCGTTATTACCGTATTCATGCACAACCTGGCATTGGCTGTATTGATCGGAGTTATTATTTCTGCACTGGTTTTTGCCTGGGAAAATGCGAAACGAATCCGGGCAAGAAAATTTATAGACGATCAGGGAGTGAAGCACTATGAAATTTTCGGACCCTTGTTTTTTGGGTCTGTTTCTGCGTTCAACGAAAAGTTCGATGTATTGAATGATCCCCGGGAAGTTGTGATTGATTTTTCGGAGAGCAGGGTGGCGGATATGTCGGCAATCGAAGCGTTGAATTCACTGACTGAACGTTACTTAAAAGTTGGGAAAACGCTTCATTTACGACATCTGAGTGAGGATTGCAGAAAGCTTTTAACGAATGCGGATAAGATTATTGAGGTGAACGTGATGGAAGATCCCACTTACCGGGTGATGGAAACAAATTAGCCTTTGGAAAGACCTTTTATCAGCGTGTGGAGAAGTATAAAAAGTGGGGTTTTTCTCCGGATTACCCCTTCTTCAAAATCCCTTTTTCCACGCTGTCATTGATCAGTGTTTCGGCGAATTCCCAGATTGTTTCGGAGCCTTCTTTCATGATGCTCTTTTTCGCATAGACTTTATCGTAACTCACTCCAAACTCGTTCCAGGTTCCGCCGTTGTTGGAAGTGTTTTGTAATAAGGGCTCCAGTCGGTCCATGGTGCGGGCAAATTTTGCTTCATGCGTCTCGCCGGTCTCAAATTCTTCCCAGATGGCGATCAGTTCTGCTGCCTGTTCGGTTGGCAGTAATCCGAAAATACGCTGTGCGGCCAACCGTTCCTCATCGGTGTTGGAATGGTTTTTTTGCGTATCGTAGATAAAAGTGTCTCCGGCATCAATCTCCACGATGTCATGGATCAGCACCATCTTAATGACCTTGAGTATATCGATGGTTTCATTGGAATGCTCCGACAATACAAGCGCCATCATTGCCAGGTGCCAGCTGTGTTCTGCATCGTTTTCATTGCGGTCGCTGCCGAATAGTTTGGTCTTGCGCTGAATGTACTTTAGTTTGTCAATTTCCTTGATAAAACGGATCTGTTGGATTAAATTTTCCGGAGTCATTGCCTGAGATTTTGCTGCTGCAAAGGTAGGCGATCCCCCTCAATACTCGCCCTCAAACTCACACTTTGTTGCACTTTAGTGCTATGAATTGGAGTTGAGCTTTCTCGCGCTTTAAAGATTCTATAATTAGCGATTAGTGTCCCGAAAAGTAAGTCTCTCTTTTTTGTGATTTGATCAAACCAGGTATCGATTTTAAGTTCTTTTATGAAACCCGCTGGTCTTTTTGTACTACATTACAGACGCACACAAAATCACACAGTATGGCCCTTTTTTCGAATCTTAAGAATGCCTGGCACTTGTTTAAGCAGGTAGATATGGAGCAGTTCTCCCAATTGTCAAAGAAAATTGATCTTGCCGATGTTATGAACAAAGTTGGTAAGCTGGACGACAGGCAATTGTCGGGTCTGGTAAAACTAATCGGAGGGAATTCATCCAAAAAAGAACTTCCTGCCATTGACGGCGATTTTTACAACATCAGTCACACGCTGAACCCGGAAGAAAGAGCACTTCAGCTGAAAGTCAGGGCGTTTATGGAAAAGGAAGTAAGGCCCATTGTGAATGAATACTGGCTGAAAGGAGAATTTCCGCATGAACTGATTCCGAAAGTGGCAGCGCTCGATATTTGCGGAGTTACTTATGAAGGATTCAGCAATCCGGCCCGTTCCTGTTTGATCGAAGGAGTTTTGGCTATGGAAATGGCGCGAGTGGATGCCTCTTTCGCTACCTTTTTCGGGGTACAAAGCGGTTTGGTGATGGGATCGATCTTTTTACTAGGATCAGAAGAGCAAAAGCAGGAATGGCTTCCTGAATTAAAAAGCCTGCGAAAAATCGGTGCATTCGGTTTAACGGAGCCGGAAGTTGGTTCGGGAGTTGCGGGCGGACTAACCATGAAGGCTAAGCGCAACGGGAATACCTGGACACTGAACGGACAAAAGAAGTGGATCGGTAACGCCACTTTTGCAGATGTGATCATTATTTGGGCGGAAGATGTGGATGACAAGCAGGTGAAAGGGTTTTTGGTGCGAAAGGATAATCCCGGACTGCAGGTAGCGAAAATGGAAGATAAAATGGCCTTGCGGATCGTTCAGAACGGCATTGTGACATTAACGGATTGTATGGTGGAAGAATCAGAC
>CAMLDR010000238.1 GCA_946478775.1 uncultured Flavobacteriales bacterium
AATTGCTTGATCTGCTTCTGATTCATCCGCCATTTCAACAAAAGCAAAACCTCTCGGCTTGCCCGTCTCGCGGTCTTTTGCAATGGTAACACGGTTTACCTTTCCATGTTCCTCAAAAAGGGATTTCAACTGTTCATCTGTGGTGTTGAAATCAAGTTTTGCAACAAAAATACTTGTCATTGGTGTTTTAAAATTCTCTTTTTATGCCCAAATCAGGCATTTGTTCCGAACGAAGATATATAAATTTTCAAATTCTCAAAACTTTGAAGGTGATTTCTGTCAAACCAATTATTCATTGGTTCTTTTCAGATGATTGAAGTTGGGAATTATTGCTTGTTTTTTAGCAGGTCCCGAATCTCGATCAAAAGTTTTTCTTCATTGGAAGGTTCCGGAGCCGGGGCAGGGGTTTCTTCTTCCTTTTTCTTTCGGAAATTGGCAGCTTTATTCATTCCTTTAACGACAATGAACAAACAAAATGCAACAACCAGGAAGTTGATGACTTTTGCCAGGAAAGCCCCGTACAAAATCCCGCCCTCAACCACTTGTTTCCCATCTTTCATGATTGTAGTTCCGAAAGCTCTCAATTCTGCGATATTGTCAACATGTGCGGCCTTTAACGCCGGATTCAGAATAGCCGGTGTAATGATGTCCGTTACCAATGAGTTAATAATTGCTCCGAAAGCGGCACCGAGTATGACAGCTACTGCTAAATCGACCACGTTTCCACGCATGATAAATGCTTTGAATTCCTTTAACATAAGTTTTTAGTTTGAAGTCCAATCAAATATACGAATGAGAACGAGAATGAGAGCGAGAAAAAGAATGAAAAACAGAAATTAAATCATGGTTTTCCGATTAAATTCACAACATCTTCCAACAACCACTCTTTTTCCCTTACTTACCTTACAGCTTTCGCACTAACGTTTGTCGCTGCTTCGTCTTCACCCGCTGCGCGGCCTCTTTCCAAGGCAAAAAAAGTAAGCAAAAAATGCCTTTGCACAATTACAGCTTTCAGCCAACCAGCCCATACAGATCTATCCTCGGAAAGGTAGGATCAGGATCCAAAATGCAATTCTGTAGACGTTTTGCAAACACTACAGAATTAGCACTTTCCGGGATTGATAACTGCATGAGCTAGTTGGGGTTTCTTCAAAACATTAGGAAGGACGGCTAACGACTTGGAGACTCTTTGATATTCCTACAGGTCGCGTAATTGTGCATTTTCTCCGCTAACTCAATCCTCAAATAAGGAATCAGATCTTTTTTCGAAAGTCACCCTCCATAGATTTAGAATGAATATAAACCCATGAAATAAGTAGAAAAACAAAGTAAAGGTCTTTTTTATCGGATAACAATGAAATTAAATGAGAAAAAACTTTTTAGCGAAGAATCAGGAGTTTGAACAAAGACAGAAATCTTTACTCATTTTCATTCACCGCTCTCATGCTATGATTGGAATGGAATTCGCTGCTGAATGGAGCGCGAAAGCGTAATTTCGTCTGCATACTGGATTTCAGACCCAACTGCAATTCCCCGGGAAAGTGCGGTGATCTGAACATCGGTGGCATGCAGTTTTTTATAGAGGAAGAAATTGGTGGTATCTCCTTCCATGGTAGGACTTAACGCCAGGATAATCTCATCAGCTTGTCCGGCAACGCATTTATCGACCAAAGGCTGAATAAAGAGATCATTTGGTCCGATCCCGTCCATCGGGGAAATAATTCCTCCCAATACGTGGTAGATTCCCTGGTAAGTCCCGGTGCTTTCAATAGCCATTACATCGCGAATGTCTTCCACCACGCAGATCAGGCGATGATTGCGCTTTTCATTGGTACAGATCGAACAGACTGCCGTATCCGAAATATTGCCGCAGGAAGAACAGCTTTGCACGTGCGATTTGAGTTGCTGCAGAATATCCCCGAAACGCTCCAATTCTTCCGGATCGCGCTTCAGCAAATTCAATACGAGGCGCAATGCCGTCCGTTTACCAATGCCCGGTAAGGAACTAAATTGCTCTACAGCTTCTTCAACATATTTCGATGGAATATTCATCGCTTCAAAAGTACGGATTTTCGCCCGTTTGGAAGTTTTTCAGGCAATTTTCCGGTTTCGTTAACGAAAATGACTTGTGTTTTCTGCCTTGAAACAGTACTTTCGCGTTGTGGAATTAATAGAATTTGAATTTTTAGGTTTACACCTCCAGGAGCCGATGGCGCTTCTTCTCAATTGGATCATTGCAGGTTTCTGTTTTTTTGCATTCACTAAACTGGGTAAATTCAAAAGCGAAGCAAACTTCTATTGGCGGTTATTTTACCTCACATTCGGGATTTCAACGGTTTTCGGCGGACTCGGACATTTATTCTTTCAGTATACCGGTTTTCCGGGAAAGTATCCGTGCTGGATTACAGGATGTGTGGCGAATGCCTTTGCAGCGATGGGAATGCTTCATTTTAAAGGGATTTCGGAACCGAAGAAGATTGCTTTCCGCATTATTTGGATCAAATGCGTGCTTCTTTGCAGCGCTTCGATTCTTACCAATAAATTCATTTTTGTAGCTGCCGATGCAATTGTGACTTATATCGGTTATACTGGAATTTATGCGTACATTTTGATGAAACGTTCGGAAAAAGCAGCGTTTTTAAAGAATATGATTATCGCTGTGATTATTTTGACTCCTTCAGCATTTATATTTGGTTTCAAAATAAACATTCACCAGTGGCTGAATAAAGATGATCTGAGCCATATCCTCATGATCGTTACGATTTACTATTTTTATCGTGGATTAAAAGAGTGGGGGAAACAAAATGCCCTGCAAACACAAGATGTCTAAGAACGAAGTAAATATCAAGAATAAACGCGCACGGTTTGAATATCAGCTGGATGAATTCTTTACCGCCGGGATGGTTTTGTCCGGAACGGAGATCAAAAGTATCCGCAATGGAAAAGCGAGTATTCTGGAAGCCTACTGCATCGTCGATAACGGACAGGTTTTCATTCGGAATATGCACGTTTCACCTTATGAGAACGCTTCGTTTTTCAATCATTCCGTGCGTTCAGACCGCAAATTATTGCTGAATAAGAAAGAGATCAAGAAGCTGGAAAAGTGGCTGAAAGTGAAAGGAAACACTATCGTTCCCCTGCGATTATTCTTATCTGAAAAAGGCTGGCTGAAACTGGAAATGGCCACCGGGGTCGGTAAAAAAATGCACGACAAACGGAATGACCTGAAAGAAAAAGACGATAAGCGCGACATGGACCGCATCAAGAAAATCCGCTCATAAGCCAAAGTTCTCTTTTTTAATCTTTCATGAAATAGTTTCCTTCAATACCTCATGCGAGCGTGTTAACCGATTAGAAAATTCGTGGCTAAGGTAATTGGGGGATTTTACAAGAATCCCAAAGTCACTAAATGCAGTATGCGGTCCTGTGTAAGCAAAACATAACTCATGATGCTTCCAACTCCCCAAAAAGAAAGGTGATACAGGAATACGAACGAAAGGGTCTTACGGCGTCTTAAATACGGGTAAAGCGGTACAAGGAATAAGATAATCAGCCCGAACCGGATACTTCCGATGTGGAAATCAAACACGGTGCGGTAGCGGGTAAAATCGTCAGAAGTAATCATTTTAACCGGCGTGTGCAAAAACCAGCTTGTTTCAATAATGACTTCAGGATAAGTGTATTTCCAGGCCGTTACGTTGTTTTGCACATAATATTGGCCTCTTTTCTCCAATTCAATGCTGGTAATATTGCCCTTGATAATCCCGTTGTTCAATGTACTGGAATAGCCAATAAGCACATCTTCTTCGTAATGAAGCGGCAGGAAAAACTCAGTAGATAATGCCAATGCAAGGACCAGCGAAATCCGCATGATATACTTGTAAATACTCCAGCGCATCCCGCTTGTAAGCGAAAGGAAATAACGGTTATTGTCTTTTGCCTGCTGCATTTTTTGCTGTTCGTAGCGCATTTTAGCCACACGCATCCGTTCCAGCCGTTCTTCTTCCGATTCGTTTCCGGTTTTTCTGGAAGGTCTTTTATCCTCCAAAACAGATTCTTTGTAATCCGGATTTAGGAGAATTTCGACCGCTTTTCCAAGCTTGATGAATACATCGTGAGCCAGCGGATCGGGATTAACATCCGGGTGCAGACGTAAAGCCAGTTTTTTATACTGCTTTCTGATTTCTGTATCTGTGGAATCGGAGGGAAGCCCTAATAAACGAAAGCATTCGGCACGGGTCATTTCAAAAGCGAGTTTAGAATTTCTTTCCGGCGGATCTTTCCGTGCTCTGTTTTAAGAATGGGAGCCAGGACCTGCTGCCTGGGAACGGCATATTTACCGAATTTTTCCCGGATGGTGTCCTGAACGTGTTTGAACTGCTCTTCAGGAAGTGCTTTCTCGAGGATTAAAACACACATCTCGCCGAGCGTCTCATGCGGAATACCTCCAATAATAAAAGAAGGATCAATCAACTCATCGATTGCCTGCTCCAGGCTTTCCGGGTGAATTTTAATTCCACCGCTGTTAATCACAAAATCAGCTCTTCCAAGCCATTTAAAATGTGTCGAATCAATTAGTTCCACCAAGTCATTTGTCTGCAAGCGCTCAATTTCGAGTTTTTGGTCTGAAACTACCAAACAGTCGTTTGAAACTTCCAGTTCAACTGCTTCCAAAGCGGAGTAAACCGGATCTCCCATTTTTCGCAAAGCAATGTGTGAGACCGTTTCTGTCATTCCAAATCCGATGAAAACAGCGGGTGACAGATCTGAGAGTGTAAGCTCCAGTTCCGCGGAAAGTCCCATTCCTCCGAGTAATATGTTGTCAAAAAGGTCCAATTTTTCAGGAGTTTCTTCCAGAATGCATTTTACCTGGTAAGGAACCAGCGAGATGAAAGAATAACGTGATTGTGAATCAATTTCTTCTAAAGGATTTGCCCGGGGCTCTACGATATCAATGGAATAATTCCCAACCAGGGCGCGGATCAGCATCATTTTACCTCCAATGGTCATGGGAGATAAAGGCATCAGTACACGTGAATTTTCATCCAGTCCGAAAAATGCATTGCTGCGCGTTGCCGAAGCTTCCAATTGCTTTCTTGTGAGCCGGATTGATTTCGGTGCTCCGGTAGATCCACTCGTTTTTACAGTGTACTCAGGAGATTTTTCATTCCATAGCGCAATGACAGCCCGGATCTCTTTGTAAGTCTCAGCAGAACAATCGGTATATGTTACTTCAAATCCCATGTTGAAAGTTAAAAATTAGAAGGAAAAAATAAAAAATAGAGCCTTCCTGTCATTTTATCTGGATAGTTGGAACGATACTTGTTGTGCCTTAAACAATTCCAATTAGCAATTGGGAATTCGTAATTGGCAATTTGTTGTTAAATTTAACCAAAGATATGACTCATAAAAACACCCGTATGAAATTTATTGCATTGCTTCTGATAGGACTTTCATTTTGTATTTATTCGTTTCGATCAACTGAGAAACCGGTTGCAGATACAAAATTGACGGCGAAAAGTTTATCCGGCATTAAATTCTCCAAGCTCACTTTTGCAAAAGCGATCAAACAAGCGAAAGCTTCCGGAAAGCTCATTTTTATTGATGTGCACACCAGTTGGTGCGGACCTTGTAAGGAAATGGCAAAAACAA
>CAMLDR010000239.1 GCA_946478775.1 uncultured Flavobacteriales bacterium
TTCGCATAGCAATTGGAGCATTTGTTAAAACAAAAGTCGCGCCGTGTTCATGTGCTTTTTCAGCAACTTTCCAGGCAATTGAATTTTGGTCCAATGCACCTGAAATGATTCCACGTTTTCCTTCCAATAATTTTGACATAATTGTTTGATTTGAGGACAAATTTAGAATTTAATTTCAAGCCTACAAGGAATATTTCCTGCTATGATCCGAATTAAACTGAATTCCAAAATTTTAAGTGTTCCCACTCGTAAATAATTAGTTAATCGAATGTAAATTTCAACCCGTCAAAGGCCGCAAATACATTTGCAGGCAATTCCCTTTCGATTTCTTCATGGGTGCCGAAAAGGTGCGAAATATGTGTCAAATATGCTCTTTCCGGTTTCACCTGGTCAATAAAATTCAAAGCTTCTTCCAGGTTGAAATGAGAAATATGCGGCTCTTTTCTTAAGGCATTAACGATCAATACCTTCAGCCCTTTCAGCTTTTCTATTTCCACCGGATCCACTGTTTTAGCATCCGTGATATAAGCAAAGTCCGCAATCCGAAAGCCCAATACAGGCATAAAATAATGCATGACTTCTACCGGGATGATCGGGATGGAGCCAGAGAGCTTAAATGGTTTGTTTTCGATGTTAATGATATTCAGCTGAGGAATCCCCGGATATTTATCTTCCTCGAATGCATAATGGTATTCGCGTCTCAACGCAACCTCCACTGCTTTGGAGCAATAAATATCCATATCCCGTTTTTCAATGAAATTAAATGCCCTCACATCATCCAATCCGGCCATGTGGTCTTTGTGTTCATGCGTAAACAAAACCGCTTCCAGGCTTTTCACTTTAAACTTCAGCATTTGCTGCCTGAAATCGGGGCCTGCATCAATGACATAATTCTTTCCTTCAATTTCCAGCAGGACAGAGCAGCGCAGACGATCGTCTTCCGGTTTTCCGGAAGTACAAACAGGGCATTCACAGGCAATCACAGGAATTCCCTGGGATGTTCCGGAACCTAATATCGTTGCTGTAAATTTCATTAATTACGTGAGCGGATTACCTGAACCAAAAGCACTGTCCATCCTATAATCATTAATAAACCTCCAATGGGTGTAACCGGACCAAAGACTTTCGATAAGGATCCACCTGCATGGACTTTGGAATAAGTTAAGCCGTAAATACTTCCTGAAAAGAAAATCGTTCCCAGTAATAACAAATAAAAAGCGGTTTTTCCGTTAATTGCAAAACGAGCTGTAATGAAAGGAATCACCAAAAATCCAAGTCCCTGGAAAAACTGATACTTAGTCGCGGTATCGAAAGCGACCAAAATAGCTTCATCAGATGTCAGGCTTTTCAAGCCGTGAGCTCCGAATGCTCCAAAAATGATTGCAATTATTATTAGAATAAGCCCAGTTATTACCCATTTCCTCTCCATAATTTAAAGATAGGAGAAAAAAAATAATCAGGACTCTTTGATCTTGGAAATAATTTCGACTAAGGTATGTTTGAATCTTGCCGGACCTGTTTTATCCTGCTGTATATCAACCCGCACGATCAAATCGTAGGTAAAACCTTCTTCAAACGAAAATCCTTCAATGTTCTGCTGAAGAATCTCCCAGTTTTCCATCCCGATGCTTGCGCCTTTTTGAACCGAGTAACATTTCGCGATCGCATCCCCGCCTGGCTGGCAATCTACGCGATGCGCATTTACACGCATTTTGATCACCTCTCCGGCAACCGAATGAACCTGTTTCTCCGGATTCGTTTGAATCGCATCAGAAGAAAAATTGACAGCACTAAGCGAAAGTGTTAACAAAAAGATCTTAAACATAATTCGTGTATTTATTTAATAAAGATACGGAAAAGTGAGAAGTTAAAATGGAAACGTTAAAAGTTCAACGAGATAAAAATGAAAAGTCACCTTCTTTAAAACAATTCATTTTTCTAACTTTTGACTTCTCACTTTTAACTTTTAGTTCATTAATTCGATAGCAGAAGAACGTGCGAGATCAGTTACCTGTTCGCCTGAGATCAGTTTTGCCAGTGCTTCAATCCGTTCAGACTGGTTCAACTGGTGTATTTCCGTAATAGTCTGGCTGTTTTCGTGTGATTTGGAAACTTCGAAATGATGATCTCCTTTTGCGGCCACCTGCGGTAAATGAGTAATTGCAAAAACCTGGAGGTGTTTTCCCATTTGCTTCAGCAATTTTCCCATTCTCAAAGCAACTTCTCCTGAAACACCGGTATCTATCTCATCCAGGATTAAGGTTGGCAGTGATTTTTTCTCACTCATGATCAGTTGGATTGCCAGCATAACGCGCGACAACTCTCCTCCGCTGGCTGCTTTTTCGATTGGTTTCAATTCCAATCCTTTATTGGCTGAAAACAAGATTTGAATGGTCATTCCTCCGTTCGCATCTAACTTTTCTGTTTTAGAAAGTACAATCTGAAAACGGGAATGCTCCATTTTCATTTCTGTCAGCAACTCCAATAAATATCCTTCCAGCTTTGTAATCACTTTCGAACGTTTCTCAAACAATTCATTTGACAAGCGAACCAATTCTTTCTCCTTTTCGGTAATTTCGATTTCCAGTTCTGCAAGGCGTTCATCAGAGAAATTCGATTCATCCAGCTTTTTTTCCAATGTACTGAAATAAGCACTCAATTCCTCCTGAGTCGAAAAATGGTGCTTTTTGAGAATTTTGTTATACTCATCGAGCGATTCCGTTAAGCGGAATAAGGCTTCCGGATCACCTTCCAACTGGTTCAGCTGCCTGTCCGAGTCGCGTGAAATATCTTCCAGTTCAGCAATCAAATCCTGCAACCTGACTGCAATGGCATTCAGATTAGCATCTGCATGCTTCCATTTATCAATATGTGTTTTCAATCTGCGCAGCAAATCTGCAGCCCCGCTTTCCTGATCGATTGCATGCATGATGGATGAATAAGCTTCTTTCAGGTCATCCAATTGGGATAATTTATTGAAGTCATTTTCCAAAGCGGCATAATCCACCTGGTCCAGGTTCAATAATTGAATTTCATTTATCTGGAAGCGGATATAATCCAATTCCTGCAGCTGACTTGATCGAGATGATTCCAGCTGTGCTTTTGTTGTTTTTAACCGGTGAATGTGACTGTAAACAGACGCCACCTGCTGAGCCAGGTCTAAACTGTCAGCATAAGAATCCAACAAATCGAACTGGAATTTTGTCTTTTTTATCTCCAGCGTTTCATGCTGTGAGTGAATATACACCAATTGCTCGGTCAGTTCCTTTAACTGGTTTAACTGAACCGGCGTATCATTGATGAACGAACGGGATTTCCCCTGACTGGTGATCTCTCTTCGGATAACAGCTTCCGGTTCCCAATCGATATCTTCACGGACAAACCAACTCTTAAAGGATTCGTTTAATTGAAAAACGGCCTCCACAATGGTTTTCTTTTCCGGATTACGAATCACTGAAAAGTCGGAACGTTCTCCAAGAATGAGGTTCAAAGCTCCTAACAAGATCGATTTTCCGGATCCTGTTTCTCCCGTAATCACATGCAGCCCATCATGGAATTGAAGGGAAACATGTTCGATTAAAGCAAAATTCTGAACGGAAAGGGATTTCAACATTAATTTAGAATTTCCTCGTATTTGGTTGAGTTTGTCGGATCTATTTTCTTTAATACGGCAACAATCTGCGTTTTTTCTTCCGGCTTGGCATTGGAGTACAAATTCTTCAACTCAGTTAGCTTAGAATTAGCGAAATTGATGATATTAATCGTATTTGGCCGTGCAGAAGAAACTTTGGATAATTTGTCGAGTGTATTATAGATCGCTTTTTTCGCCTCTTCCGGCTTGTCGTACAAACGGTCCATTCCCAAACGGTGGTATTCGTAGTAACAATCTCTCAGCGGTTCAAACAATTGCTGTAAGGCATTTTCAACCAGCCAGTAGCGGTTTCTTTTCCCTTGTTCGTTGGATTTCCATCCTTTTGCCGGAGAAGTTTGTGCATTCGTTACGATTTGCTGCGCTTCCTGGAAATATTTCGTCCCGCCTTGTTTTGAAAAAGAGTCGAAATCCAAAGCAATGATATAATAGGCATAAAATGCCAATATGGAAGAAAGGTTATCCCTGAACTGGTTTTTCGCATAAAGGACCACACTGCTTCTCGTGTAAGTAAAATCCAGGTTATCGTCCTGGAAATTGAATAAGGTCGTATTGTAAGATCCGTTATAAACCGGTCTGCTCGACTGAACCTGGATGGATCCCGTAAACTCTCCGTTATTGATCGTATTGATCTGTAATTGCAGCTGACAATTAATGCGCTCTTCCACTTTGAACTTCTCATTGGTCCATTGGGTATTATTCATCAATTCAGTAACTACCTGCTTCAGTTGATCGAACAATTCCTTTTCGGCAGAAGTAACTTCGGTCTTGATATTTGTGATCAGCGAAACCTGACAGTTCAATTCCTGGGAGTATCCTTTGGCTATAAGCCCCAAAAAGACAAGGGTTAGAATTTTATTCATATAGATTATTCATCAATTCATTCAACAAAGAGAAAGCTAATTCTTGCTTTGATTGTAACTCAAAGCTACACATTTTATTGTTTTTAAAGAGTAATTTAACTGAATTCGTATCGGTGCCAAAACCTACTCCTGGTTCTCCCATTTCATTCAGTACGATCGCATCCAGTTTCTTTTTTTCGAGTTTGCCTTTGGCATATTCCATGCCGTTTTGGGTTTCCAAAGCAAAACCAATGACTTTTTGGTCTTTCTTATCTGATTTATTGGAAGCTGCCCAGGATAAAATATCCGGATTCTTCTCCAGCAGGATTTGCAGTTGGTCCTCTGTTTTTTTGATCTTTTGGTTTTCAGCAGAAGCGGGACGGTAATCTGCAACAGCGGCAGCAAATATTCCCATATCAGCACGCTCCCAGTTTTCCTGAACAGTATGCAGCATCTCCCGGGCAGAAGTAACACGGATCAGTTCAATATTTTTATGTTTCGCATTTAAATTGCTAGGGCCACTTACCAAAATAACGGTCCCTCCCATCGCAGCAATGGCTTCCGCCAAAGCAAAACCCATTTTCCCGGAAGAATGATTTCCTATAAAACGAACAGGATCAATTGCTTCATGAGTAGGGCCTGCTGTTACCAGGAATTGTTTTCCCGAGAAACGGGAATCCGAATGAAAATGATCCTGAAGGTACTGGATTAAGGTTTCCGGCTCAGCCATTCTTCCTTGTCCTTCCAGTCCGCTGGCAAGAAAACCGCTTTCAGCAGGAATGATGGTATATCCGAATGATTCCAAACGAGCCAGGTTATCTTTTGTTGTCTGGTGCACGTACATATCCAAATCCATTGCAGGAGCAATAAAAACGGGGCATTTGGCACTCAGGTATGTTGCTAAAAGAAAGTTATCGGAAAAACCGTGTGCCATTTTGGCCAGTGAATTTGCAGTTACTGGCGCAAAGATCATGACATCTGCCCATAAAGCCCATTCTACGTGGTTGGTCCACTCGCCTGTTTTGGAATTATAAAACTCTATTCCTACAGGTGATTCGGATAAGGTGGAAAGTGTAAGTGGTGTTATAAAATCAGAAGAGGCAGGAGTCATCATACATCTGACCTCTGCCCCTT
>CAMLDR010000240.1 GCA_946478775.1 uncultured Flavobacteriales bacterium
TTCAGACGTGTGCTCTTCCGATCTTTATTTGCCGGCATGGGAATGAGATTTTGATTGTTCGTTTGTAAGTAAAGGGCGCAGAAGAATTGCCAGGCTTGCGAGTGTCATTAAACACACCAAATCATAGAACAAACCTCCTGCAAAGCCAAAGAGGAACATAAACCCGGTTAGTGTAATCCCAACCAGGAAGCCTCCAAAAGCAGTGAAAAATTGACGCTGTTTGCGGATAGATTGTTCCCATGAAAATAGCTGATAAGTAGTTTTACCCGAATTGGTGTAAAGCAGGTAAAAGCCAATTAATTTCAAGATGAATAATACAAAAACCATTTCTGTGCGATTTGATGAGCCAAGGCTGACCCATTTTTCGGCAAAACTAGTTGTTTGGCTTCCGTTAGTAAATACCTGAATTGGGGTATTAGTTATTGGTGGCTTCCTTTTATCAAGGTAGACTTAATTAACTCATTCATAATTGATAGTTATATTTCAATCTCCGAACCAAATAATTCGGCATTCGGAATTATTTCTATCTTAACTTCATGAAAAACAGGACCGGACGTTATGAAAAAAGATATTCTCCACAGGGAAGTGACGCATCACATCCCTACGTGTTGAACCGATTTTTTCTGTTTGCATTATTTATCCTGATGTTCAATGATTTCTATTTAAAAACAGAAATACCTTCATTCGTCACCGGAAAACTTTCGGATCTTTCCGGATTAATTGTTTTTGTCCTGTTCTTTACTTTTCTCTTCGGAGATCGATTCAAGCAACTTGTTTTTGGTGTTACTGTCTTGCTCTTTTGCTGGTGGAAATCCTCGTTAAGTACCGGATTTATTGAGAATTGGAATTCGGTCTTGTCTTTTTATTCGATTGAGCGGGTGGTTGATTACAGTGATTTGTTGTGTTTGTTCATCCTGGTACCTGTTTATTTTTATCAACCCAAAAGAACTTCATTTCCTCAAAGCCGATGGTTCGTTCTGCCGGTATTGCTACTGACCGTTTTCGCCATTTCAGCCACTTCCAAGGCAAGAGACATTGGAGCATACAACTCCACCAGACATTATACCCTGAAGGAGTCATTCAAGATTAAAAAAGTGACTCATGCCGAACTCCTGAACTATCTTTCATTAAGCAACCTGAAGGTTGAGAAAGACCCGGATGCTGCTCCACCTGAAAAACCAAGTGATATTCATTACTATGTGCTGCAGAATTTCGAGATCAGCGACGGGTTGAATGTGGAATCGATGCATATTGGAGTGAAGGAAAAGAATAGAAACCTAAAAGTGATCATATCTGACGTATCGCTCTATGATCCACCTCAAAAAACGGATAAAGAGGTCAAAGAAATGTTGATGGAACTATTCGAGGAGTTCTTCTCTATTGGGAAATAATCCTTTATTTTGCATCAATGACAGCCATTGAAAAACTAGCTTTTGCCATTACCTCATTCGCGAAAATGAGCCCGGAAGAATTTGAGACCTCTCTCCCATTCTGGAAAGAACGCAGCTTCAAAAAGGGAGAATCATATAATGAACGGCACCAGATCTGCAAAAACCTGGGGTTTATTATTGACGGAACATTCCGCTCTTATATCATAGAAGAAAAAAGCGGGGAAGAGAAAAATGTATTCCTGTATTCTTCAGATCAGTTTGTGGTTTCCTTTAAAAGCTTTATCAACCAGATTCCCTGTGATTATCATACGCAGGCAATGACTGATTCCACGGTTCTTTTCATCAATATAGTGGATTTACTGGCTTTGTACCAAAAATCCCATCAGTGGGAACGCTTTGGAAGACTGCTGGCACAGGAAGCGTTCAATATTGCGATTGAACGAAGCGAAAGTTTCCTTTTCAAAAGTCCGGAAGAACGTTACCTCGATCTGATCAAGTATCATCCGAATATTTTTAATAACGTTCCCCTATACCACATCTCTTCTTATTTGGGGATCCAGGGGCCGTCACTTAGCCGCATCCGGAAAAGGCTTTCCAGTAAATAACCGAAATTGTGCCGTTAGAGAAGAGAATCAGAATTCCAGAATTCTAGTTTTAACGAACTTCGATTCATTTGACGATTTTAACCTGGGTTAAAATTAATGTGATTGAAAGCATGCAACTTTGTCCTATAAGAAACACTCCAGACCATAAATGTCGGGAGAACTAAATGAAAAGTCATGAAAACGTCAAAAACAATCGTATTAATCCACGGATTATTTGTAAACAACACAAGCTGGACAAACTGGAAGACTTATTTTGAAAATCAGGGATACACTGTTCACACACCTGCAAACCCAGGGCACGAAGGAAATCCGGAATATTTGAGAAAGAACACACATCCCGAACTGACCCAAACCGGATTTGAAGAGGTGGTGATGAATATCGTAAAACTAATCGATACTTTACCTGAAAAACCAATCGTTATAGGGCATTCCCTGGCTGGATTGGTGGTCCAAAAACTCATAGAACTCGACAAAGCGGTTGCCGGAGTAAGCATCGACGGAGCGCCTCCCAAAAATGTATTTGCTCCCTGGCAAACCATCAAAACGGTATTACCTGTTGTTAATCCTTTCAAAGGCGGAGCGGCTTATATGGGAACCAGAGAATGGTACCATAAAGCGTTCTTCAACAATTACACAAAAAGTGAAAGTGATGCTTTCTACGATGAAATTGCAGTTCCTGAAAGCCGCAAAATTGCAAGAGATACCTTGTTGACATCTTTCGCGAGAATAGATTTCAAGAAAGCACACAATCCGCTACTGTTCATTGGTGGCGAAAACGACACAATCTTCCCTGCAGCATTTACGAAAAAGATAGCGGGATCTTATAAAGACAAAAACAGCCAGGTGGATTTCAAATCTTTTGCAGGCAGAAGCCACTTTATAGCAGGAGAAAAAGGATGGAAAGAGGTTGCGGACTTTACGTTAAACTGGATAGAAAAGGTTCAATAGTTAAAATATTCAAAAATAAGTAGGGGCGGAAAATTTTCCGCCCCTACTTATTTTATTTCTTCGTAATCCACATCCTGTACATCGCCTTTGGGGCTTGTTTTGGAGACGGAAACTTTACCGAAATTTTTCATCTTCTCATTCCGTTCCTTCAAAAAATCCTTTTCACGGGCCAGGTCTGCACGTTCTTCGTCCAGGTTTCGTTTGGCTATCATCACTCGACCAAGGAACCGAAGCAAAATCAATGCTCCGAGGATCATTAGTATCGTTTTAAACAAACCGGATATGCTTGCTTCAACAACCATGATCTACTTGGATAAATGCATGTTTCTCTCCGAATAGATCTTCGTAAAGAATGGATCTTTCAGGTTCTTGATGAAACGGATGGCTTCACCGGTCGATTTCATTTCAGGCCCCAATTCTTTCTTTACTTCCGGGAATTTCTCGTAGGAGAACACTGGAATTTTGATCGCATATCCTTCTCTCTTCGGGTTGAAGTTGAAATCCTTCACCTTCTTATCGCCTAGCATTACTTTCGTCGCATAGTTCACATATGGTTCGTCGTAAGCTTTCGCGATGAACGGAACGGTACGCGATGCGCGCGGATTTGCTTCGATCACATATACTTTATCGTCTTTGATCGCAAACTGGATATTGATCAATCCAACTGTCTTCAATTCGACGGCAATTTTCTTCGTAATGTCTTCGATTTGCTGCATGACGAAATCTCCCAGGTTGTATGGAGGAAGAACAGCATACGAATCACCCGAGTGAATTCCTGCCGGTTCAATGTGCTGCATCACTCCGATGATGTAAACGTCTTTCCCGTCACAGATCGCATCTGCTTCTGCTTCGATTGCTCCCCCAAGGAAGTGGTCCAGCAAAATCTGGTTACTTCCCATTTCGTTGATGATATCTACAACGTGGTGCTCCAATTCTTCTTTGTTGATGACGATCTTCATTTTCTGACCTCCCAAAACGTAAGAAGGACGAACTAAAAGTGGGAAACCTAAGTCTTTTGACAACTCGATTGCCTGCTCGGCACTTTCTACTATTCCGTATTTCGGGAATGGAATGTTGTGCTGCTCCAATACTTTGGAGAAACGTCCGCGGTCTTCCGCCAGATCCAATGCATCGAAACTTGTTCCCAGGATCTTGATCCCGTAACGCTCTAGTTTTCCTGCCAGCTTTAATGCTGTTTGTCCACCCAGTTGAACAATCACACCTTCCGGCTTTTCATGCTGAATGATATCGTAAATATGTTCCCAGAATACCGGTTCAAAGTACAACTTATCTGCCGTATCGAAATCGGTAGAAACCGTTTCCGGATTACAGTTGATCATGATCGTTTCGTAACCGCATTCTTTTGCGGCCAAGACTCCGTGTACACAGGAATAATCGAATTCGATCCCCTGTCCTATGCGATTCGGCCCTGAGCCCAGGACCACTACTTTTTTCCGGTCACTTACTATGCTTTCATTCTCGAACTCGAATGTGGAATAATAATAAGGTGTTTTCGCATCAAATTCTGCCGCACAGGTATCAACAAGTTTGAACACCCGTTTGATGCCCATTTCCGAGCGTTTGTTGTGCACTTCTGATTCCAGGCAGCGAAGCAAATGTGCTATCTGACGATCGGCATATCCTTTTTGCTTCGCTTCGAACATCAATTCCTTCGGCATATTCCCCAAATGGAATTTCTCTACGCGGCGCTCCAATTTGATCAGGTCTTCAATTTGCTTCAGGAACCAGGTATCGATGCGTGTTTTTTCAAAGATCGTTTTAAAAGGAATTCCCAGTTTGATGGCATCATAAACATGGAACAAACGGTTCCAGCTTGGATTCTCCAAAGAATGAAGGATCGCATCCTGGTTTGTCAGTTCTTTTCCATCAGCACCCAACCCATTTCGGTCAATTTCCAATGACTGACAGGCTTTTTGCAATGCTTCCTGGAACGAACGCCCGATTCCCATTACTTCACCAACGGATTTCATTTGAAGTCCGAGACGGCGGTCAGCTCCCGGGAACTTATTGAAGTTCCAGCGAGGTATTTTCACAATTACATAATCCAATGTCGGCTCGAACAAAGCAGAAGTGGTTTTAGTAATCTGATTACTTAATTCATTTAAGTGGTAACCAATTGCCAGTTTGGCAGCAATTTTAGCGATCGGATAACCGGTTGCTTTTGATGCCAGGGCTGAAGAACGTGATACACGCGGGTTGATCTCAATCGCAATGATATCCTCGTGCTCGTCCGGTGACACCGCGAACTGTACGTTACATCCTCCGGCAAAATTCCCGATAGAGCGCATCATCTTGATCGCCATATCCCGCATTTTTTGGAATGTTGTATCGGATAAAGTCATTGCAGGCGCAACTGTAATGGAATCTCCTGTATGAATTCCGATCGGGTCAAAGTTCTCAATGGAACAGATGATTACCACGTTGTCGTTTGCATCACGCAATAACTCCAATTCGTATTCTTTCCAGCCAATCAATGCTTTATCGATCATGACTTCGTGAATCGGGGATAATTGTAATCCACGCTCCAGCAAACCGTCGAATTCTTTCGGATCGTGTACGATGGATGCACCGGAACCTCCCAAGGTATA
>CAMLDR010000241.1 GCA_946478775.1 uncultured Flavobacteriales bacterium
GTCCAACACATCCGCTTCCTGCTCCAAAACCTCCGTTCCATCCCCCAAAGCATGCAGATTCCTTCTTTGGTTAAACAAGCGCTCCATGGCCGTGCTGCTTCCACTATTGACTTTCGTCTGATATGTCTTGTCCCGGTTCACTTAAGGCGTTCGGTTTTCTTTGATGAATTCTTTTTTAATGCTGCGGTCGAGCCACTCCGTTTTGAGTTCCTGCGTATTGTTTGACAAGGCACACAGACAGGCGTCTTTGAGGATATTGGAGATGTTGGCTCCCGAGAATTGGAACTTGGCCAACTTTTCAATGCTGATGTCTGTATGGTATGAAAAAGGCGACGGAAGTAAACTGCGCCACAACTGTTCGCGTTCTTTTTCCTTGGGTGCGGGAAAATAAATACTGGATTGAAAGCGGCGCGTCATGGCCGAATCAATGTTGTCTTTGAGATTGGTCGCCAGGATCGTGAGTCCCTTGTGTTCTTCCATGCGCTGCAGCAGGTAGCTCACTTCCAGGTTGGCCCATTTGTCCTGGGCAGAACTTACCGAAGTCCGTTTGCTGAACAGGGCGTCCGCTTCGTCGAAAAATAAGATCCAGTCCTTGTCGTGCGCCCGGTCAAATAAATGTGCCAGGTTCTTTTCCGTTTCACCGATGTATTTGGAAACGATCATCGACAGATCCACCCGGAAGACATCCTTGCCGTATTTTTTACCGATCAGCTTCGCGGTCAATGATTTCCCGGTTCCTGGTGGTCCGTAGAACAAGCAGGGGTAGGAGACATTAAACATCGGATTGCTTGCCGTGAGGTTTTTACCGTGTTCTACCCAGCGCATAATTTCATCGATACTTTCGCGCGTTTTGGCGTCCAGCACCAGGTTATCCCAATCCAATCCGGTGGTTACCCAGGTGGCCGGGAAAGCACGTCCGAAATCCGGCCGGGGCTGAAATCCCGATTGGAGATACAGTAAATATTCTTGTGTAAGCTGCGGCACATACTGCAGTTCATTGAGCTGATCAGATGACTCGGTATACATTGGTGCAAGCCGGATGATTCCTTCCCGGACTAATTTTCCCGTATTGGAAATGGCCATTTTATAAAAAACGGCATTGGTTTTATCATTCCCGGAAAGCAAGAACAAAACAGTTTGTAAGGTGGGAACAAAATTGGTGTGCACCAGGTCAATAAACCCTCCGAATTCAGGGTGTTTTGTGCGGACATGATTTCCTGTTTCACGCAAAGCATGGGTCAATTTCTCCGGAGCAAAATGCGGCATGATACTGCAGATGAGCAGTAAACGTTCGGCCGGAGTTAATTGTAATTCATGAACGAGCTGTGCGTAGGCAGAGTTCGAATCGGGGAGTAGCGGAGCAGGATGTGCGCTGAATAGAAAACCGGTACCTTTCTCTTCATGAGGAGTTAGTTCCCGAATCCGGGCATCGATAATTTCCATCAACCATTCCATTTCCGCAAGCATCGCTTTCATAAGGAAAGTAACTTCTTCAATGTTCGGTGTGCGAATCCCCGGCTTGTAGCTGAATGCTTTGGAGTAATCCCTGTTGTGATCGAATTGGTTTTCCATATCCATTTAATAGTGCAAAATGCAATCTCCAATATTCAAACAAAAAAAGGAAGAAATCAAGGACATCAAAGAAGGAATATGGACACATTGGGACAAATGAAAAAGTGTTAAAAAAGGAGTTAAATCATTGTTATTGAGCGCTTTAATCTCGGACAAATAAGCCAGAAATAGCGAATTTTTGGGGTGTTAGCGTGAAACCCTTCAACCACTCTCGAATTTATCAAAGTACCAGTATTTACAGTCATTTCAGCGGATTTTGGAGGTGTAAAAAAAATAATCCGGAACCCGGAAAAATAAAAAAAAAGCCCGTTTACATGTACGCTTTTCGATGGTTAAACAATTGATTGTCAATAATTTAATTTTTAGAAACACCCGTTTATATGTCCATATTTGTCACAAATGTCCTTGATTTTGACAAAGGAACCATTCAACTTTACGGAATCAATTTTCAAACACCTACAACATCGAAACAGGTCTCGTTGAGTAGCAGTTCAAATTTTAAGTAATGGATTATGGTAATTGTATCTGATCAGGTTTTAAAAACATTTTTTCAGACCGGAGATAAACCCACTTCTTCACAGTTCAGCGCATTGATTGATTCAATGGTGAACAAACTGGATGATGCGCAGCTATTGGGTTTACGTGTTTATGACAGTACGCGGATTTATGCAAAAGGCGACACGGTCATTTATAACTTTGTAATCTATGAATGCACGGGAATCTCAACTACCGGAACTTTTCAACCGAATGACTGGAAGAAAATTGCCGGCGGGACAACAGGCGGAATCAATTACAAAGGAACGTGGGATGCAGCCACAAATATACCCGATCTGCTCACCGCCGAATCTCTGAAAGGAGACTACTATGTAGTTGCGGTTGCGGGGGAAACGGATCTGGACGGGATCACGGATTGGAATACAGGAGATTGGGCCATTTACAACGGTGAATCCTGGGAAAAAATATTCAACAGTGAAATAGTTACGGATGCTGAAAACTCACTAGGAGACGGCATTGGAACATTCCAGGAATTGGTGGGGACAGTACTCCGGTTTAAGAGGCTGTTGAGCCCTCAGGGAAGTATAAAACTGACCAATATCGAAAACCAGCAGATCGGCCTGGATATAGCTTTTGACGATAAAAAAATCTCGAAGGTCACGTCCTGGTCATCACAACGCATCAATGAAGGACTTGGAAACCTTGAAAAAAACAAAGAACCGGCAAACGCGAATATTCAAAAGCACATTGCGGACATGAAAAATCCGCACAATACCACCAAGGTGGAAGTTGGTTTGGGTAAAGTAACCAATGATCAGCAGCTTTCACTCAAATCCACGGCTAGTTCCGAAGAAGTGAGTCAGAACGATACCACCGAATTTGAGACCAAACTCTCAGTAGTTTTCACACCGGAAGTAACCGGGACTTATTTGGTGCAATGGTATTTTGAACTCGGCTCCACGAAAGAGACCACTCAAATGGAAGCAAAAGTGGAGGTCAATGCCGTAAAAGAAGCGGAGATCATGCGCATTTCACAACATGGATTGGTTACGCAGTTTGATGCGGTATCCGGCATGTTTATCAAAAATATGGAAGCAGAAATAGAATATACGGCGACCATTCAATACAGAAAACGTGTGAATGGTACTCCGCCGGAAGAGCATTCCTGCCGTATTCGAAGAGCAAGATTGGTAATACTAAAAGCATAAAAGAGAACCATGATAGACGTTGCATTAAATATCCTGAAAGAACAGATTGAGAACCATTTGACGTTGGTGAATAACAACGTGGTGAATGGTGATGGGTTTGTGGTGTTGAGCAATGTGGCGGATGAAGACGGCAAATGGGCCATTCCCTCCAATAAAATCGGAATGTCTATCATCAATGTGGAAGAAGAGCGAGTAATCAAGGACCAGGTTTTTGAACACCGGAATAGCAACGGAGTATATGAGCGTTACAATCCTGAATTAAAGTTAAACCTATACGTTTTGTTCTGCGCCAATTTTGTAAATGCAGGTGATGAAACATTTAAATACGGGGAAGGCTTGAAGCAATTATCGCATGTTATCGGCTTTTTCCAGGGAAAATATGTGTTTACACCGGATAATACTCCCGGAATGGATCCGAAACTTCGGAAATTGATCGTAGATATATACTCCTATTCTTTTGAACAGCAGTATAATTTCTGGTCGATTCTCGGAGCAAAGTACCTGCCCTCGGTTCTGTATAAAGTCAGATTGGTTTCCTTCCAGGAGAAAGTATTGGATAGTCAGAATTTACCAATCAGCGAAGTAGAAATAAATAGCAACGATTTAAACGCATGATCAGATCGTATAAAATACTGTTTCGGGTTGAACTCAACCATTCCTACTATACAGATGGAGTAAGTAGAGATTTTGATATTTACCCTACTCAGGAAACGGCTACCTGGCTGCATGAGAATAAGATGATTTTCAGAAGAGACGACACCGGTATGCGCGTGTTTTATACCGATACTAAAAATACGGATCCTTCTGTGCCCTTTACACCTTTTGATGCAGTTGAATTGCGGTTCATGCTGTTTTTAAAGAGCACGGAAACCTTTTTCAATATCACCGATCTGATGATCGACAGTGAAGTCTACACATCCGGACAATTACTGCTCCTGAAAAACAATGCCTTTGCAGAGGAGCTGGAAATAAGCCTGGTGAACGGAGTAAAACCCTTTGTTTTTTCGTACGTTTTTCCGAAGGAAACACCTGATCCTGTTCCCCCCACAGCCAGAGGGCAGATCGAAGTGATTGACCCCTTGGGAAGAAACGTGACACCGGATTCTCCGGATCCGCAGGATGTCATACCAAATCCGGAAGGGTTCTTTTCGTATCCGATAGATTTGACCGGATTTCCACGGGGAGCATATACCTTCAAAACAAAGGTAGACGACCTGGATTTAATCGAAAAACAGGTGTACGTCGATAACCGGGTTCTGGCAGAAAACCCGTTCGGACTGATCAGCATTCAGTTACCTGCATCAGCGAATGAATTTGAACCAGATACAGTGTTCAAAGCAACATTGAATCAAAAAGAACCGATTTGGAAGTATTACCTGTTGATGAAAAATTTGAATCCGGAAGCGGGATATTCTGTGGTTGATTCACAGGACGGTTCAACCTACACCTTTACGGAAGAGGATCCGGTTGAAATCAATGGGATAACTACCCTGGTTTTTAAATCGGATCAGCAAATACCCTTGTCTGAAATTCCCCTGAATAAGATTCGGCTGCTCGATAATACTGCTCAAGTACTGATCGACGGATTGGCAAATCCCACAATCAATGTAATTAGCTCAAGCCCTGGTAATCCGGAGGTTTACAAAATATATGTTAACGTTTAAATAATTAAAAAATAGTTTATGGCAACTAGTTATAAAACCCCCGGAGTATATGTGGAAGAGATTAGCACACTTCCTTCATCCATTGCAGCAGTGCCAACTGCTATCCCCGGAATTGTTGGTTACACCGAGAAAGCAGTGTTGGTTGACGGAACCGATGTTAGCGGTAAGCCGGTAAGAATTACCTCCATGCTGGAATTTGAACAAATTTTTGGAGGTCCGTTCAAACAGGTGTTTAATGTGAATATAACCGGAACGGTTGCCGCTCCTTCAGTTGTTGCGACACCTGAGTTTGATTCCGATCCAGTTTTAGCGCCGTACATTTTGTATTACCAAATGCAGATGTTCTATGCCAATGGGGGAGGAACTTGTTACGTTGTTTCTGCTGGTTTGTATTCTTCAGGGGTCATCAAAGGAGATCTGGAAGACGGTCTGAATGAGCTTGAGAAAATCGATGAAATCACCCTGGTAAACATTCCGGAAATTGTAAAGCTTGATCTGCCTGCTGATCGCAAGGGATTGAATGAAGGGATGTTAACGCATAGTGCAAAAATGGAAAATCGATTTGCATTATT
>CAMLDR010000242.1 GCA_946478775.1 uncultured Flavobacteriales bacterium
TTCCGTTTATGGTTGGAACCTATTTGGGGTCGAAAAAAGTATTCAATATCGGAGTAGGATTTGATCATTGGAAAAACGGAATGTGGCACCGGAATTCGGATGGCGATACAATCACTCAGGATCAATTGCAGTTGGGAGCAGATGTGTTTCTGGATATGCCTTTAAGCAAAAGAAAAGATGCGATCACTTTTTACGGAAGTTATTACAATTACAATTTTGGGAAGGATTATGTGCGAAGCATCGGAGTTTTGAATACGGCTGACGGAGGAGGAGTTTATCGGGGAAATGCTTTGCCCACTATTGGTACAGGACAAATTTTCTATGGTCAGCTAGGGTATTTATTGCCGGACTTTAAATTGACTACCCGATTCCAGGTTTACGGAGCATTTTCACATGCACGTTTTGTGGGATTGCGCAATGCCGCAGATGAATTGGTCCCGGTGAATACCATTGATGCGGGTTTGAATGTTTTCCTTGCCGGACATCATTCAAAGATTACATTGAATTACCGGGCAAGACCTGATTTTTCGAATATTGAAAGTGTAAATTATAAAAATGAGTTAACCCTTCAGTTTATGGTTTACCTGTAAATTGATTGTATCTTTCAGATTAAATGGGAAACATGGATAAACGTAAAATTCAAACGAGCTATTTTTTGCTTGGGTTACTTGGGTTCGTTTTGTTTAATTATCCAATCATTCATCTGATGGAAAGAAAAGTTTGGTTGGGAATTCCGGCTTTGCTGATTTATTTCTCAGGGGTAGTGTTATGCATCAGTGCGGTCGGTTTTCTCATCGCCAAACGAAACAAAGAGTGACTGTTGAATACCATGGTTACAAATTACAATCAATTCGTAATTAGGTATTCGTAATTCGTAATTAGAAAATGAGTGGCTTACTAATTTTGGTCATAGTGGCGTATCTTGCAATGCTCTTTTTTGTAGCATATCGGATTGATGCGTCCACCAGATTGAGATTGCGCGTTGCCAATTCACCTACCATCTATGCACTTTCACTGGCTGTTTACTGCACTGCATGGACTTTTTTCGGAAGTGTGGGTGGAGCATCGGCTTACAACATTCAGTTCCTGACGATTTACATCGGCCCAATTGTTTTAATGCCCTTCCTGTGGTTTATTTACCGCAAATTCATCCGTATTTCCAAGGCACAGGGAATTTCTTCTCTTTCGGATTTTATTGCAAACCGCTACGATAAGAGTATTGGTCTGAACCGTTTGGTTGCTGTGCTTTTGATGCTGGGAATTATTCCTTACATCGCGCTGCAAATTACCGGAATCGATAAAGCAATTGAGACCATTGTGACCAATAACGGGACCGAACAAAATGCCTGGCTGCGTTATGTGGATACGAGTTTATTGGTGACACTCGGATTGGGGTATTTTATTATCATTTTCACCACCAAGCGCTTTCAGGAAAAAGAACAAAACACCGGATTGGTTGGTGCAATAGCCCTGGAATCTATTGTAAAGCTGCTTGTTTTTTTGTTTTTCGGAATTTACATTGTTTTTTACGCAGCAGATAAGCCAGAATTGTTTGCGGATTTCGATGCGAGTAAGTTGAAATTGAATCCCAACAATGATTATGGGCAATGGTTCGGAATGATCTTTTTATCTGCACTGGCATTTTTGTTCTTGCCACGCCAGTTTGAAATGGGGGTTGTTGCTGCGGCAAACGAACGCAAAGTAAAACGCGCCATTTGGATGTTCCCGGTTTACCTGTTGCTGATCAACGTATTTGTGGTTCCGATTGCAGTGATCGGGAACAATATGTTTGCAGGACATAAAATGAATCCGGATATGTATATGCTTTCCATTCCCATGCATCTGAACAGTGGCTGGATGGCTTTGTTGGTTTTACTGGGCGGATTTTCTGCAGCCAGCGGAATGATCATCGTTGCAACACATGCTTTGAGTAAAATGGTTTCCAATGCGATCCTGATGCCCAGTTTTATTAATAATCGATTCGTACTGAATCGTTTCAAAGACCGCAACCACCGTATTCCGGTATTTTTCAGACGGCTAAGTATTTTCACGGTACTTCTTTTGGCTTATCTCTACCACAAATTGGTCGTGGCTGATTTCACGCTGATTTCGATCGGTCTGGTTTCGTTCGTTGCAGTGGCGCAATTTGCTCCGGCTATTTTGGGAGGGATCTTTTGGAAGCTGGGGAATAAATATGGTGCAATTATCGGCATTTCACTGGGTTTCTTTGTGTGGCTGGTGTTTTTGATCGGTCCCACCATTTTGAATGTGAATGTGCATGGATTATTTGGCGAAAGCAGTAGTGCTGTTCGTCCGGAAGGAGATTTGATCACCACCGTTTTGTTTTGGAGTTTGTTGCTGAACACCCTCGGTTACATCCTTGGTTCTATTTTGACTAAGCAGACCGCACTGGAACAAAACCAGGCGACCTTGTATGTCGATATTATGAATTACTCGGCAGATATGGATTCCGGTGTGGTATGGAAAGGAAAAGCCTTTTTTCCGGATATCAAATCCTTATTATCCCGGTTTCTCGGAGAAAGAAGAGTAAGTGCTGAATTGAACCATTTTGCTCAAAAACAGGGGATTGATCTGGAAGTTCAGGATGAATTGGATCCGCGTTTAATTGGTTATTCGGAAAAGATGCTGAGTCCGATAGTTGGGGCTTCTTCTGCCAAGATTTTGATCTCATCGGTGGTGAAAGAAGAGAAATTATCGATGGAAGACGTGGTGAATATTTTGGAGGAATCTCAAAAAATCATTGCCGTAAACAAAGAATTGCAGCAGCGAACGGATGAGTTGAAAAGGATGTCGGAAGCGTTGAAACTTGCAAATGCACGGATGAAGGAAAACGACCTTCTGAAAGATGAGTTTTTGTACACGGTAACACATGAGATGCGCACACCCTTAACCTCGATCAAAGCATTGAGTGAATTGCTTTCCGATGAGGAGGATGCCATGCCGGAAGAAGTGAAGAAGGAGTTTTTAAATACGATTTTGAAAGAATCGAACCGGATGACCCGTTTGATTTCACAGGTGTTGGACCTGGAGAATTTTGAGTCGGGAAAACACCAGTTGATCATTGATAAAGTAGATATTTCGGAATTGATCCAGCATTGCCTCCAGTCGTTGGATGGTGTGTTCAAACAAAACAATATCCAGGTATGCATTGATATTGAAGATCAGCTTCCGGATCTGGAGGCGGATTCGGATCGTATTACACAGGTGGTTTTGAACTTGCTTGCAAATGCGGCAAAATATTGTGATAAAGAAAGTGGGAAAGTGTGGATTGATATCGCGCGGACCGGTTCGTTGCTCCAGGTGAAAATTGCCGATAACGGACCCGGAGTTATTCCGGAATTGCGCGAAATTATTTTTGAAAAATTCTTCCAGGCAAAAAATCAAACCATGAGAAAGCCAAAAGGAAGTGGTCTGGGATTGGCAATTTCAAAAAAAATTATTCAACTTCACGAAGGGAAAATAGGTGTGGATCCAAATAAACCGGAAGGTTCTGTATTTACATTTAGCATTCCATTCACCCAGAACAGAGATTAAGAATTATGACAGGAAAGAAGATTTTGATAGTAGACGATGAGCCGAATATCGTATTGTCGTTAGACTATTTGGTGAGGAGGAAAGGATTTGTTCCATTGATAGCGCGAAACGGAAACGAAGCATTGAGCGCCGCCAACGAGCATATTCCGGATTTGATTATTTTGGATATCATGATGCCCGACATTGACGGATACGATGTTTGTCAGACAATCAAAACAAATCCGGTATTCGCCCACACGAAGATTATTTTCCTTTCTGCAAAATCAAGGCCCGAAGACATTTCAAAAGGTCTGAAAATGGGAGCTGACAAATATGTCACAAAACCCTTTAGTACGAAGCAGTTAATGGTTGAAATCATGGACTTGCTGAAATAAAAATCTGTATAAAACTGGAACTATGAATAACATGCAAATTAAAACCCTGGAAGAGTATCATGAAAAATACGCTCAAAGTGTTTCAAATCCTGAAGGGTTTTGGGAAGAGATCGCCAATGAGTTTCAATGGATGACAAAGTGGGATAAAGTTTTGGAATGGAACTTTACCGAACCCGATATTAAATGGTTTAAAGGTGCGAAGCTTAACATTACGGAAAATATGTTGGACCGCCACCTGGAAAAGCGCGGAAACAAACTGGCGCTGATCTGGGAGCCGAATGATCCGAAACAACGCTTTATCCGTTACACTTATCGTGAATTGTATGAACAGGTTTGTTTATTCTCCAATGCTTTGAAAGCACAGGGAGTGAAAAAAGGAGACCGGGTTTGTATCTACATGCCGATGATTGCGGAATTGGCAATAGCTGTTATGGCATGTGCACGCATCGGAGCGATCCATTCGGTGGTTTTTGCCGGGTTTTCTGCAACTGCTTTAGCTGATCGAATCAACGATGCTCAGGCAAAATTGGTGATTACTTCAGACGGGTTGAATCGCGGTCCGAAACAGATTCCGGTGAAGCGGGTAGTGGATGAAGCGCTTGAAAACACAAAATGCGTAGAGAAGGTCATTGTGTTTGATTGCCTGGGCTGGTTGCCGCATATGCAAGAAGGACGTGATATTTGGTGGTCGGATGCTGTTGCCGGACAGGAGAAAAAATGTGCTCCGGAACCCATGGATGCAGAAGATCCGTTGTTTATTCTCTACACATCCGGTTCTACGGGAAAACCAAAAGGTGTGGTCCATACATGTGGCGGATACATGGTTTACACCGCTTACTCTTTCCAGAATGTGTACCAGTACGAAGAAAGTGATGTGTTTTGGTGTACGGCAGATATCGGCTGGATCACCGGGCATTCTTATATTATTTACGGACCTTTATTGAGCGGAGCAACGACCGTGATGTTTGAAGGAGTGCCGACTTATCCGGATGCCGGCCGTTTTTGGCAGGTGATTGATAAATACGGAGTAAATCAGTTTTTAACAGCTCCAACTGCTATTCGTGCATTGATGGCTTGTGGAGAGGATCACGTACTTTCCTATAGTTTGGATTCCTTGAAGGTGATCGGAACAGTAGGTGAGCCAATCAATGAAGAAGCCTGGAAATGGTATCATCTGCACGTGGGGAAAGGTCGTTGTCCGGTAGTTGACAACTGGTGGCAGACAGAGACGGGCGGAATTATGATTTCCGGAATTGGAAATATTTCTCCGCAGAAACCCACTTTTGCAGGTTATCCATTGCCGGGAATTCAGCCGGTTTTGTTGAACCAGGAAGGGAAAGAAATTGAAGGTCCGAATGAAGAAGGCTATTTGTGTATTAAGTTCCCATGGCCGTCGATCTTGAGAACCACATACGGAGATCACGAACGCTGCCGGATTAATTACTTCTCGCATTATGACGGGTATTATTTTACCGGCGACGGAGCGAAACGTGACGAAAATGGCATGTACCGCATTATCGGACGAATTGA
>CAMLDR010000243.1 GCA_946478775.1 uncultured Flavobacteriales bacterium
CGGCTTTCGTCCAGGATTTCAGAACCAACAATGTCCGAAGGCATTAGATCGGGGGTAAACTGAACCCGGTTAAAAGAAAGGCCCAAAGTGTCTGCAATGGTATTCACCAAAAGGGTTTTTGCCAAGCCGGGAACTCCAACAAGCAAACAATGACCGCGGGAAAAAATAGAGATCAGTACCTGATCAACCACTTCTTCCTGACCAACAATTACCTGATGAATTTCGTTTTTGAGTGCTTTATAATCTTTTACCAGTTGTTCAATAGCAGCTACGTCTGACATAGTTTTATAGTTTTTTCTTTAAGGAGCTTTAGGTAACCACTGATTTTCGAACACACAATCCTTGAAAGAATCGTCGATTCGAATGTAAGCGGTGGAAATTTTGGATTTTGTCCAGTTAGCAATTGCTTGTTGTCTCTTTTGTTCCAAAGCCATCATGCGGAATAGGTTGTAGTCATCCGTTAAATTCGCAACGTGTGGTTTTGTTCTTTCAGCTACACGAACAATGCGGATTGCTTCTTTACGTTCGTTGAAATCATAGTATAAAAGGGGAGCGGTAATCTGATTCAATTCCAATCCGTCTGTTAACTGGAACATCATTGGATCTACCTGGTTCACCTGTTCCACACTCCATTTGATCTCTCCGGTTATCGGATTGGTAATGTATCCATTATTTTCTTTCGTGTTCGCGTCGTTGGAATAGATTTTAACCGCTTCTTCCCAGGTAATTTTATTTTCTTTTAATTCCGCATGACATTTTTCTATGCGCTTGCTGGAAGCATCCAGGTTGTCCAGGCTGAATTTCGCTGCGATCAGGATGTGGTTTACGACATAATCGTCTCCCTTTCTTTCGATCAGCTGCATAAAGTGGTACCCGAATTCCGTTTCGAAGACTTCGCTGATTTCACCCACTTTCAAACTATAAGCTGTTGCTTCGAAGGGACGGGCCATTTGTCCGCGTGTTCCTTCGATCCGTCCGCACATTTTTGCACTTCCCGGATCTTCGGAATAAAAAGCCGCTGCAGAACAAAAAGTAGTTCTACCGGCAACAATTTGTTTTCTTAAGTCAGAGATCTGCTTGAAAGCAAGGTCTTTGTCTGCTTTTGTAATGCTGGGGAAAATGGCAATTTGCTGAAAAGAAAGTTGAGAGTTGATGTAAGGCAAACTGTCTGTGGGAATCGATTGGAAGAAATTTTGCACGTCAAGCGGCGAAACGTCAATTGCTGAAGTAATTCCCCGTTCAACTTCTTGTCCCTGCAGTCTTTTCTTAATAGTTACCCTGAATTCCTCCTTGATCTGTAATTTTGTTTTTCCGTAGAATGATTCGATGGTGATCGGATTTCCTTTTTCGTCTTTTACATTTTTCATTTGGCTTTCGATCATGCGCAGCCTGTTTTCCATTTCAGCATCCACCTGTTCATCACTGATCTGGATGGAATCCAATTCAGCCTGGTTTACCAGCAGGAAATTGTAAAGCATTTGTTCCAGGATCATGCATTTATCAATATCTTCAGTCACTACACCATTTTGTTTCATGGATTGCATCTGACCTTCAATTTCAGAGTAAAGCACAATGTTATCACCTACCTGAGCAACAACTTTATCAATTGGTTTCGGTTGGGCAAAAGACATGGTGAATGCCAATGTGAAGAATAAACTTAGGAATATGCTGTATTTCATGTTCTTTTTTTCAAGCAAATGAGGTGCTAATTTCGTGTTCTTTTTTGAGATTCAATCAATAACGCATTGCAAATTACATTATTTTAAGAATTAACTATTTTTCCCAAAAAGAAAAACCGGCTTTGCCGGCTTTCTTTTTTATTTTCCTAGACTGTAAAGGACTTCTTCGTTTATTACAATCGGATGTTTTTTGGCAATTTCCGTTAACCATTCTTTTTCAAGGTAAGTTTGATAGTCGGAAGTGGCAGCTCCTTTTGCCTCAGTCATTGTTTTCTGAGTTGGTGCAAGGATCTCATCTACTTTTACAATGTAATATTTGCCTTCAAATTCATAAGCAGGATTCACTCCCTTTTTCAGTTCGTGTCCTTTCAGGTATGGAGTAGATTCTTCTTCGAATTTCCCCGTTCTGACACGCAGGTTGAGTTCCGAGTTCTTGTTGACTGCATTGATAACTGTTTTTGAAGAAATCGTATCGCTTTTCAGCATGGAAGCAACTTGTTTGGCCACATCCTGGTTCAAACATTCATAGATGTATGCATTGTATCTTTTTTTCCAGGCGTAGTTTGCATTATTGGCTTCAAAAAATGTTTTCAATCCCGAAGTATCTTTGATTGCTTTGTTCCAAACTTTATCGGACATGATCTCATACAATAGAATTCCGTCGTGGTATTCCTGCATTAAAGCTTTGAAATCAGGATACTTGCTGTCCAATTTGCTTTCTTCGTATGCAAGGATCTCACTATTTTGCCATGCAGCATATTGTTTTTGAACCAGTGCCTTTGAATCGATGTTTTTGTAGGTTCTGTAATTCTTTTGCAGGTATGTTGCAAATTCTTTCTGCGTGAATGCTTTTTTATCAAGCGTAAACATGGCTGTGTTTGATTTCAATTTGTCGGCTGTCCATGTTCCTTTGAAATAGTTGGTATCAATATTATCTACAAACCATTTACTTGTTTTGCTATAGCTATCCTTGAAAGCATATGTTTTCTTCAGCTTCTCAATGAATGACTGTTGTGTAACAATTGCTCGCTCATCTTTATTTACTTTCCCCTGGATTTCCTTTTTCAATTCATCGAAAGAGCGCAAAGCGGTCAATTCCAAACGTTTGATAATGTGGTATCCGAAAGCTGTTTGCACCGGCTGGGAAACATCGCCGTTTGCTTTTAATAAAAATGCTGCTTCTTCGAATTCAGGAACCATACGTGTGGTTGTTCCCGTTCCGAATAATGGCAATTCACCGCCTTTTTCTGCTGTTTGTGCATCATCAGAGAATTCGCTTGCCAGTTTTTCAAATGATTCTCCGGCTTGCAGTTTTGCGTAAATTTCGTCTACTTTTTTGTGAGCAGTTTCAATTTCTTCGGCACTTGCATCTTTTCCGGTTGCAACCATGATGTGAGCAGCTTTCATGGTTCCTCTTGCCGGGCGCATATCGATCACCTTCAGAATGTGGTAACCAAATTTTGTACGAACCGGATTCGAGATTTTTCCTACCGGCGTATTGTATGCAGCTTCTTCAAACTGGTATACCATCTGGAAAGCTGTGAAATAACCCAAATCCCCGCCATTTCTAACAGCGGACGGATCATCAGAACCATTTTTTCCCTTTGCAACGGTAGCAAAATCCTCTCCGTTCTCAATGCGTTTTTTGATTGCTACGATACGGTTGTAAGCAGCAAGGGTGTCTTCCGGAGAAGCATTTTCTGCCACTTTTACAAGGATGTGAGAAGCATGGACTTCATTTTTCATGCGTTCGTATGCCTGCTTTACCAGAGCACTGTTTTTCGTTGAGTCGATTAAGTATGGCTGAGACAGTTGTTTTCTGTAACCGGCCAATTCCTTCTTTAATTTAGGAATTGTATCGTATCCAAGAGCCTCTGCTTCCGCAACTTTCAACTTAAATTTTTTGAACAGTTCCATGTACTCATCCAACGATTGTTTATCGTATTTCGGAGCAGGATTGTTCTTTAAATAGATTTGTAAGAATTCGGATTTGGTAACCTTTTTACCGTCAATTTCCATCACAGCTTTATCTGTCTGTGCCATGGTATTTAGGGAAAAGAATATTCCTAAGGCTAATATTAGTTGTTTTTTCATGTATTGTAATACTTTATTCAAACCAAGAACGCCAAAAATAACACATTGTTTTGGGTTTGAAAGTAAATTCGGATGATTTAAGAAAAAATTAAGGATTAATAGGCTTTAAATACAGTAGGGGCGGAAAATTTTCCGCCCCTACTGGTAAATATTTATTCCGTTGGCGGAATCATTTCAAGCTGTAATTCGGTGCTTCTCTGGTGATTGTTACATCATGCGGATGTGATTCACGCATTCCGGCTGATGTGATGCGAACAAATTCAGCGCCTTTCAGTTTGTCAATAGAACCTGCTCCGCAATAACCCATTCCGGCTCTCAAACCACCCACGATCTGGTAAACCACTTCGAATAAGTTTCCTTTGTAAGGAACACGCCCGGAAATTCCTTCGGGAACCAATTTTTTAATATCGTCTTCCGCATCCTGGAAATAACGGTCTTTTGAACCTTTTTGCATGGCTTCCAAAGATCCCATTCCACGATAAGATTTGAATTTTCGTCCTTCGTAAATGATCGTTTCTCCCGGAGATTCTTCTACTCCTGCAAACATGGATCCGATCATGACAACGTCTGCACCTGCAGCAATTGCTTTTACAATGTCACCGGTGTAACGAATCCCACCGTCGGCAATTACCGGAACTCCGGTTCCTTCCAAAGCCAAAGCCACATCATTGACAGCTGTCAACTGCGGAACTCCAACTCCGGCAATGATCCGTGTAGTGCAAATCGATCCCGGGCCGATTCCAACTTTTACCGCATCCGCACCGGCTTCTACCAGGTATTTTGCAGCTGCAGCTGTAGCAATATTCCCTACAATGACATCCAGTTTCGGGAATTGTGCTTTTACTTCTTTTAGTTTCACCACCACCCCTTCTGTGTGTCCGTGAGCGGTATCAATAACAATTGCATCGACACCTGCTTCAACCAAAGCCTGCACGCGTTCAATCGTATCGTGAGTAACACCCACTGCAGCCGCAACGCGTAATCTTCCGTATTGGTCTTTGCACGAATTCGGGTGTGTTTTTACTTTAATGATATCTCTGTATGTGATCAACCCGATTAAGGTATTGTCTGCATCCACAACAGGTAATTTCTCAATTTTCTTTTCCTGTAATATTTCTTCGGCTTCAGAAAGACTTGTCCCGTCTTTTGTGGTGATCAGGTTTTCAGAAGTCATCACTTCTCTTACCGGTCTTGCGTGATTCTTTTCAAAACGCAAATCACGGTTGGTTATGATTCCTTTTAATTTTCTATTTTCATCAATAACCGGAATACCTCCGATTTTGAATTCTGCCATTAAGTTTAGTGCGTCACTTACCACTGCGTGTTCAGAAAGTGTAACCGGATCCAGGATCATTCCACTTTCAGAACGTTTTACTTTTCTTACTTGTAATGCCTGATCGGCAATGGTCATGTTTTTGTGGATCACGCCAATTCCTCCGTGCTGGGCAAGTGCAATTGCCAGACTTGCTTCAGTAACCGTATCCATTGCTGCGGAGACGATCGGAGTGTTGACCTCGATATTGCGTGTAATTTTACTTTTTAATTGGACGTCGCGTGGAAGAACTTGTGAAAATGCCGGGACTAAGAGTACGTCGTCGTATGTGAGACCTTCTCTGACTGAATTAAGATTGGACAGTGCCATGT
>CAMLDR010000244.1 GCA_946478775.1 uncultured Flavobacteriales bacterium
TCCTGATGCTCGAAGCAGAAGGATATATTCTTAAAAATACAGGCCGGAAGGAATTGACAACAGCCCTGGAGAAACTGGCCGACGGAGCCACTTTTTACAGCGAAGAAGTGCTGCTCTCCCTGATGAAAAAACAAAAAAAAGAAATCCGGAAAGATGTGGATGTGGCCCAGCTCAGTGCACGTGAAATAGAAATTATCCGCCTGATCGCACAGGAATGCTCCAACGAACAGATCGCTGAAAAACTGTTTATCAGCAAACGTACGGTAGAAACCCACCGGAAGAACATCAACCAAAAAACAAACATCCGCACAGCTGTCGGACTCATCAAGTTCGCAATCCGTAACGAGTTGATTACAATCTGAGTACTTCAAAATGGCATTTAACCTACAGAATATCTAATTTGTATTAGGCATTAGTAATTCGTAATTATCCTAAAATCCCCATCAATACGTATATCAAATACCAACTAGACGGTATCCGGCTCTGAGATAGCTTATCTAATTTTGATTTTATAAATCTAAACTCAGAGTCTCATGAAAAAAATAGTACTAAAATCAATTCTTTCCCTCACTTTCCTTGCTCTGCATATGGCAGTGAATGCTCAGACATTTTCCTGGTTCCAGCAATTCAGAACCGACGGAAAGGATGTTTACACCGATGGAACTCATGTTTGGCGGATCGGTTATTTCGATAATACTACTACCATTGGTTCAACAACCTTAACTTCCAATGGGAATTATGACATTTTAGTCACCAAATCCGATATAAACGGAAACGTGGTTTGGGCAAAAAGTTTTGGAAGTACAAAAGAAGATCGCGGAACAGCTTTGTGTGTTGATCCTTCCGGGAACGTTTACATCACCGGACTTTTTAAAGAACAGACAACGATCGGTTCTGATTCTTACACCAGCGAAGCCGGTTATTGGCAACCAAACGGATACCTTGCTAAATTGGATAATGCCGGATCTATGCTTTGGTCAAGACCAATCACCTGTACCGAAGACTGTGAAGGAGTTTCCCTGGCTTATGATGCTTTAGGAGATAACGTTTACCTGGCAGCAAAGTTTCTAGACACCTTAACACTTGGAACAAATGTGCTTACCGGGCAATCATACATGAGTTGTATTGCAAAAGTAACTTCGTCAGGAGCGGTATCATGGGCAACCGGCTTTGCACAGCATGAAGCGAGAGAATTAACACTGGACGCTGCCGGAAATGTTTGGTTTTTATACGGTACAATCGGAACTACTGCGAATTCTTACATAAAAAAAATCGATCCTTCCGGGAACATTGCATCAACGTTGCATTTTCCGGGAGTCATCATGCGTTCATTCTGCCTGGACGGATTATCGAATATTTGGGCTGCGGGAAGTTTCCTTGGTACTGCAACTTTAGGAACTTCTACTCTTACTGCTCAAAACTGGGATGTAGTAGTAGCAAAAGCAGATGCAAGCGGTACTATTACTTTTGCTAAGAATTATGGCGGAGTGAATTCAGAACATGGCATTTCCATTTGTTCCGATCCATCGAATAATGTCTTTGTGGGAGGAAATAAAGCTTCAACAGATATGCTGGATACACATACAGCATCCGGGAGTGCATTTTTTATGCAGTTGAATAATGCAGGAGTTGAACAGTGGCTTGGAACAATTCCGGGAACAAATATGCTTGGAGATCAGGCGCACGGATTGTGTTCGGATAATGCAGGAAACATTTTTGCGACAGGCTACTTTGATGCATGGGCAGGAAATCCGATTACGGTGAATGGAAATACTTATACAGTAGGTGGTGGGTTCTTTGCCCGATTGAATCTGGGAGGTGCTGTCAATAGCGTTAATGAACTGGATGAAGCATCTGTTCGGGTCTATCCGAATCCCGCAACAGATTTACTGACCATTGAATGGAAAGAGAGCCCGGAAATCGAGTCTTGTAAAGTCTTTTCCATTTCCGGACAATCCTTTGACCTGGATTTTTATGGAAAAGAATTGAATGTAAGTAGTTTGCCTTCAGGAGTTTATATTTTGGAACTGCAAAATGAACAAGCAATCCGGCAGGTAAGATTCCTGAAGAAATAACTAAACCAAGAATCAATTCTAAAAAAAAACTGAAGGATCAGCCATACCTGATTGCTTCGGTTTTTTGTTTTGTAAAAATTCCAATAAATGTGTTTGTAGCTAATTTTCATACCGTTGAATGGTTTAATGAGAATCATTTTAACAGAAATTAACTACCGTTCATTTTCAATTGAAGGACTTTAAATTCTCACAAAGCACCTTTAACTAAACAATTGCGCATTTTAAAAAACGGATAGTTACTTCGGTTACATTTGTTTCATGTGATTTTTAAAAATGCGAATGGGCCCTCGGATTTGAAAGATTCACATCATAAGTTAATGATTTCCAATCTATTAAACTATTAAACATGCGCAAAAATTTACTTTTAGGAGTTCTTGTTTTTTCAGGAATGCTTTCAACGGGAAAAGCACGAGCACAGGAACACTTCAGTTGTGGAATTGATAAACAGCGTCAAAAATTGATTGCCGAAAATCCACAGATCAAGACAGATTATGAAAAACTGCTTCATCGGTATACGGAAAACCGCTTAATGAATGGAAAGTCGGAAACTGTCCGCGTTATCCCCATTGTATTCCATGTGATTCATGAATATGGAGAAGAAAACATCAGCGATCAGCAGGTTCAGGATGCCGTTCGAATCTTGAATGAAGATTTTGGAAAGCAAAACCAGGATACGATCATTGTTGTTTCACCTTTTGATACGATCATTGGAAATGCTCACCTGGAGTTTCGCCTGGCAACAGTAGATCCATACGGGAACTGTACGAACGGAATTGAGCATATCTACAATCATCAAACAGTAGCGGGAGACAGTTACTCCAAGCTGAACCAATGGGACCGCGACAAGTATTTAAATGTTTGGGTAATCGGTACCATGGATGATCCGGATGTTGCAGGATTTGCGCATTATCCGACGGATGTTACCGGAACCGGGTTCTGGCGGGACGGAGTGGTGATGGTTCACCGGTCTACGGGAAGTATGGGAACCAGTATTCCATACCGTTCCAGGGCACTGACTCACGAAGTTGGTCATTATTTGGGATTGTCTCATACCTGGGGAAATAACAATGATCCCGGATTGGCAACTAATTGCGGTTTGGATGACGGGATCGGTGATACACCCAATTGTATAGGGGTGGGTGAATGTAATTTAGCTGCAAATACCTGCACGGAACCTACAACTCCGGGGAATTACTGGTCGTTTGATGTCATTGATAATGTTCAGAATTTTATGGATTATTCCTACTGTTCCAGGATGTTTACCAACGGTCAGGGAGACTTTATGAATAATGTGTTGGATCAGACAACAAGTGGTCGAAGCAATCTGTATACCGCAGAAAATCTGGAAGCAACGGGTACAACCACTTTAACTCCGGTTACTTGTATTCCGGTAGCAGATTTTTATGTGGATGCGAATGGAGCCGGACCAGGTAATACCGGATCAAACGCCAATGTGATGACGGCTTGTGTCAATGACCCGGTTGAATTCAAGGATGCTTCCTGGAAAGCCGGTGTAACTTCCTGGTCATGGAGTTTCCCCGGAGGAGTTCCTGCAACTTCAACCAACCAGGATGAAACGGTTACTTATGCCTCACCGGGATGGTATACTGTTACTTTAACAGTTGCAAACGGAGTAGGATCAGATACAAAGACCATTAACAATATGATCTATGTTCAGGGTAACTGGGCAGAATATACCGGTCCTAAAATGGAAGATTTCAATCAGCATGCAAATTTCTGGATTACTCACAACCCGGAGGATAATTATGCTTCATTTAATCGGGTCGCTACGGGTGGAAAAGGAAATACACCTTGTTTCAAGTTAAACAACTTTAAGGATGTTTCCACGGCCCAAATGTTTACCGAAGATTGGTATTACAATGATCGTTTGGCGAATTCCAAAGATTACCTGATCTCACCCGCAATTGATTTGAGAAGTACTACAAACGTGACGATTTCTTTCGATTATGCCTACGGAACGAGAGCGAGTACTTCTGCTGATATTACAGAAAAATTGATCGTCTATTCTTCCAGGGATTGTGGAAAGACCTGGGTGCAGCGAGAAATGCTTACAGGTACAACACTCCTGACTGGTGGTTATGTAGGGAATACGGATTATGTTCCTACTAATAATCTGGACTGGAAAACAGCCAGTTTCACCTACACGCCAACAGCAGCGGATAATAAAACAAAATTCAAGTTCGAATTCATCGCTTCTGATTTCTCCTCTAATTTATACCTGGATAATTTCAATATCTCGGGAACATTAGGAATTGAGGATAATGGATTGATATCAGCTATTTCGCTTGCTCCGAATCCGGTTGCAACAGGTTCTGATCTGTCGGTGGAAGTGGCGAATACGGAAGCCGGAATGAAATTAATTGTTATGGACTTAAAAGGTGCACTGATTTCTACCACAGAAGTTCCTGCATCGTCCGGGACTCAAACCATCCACATTCCGATGAACGTGGCTAAAGGGTGTTATATCCTGAATGCAGTTCAGGGAACAGCTAAATCGACTCACAGAGTAGTGGTTTACTAAAAGTTAGATAGTTCAAAAGGTTCAAAGGGTTCAAAAAATTAGATTGAACTCTTTGAACTTTTCTACCTTTTGAACGTCAATAAGATGATTTATAAATATTTAGCATCGATTTTGCTGTTTTCTTTTTTATAACGGGGGAATATGTGCTATCTTTGCACCAAAATTCCAAGTATTTCTAATGATTTCAGTAAATAATCTTTCACTTCAATTTGGTAAACGTGTCCTTTTTGATGATGTAAATCTCAAATTCGGTTCCGGGAATTGCTACGGTGTAATTGGTGCGAATGGTGCCGGTAAATCTACTTTCTTAAAGATTTTAACAGGTGAGCAGGACCCAACTTCAGGACGAGTGGAATTGGAGCCGGGTAAACGAATGGCGGTTTTGTCTCAGAATCACTTTGAGTTTGACCAGTTTGAGGTCTTGCAAACAGTAATCATGGGTCACAAACGCCTGTTTGAGATCATGACTGAAAAAGATGCGTTGTACGCAAAACCGGACTTTTCCGATGCAGACGGTATGCGTGCTTCCGAATTAGAAGGTGAATTTGCCGATTTGGAAGGATGGAACGCAGAAACCGATGCGGCAACCCTGCTTAGTAACCTGGGAATCGATGAGAGCAAGCATTACATGAAGATGGAAGACGTTCCTTCGGAATATAAAGTACGTATTTTGCTGGCACAGGCCCTTTTTGGAAATCCGGATGTATTGGTACTCGATGAGCCTACCAATGACCTGGATTTAAAAACCATCGGATGGCTGGAAGATTTCTTGCTTGATTTTAGAAATACAG
>CAMLDR010000245.1 GCA_946478775.1 uncultured Flavobacteriales bacterium
TATAATTGCACTTGACCTTGGTATTGTTGAAAATGACAGTACAATCATCAAATGGGATGGTAAGCCTCGTTTTCAAAAAAGGTGGGAACAAGATCTATCATTTAAGGATGCGTTTCATACTTCCTGCGTGCCGTGCTATCAGGAAATAGCTCGAACCATAGGGGTTCATCGTATGAAAACCTATTTAAATAGGATGTTTTATGGGAACATGGTTTTTGATAGCACAAATTTGGATATGTTCTGGCTGGAGGGTAAATCCGAAATTAACCAATATCAACAAATTGATTTCTTAAGAACCTTTAATGAACAAAGGCTTCCAATATCAAAAAGAACTCATACAATAATGCGCAGAATGATGATTATCGAAACTAACGAGGAATATACTTTACGTGGCAAAACCGGTTGGTCCATAATGAACGATAAAGATAATTTATGGTATGTAGGATTTATTGAAACTGATCATGGATATTATTACTTCGCAACGAATATTGAGCCGGGAAAACAAACAAATATGGACAGCTTACCTGATATCAGAACAACTATCACCGAAAAAGCGTTAAAAGAAATAGGAGCAATTAAATAATGATTTACAACATCAACTAAAAGCCACGGGCTGAACAACCACAATCGAGAAGCCCACATCTCCAAGTTGATAACCGTTATTCCCGGTTCCATTTCTGTTCGCTCTTTCTTTTTCAGAGTGAGAGCGGAGAATGAGAATGAAGTGAACCCCGGTTCGAAGCTCGAATCAATTCTCCCCCTTGGGAGGGGGATTAAGGGGGAGGACAGACTCAAGTCTCCCGAAAGCACCAGTTTTATTAGGGTTTCCAAAATTTATAGCGGTTCCATTCCCTTTGCTCGAAAGACATTGTTTGAGACAACAAAAAATAGATATTGATGAATGGGTTCGTTTCTATACTTGGTGTGAAAAACAAATTGACAGTTTCAATACTATATGCGGAATTTAAATACGGCTGCTAACAGGCGTTTGGCTCAATGTCGGGTGAAGTGGTTAATTGAATATTCAACCTCCATCAACTTTTCCGGTGTATTGACAGTTTTGTGCTCCGAAATCCGCCACTGCGCCAGGCGGCAAACCGTATTTCCGGTTCGACTTAAGAACCGCTTTTTTATCTTCTATTATTCTATTGTTTCACAAACTTCAAAGTTGAACCTGATTCTGATCGGATAAGATATACTCCGTTTGTCAATAAACTCACATTCAACTCATTCTTTCCGGATTTTAAAGTTTCGGATTGAATAATCTTGCCTGTCATATCAACAATCATAATATGCACTCCTTCAGCAGTTTCAATGAACAATTGATCGTTTACCGGATTTGGATAAATATTCCATACTTGTAATGGATTTTCATCGATGCTCAAACAAGTTTCAACAGTAATTGTAACAAAATCAGAATTGGAACAACCCATTGAATCTTCGAACATGTAAGTGATTAAATGGGTGCCTGTTCCGGCAATAACCGGATCAAATGAATTTCCAGAAACTCCTGTTCCGCTATACATTCCACCAACGGGAGTTGCACCGGGCAGAGTAATTAATGAGCCGGATTCAATACAAATCGTATCATTTAAAAATGAGGACATTTCCACAAGCGGATTCGGATTTACCTGTAAGTGCATAACAAATATGGAATCACAGCCTTGTGAGGATGATAAGATGTTGTAATAATTTCCGGACGTCGATTCGAGGTTTCCGAAAATATCAATTGATTCTCCGGAACAAATTTGTAAAGAATCAATGAATTGTTCGTAAACCGGTAAAATTGTTACGGAGATTGTTGTATCCTCATAGCAATAAGGATTACTTCTGATAAGCTGTAGGTTAAAAATTCCGGATGTATCCGCATGCCATGTGAATTCATCAGAATGAATATCAAATACTCCATTTATCTTCCAGGTTATATTATCATATAAAGCATTAGTTACAGTTCCCAGAAGATCAGTTCCCTCACAAGTAAAAGTTGTAACCGATTGAAGACCCAATGACTGACATTCATAAAGTGTATGTACCGTTGTATTGGTTACAACTGCCAGATTGTAATCAAAATAAATATTTGCAGTGTTTTGAAGAGAAGTTCCAATTGGAAGCCCTTCTTTCAGCCAGATACGGTATTTTACAAAACCGTGACTTGCAGGCTCGTTGACAATACTGTCAGGCAGGTAGATTTGCTCAAAATTGAATACCAGTTCACCTGCTGCGTTAATAGTCGTTTCAACCGGATGACTTGAAGCAAGCGTGCTTAATGAATTCCACACAAAATTAGTGTCCAGCTGATCCCGGATAACAACCGTTACGGAAGTATCGTTACCCGTGTTTTGAAAACGGATTGTGTAATCAATATACTCTACATCAGGCAGAATGAATCCTTCCGGACCAAATCCCATAGGTTCCGAAGCTTTGTCATTCGGATCATATGTACAAACGACTATTTGTTCAAATGATTTTGAAAGTAGATACCCTGTTGAAGAAGCTGTATCTGAAAAGGCATTCAAATAACTGGTCAGCGTATCTCCCATAGCGTTAAAACCGGGAAGTTGAACCTGAAGCTGAACTCCTGTTGATGAGAACCAATCCAGGCTATCGTAGTGCCAATAATAATGATTAGATAAAATAGAATCCGGGGGGATACTTGCGCTCACGAAAGTAATCGTTGAATCCAATACAAATTCCATAATTCCTGACGGATGAGTTGTCCCATCATTTTTAATAGATAACCAATAATTAACGGTAGAATTGCAGCGAGGGAATTCCCCGGCAACAACCAGCGTTAAACTATCAAACAAATCAGTCGGGTAGAAGCCGAAATCAAGGCTGTCCTTATAAACAAATGCGGGATTAACCGCTACGTTGTAAGCTAATGAATCAGATGTAATTCCCCAATGAGGATAGTCAGAGGGTGTCAATTCATAATTTGTTGTTACAGTTGGGTCAAAATCCACGGAATACCTGCCGTTGTCAAACGTATAATGATATAAATCATTTGGTGTGGAAATAATATTCGGCAGTGCAATTCCTGTTTCAAGACTGTCACGCTGTCCATTTTGATTTACATCAATGTAAAAATTACCACGTGCCTGGAACGGAGCAAGTATCTCGTTTTTATACAAGACTAATTGATCATGAACGGTCACAGCACTCAAAACATCCTGATCACCATCGTTATCAAAATCGGCTGTTACTACTTTTACATAGGTACTGTAATTAAGCGGATTTTCAGTTACTACTCTCCTTTCGAATTGCCCATTGCCATTATTTTCGAACCAACAAACACCATTCTGGTAATAATCACTTCCGGAAGATGCGATATCCAGATCTCCGTCCAAATCGACATCCACAAGATCCGCATCCCAAACCTGGGATATTCCGTTGGCAACAACAACTGCTGTCGTAAAAGTCCCGTTTCCCGGATTTTTACACAAAATCAACTCACCATCATATCGACCAGTCAAAATAATATCATTATCCCCATCATTATCCACGTCTCCGGCACAAATCGATGAGACATCATTTTCTGTTGTAATAAAATGGTTAATCCAACTTGCACCATTTTTTTTGTACCACCGAACTTGCCAATCATCATAAGATGCACCGATCACATCCTTAATACCATCTCCATCAATATCAGCCGCACAAATCCTTCTCGGAGCATTGACTGCATTTAACCCCGAAATAAACTTCATCGCACTAAAGGACCCTGCCCCAAGGTTTTCAAACCAAATATAGCGATCCATATTTTCGAAAGCAGCAACAATATCTATATCTCCGTCATTATCAAGATCAGCTGCATCAATATTCTCAATTCCAGTGATGGAGGAAGAAATTATTTGTTGCGCACCAAACTGACCACTACCTGTATTTTTGTACCAGGCAATTTTATTGTCTAAAGACGATGCTGATATAATGTCAGTTAATTGATCGCCATCAATATCAGCTGTTAGTATGGTTTTCGGGCCGTTAGCAAGAGAAGAAATCATTTGTTGGGGAGTAAACTCTCCATTTCCAAGGTTTCTATGAAATGCAATTCGATCATCGGTATAAGAGGTAGTAAGAATATCCTGATATCCATCGTTATCAATATCCATCGTTGCCATGGAATTGATTCCCACGGCAGGTGCCAAAATATTACGAGGGATCCCAAAAGTCCCTCCATTATTTGGAAATGAAAGTACTCTCGGATAATTGGTAGTCGAAATGGTCACAAAATCGGGATTTGAATCATTATCCAGGTCTGCAATTGCAATGGATCGAACTCCTCCGGTAGTTGTATAAGTTGATACGATGTTCTCTGATCCAAAATTCCCTGAACCTAAATTTTCATACCATGTGGTCTTAAACTCACCACTGCAAAGAATATCCTGATCTCCATCTCCATCAATATCACTTGTAACAAGGTCATAAGAATGATCAGCTGTAGCGGAGATAACTATTCCTGTGAATACTCCACCTAAATCATTTCTGAACCAGGCAATCGTATTATCTCCCCGTGAGGCTGCCAAAATATCCTGATCTCCGTCTCCGTCCATATCGGCGGCATAAACAGCTTCCGGGTATTGAAGGCCTCCTAATATTGTTCCGTAACCAAAATTACCATTTCCCAAATTCTCATTCCACATGATTTCACTTGTATTGAAACAATACACCAGATCTTTGTCTCCGTCGTTATCGAAATCAGCAGCAAAAACAGAAGTCGGATCCCATCCGGTATTATTATACACAGGATGCTCTACCGTAAATAGCCCCGCTCCGGTATTTTCATACCAATAAACGGTTTCTGTTCCGGGTGAGGAAGTCAATAAATCCTGATCTCCGTCTCCATCCATATCTACGCCTGATAAGGTAGTGAAATTCTGAAGATAAGACATTGCCAAATAAGCAGTGTCAGGAGTACTATAATTACCATTTCCTGTACCCTTCATATAAAACAGCGTGACATCAGCGGCAGCAACGATATCTTTGATACCATCTCCGTCAAAATCTGCTGCGTCCAAAGCAGTCACCCATCCTCTTTTGATCACTTTGGGAGTGCTCATTACACCTGTACCATCATTTTTAAACAGAAAAACCCCTTCCGACATGGAAGCCAATACATCCTGATCACCATCAGAGTCACAATCGAACGTTCTGACCATAGTTCCTCCATCACATGAAATATTGAGAACGCTTTCAGGAGCAAATTGAGCAAAGCTGAAAATCGGGAGTAAAAAGAAAAAGATTGGTGTCAGGAAGCGCATGAAATTGATTTTAAATGGTGGTAAAGTTAATGAATAATAATCACAATTATTGGTTCCATTTCCGTTCGCCCTTCTCCACAAAAAGAAAGAGCCTCGACATTTATCGTCGGGGCTTTCTTTTTGTCCTTCA
>CAMLDR010000246.1 GCA_946478775.1 uncultured Flavobacteriales bacterium
TCTCTCCACACACTACGCTCTTCCTTGATCTATGCGGTAGTGTTGGGTTTGCCAGGGTCAGGTCACAACCATTCCCCGGATCTGTTCCATCCGTGATTTCCTGTCCGTTTGTTACACCGTCTCCGTCGCAATCTCCTGCCAGATCGGATAAAATATCCACATCTACGTAGAAATCTTCTACTTCACCATGAATAACCGGCCCGAAGCTTCTTTCGTCGATTGCTGTCGTTGCAGGATTGTCCGTTAATGTTTCGGTAGTAATTCGGATCCGAGCATATTTGTTTCCGCAGGAAGTTGAAATACCATTCCAGTTCAGATTGGTTGTCTGCGCAGCAACCGCAGATGGAACCGAAGCAGTAAACAGTTCGCTTTCAGAGAAAACACCGTCATTGTTCCAGTCGACCCACGCATAAATATTCGCATTGGTTCCTGAGTTATTTGTAAAAGTCAGTGTAGTGGAGAAATTCGGATTGACAGTGGTATGTGACAAAGGTGTTACTAACCCGTCTTCATCCGCTCCATCACCGTTTGTACCTGAATTGTTTGCTCCTGGAGCTACGTTATTACTTAATCCGTTGTCCGGATCGGGTTGGCTTATTCCCAAATAGATTTCATCGCCGCACATATAGTAATGCGCTGCCGGATTTCCATTTTCAAATGAAAACGGTGCATCTCCGGCATCATACGTACTGGAACCACAGATTAATCCGACAGGTGTATTGGCACAGTCAAATGTAGCAACCGTGCTTGTTCCTGAAACGCCGTCACCCATTGATCCGTCTATCTTATGCCCCATGTAACAGTATCTTTCGGCACATAATTTCATAATAGCTGTAGTGTGCCCGCCGATCTCCACATAGGTTGCATGGTCTGTTCCGGGAATAAATCCGTTGGGAACTTTTGGCAAAGGATGGTTACCGATTCCTCCGGGTACCCCGATCATTTCGTTGTTGTTGGAACCCCACGACCACAATTCTCCGTTCGAAAGAATAACTGAAACAGAGGCATTCGGTGTGCCGGGTGAACCGTCATTATCATTAGCAGAAACGAAAATCACATCCGAAAGGTCTGCCGTATTGGTTGAATTCCTTACCGGAACCCATCCGTTTGAATTCGTTGTATTTCCTTGCCCGAGCTGTCCATTCCCGTTACTTCCCATTGCATAAAGCTTGTTATCCGCAGGGTTGATCGCATAATAGCTTGCCCTGTTGCTTGCATCGGTCCAGGTATTGTTCCCGAAATCAGCAGTCATGGCAATCATTACCGGAAGACCTGAGAACGGAGTAGTCATTGCTACTGCGCGATTGTATGTTGCTACTGCTGAGCCATCTCCGCGGTAACAGCGAACTCCCCAGGTATACCATTGACCGGTAGAAGTTACCGCGAATGCTCCGACAGGAGTGACGCGGATATCAACAACTCCCGTCAGGGCTGGGTTTCCTGTGATATCTCTGGTTACTCTTGACCAATAATTCTCGGCAGCTCCCGGAAATGTCCCTCCGTTTCCGTGTATGGCTTCATTTCGTCCGCTCACATATACTTCTCCCGAATGTGTGAGTAATACCAATGACCCCCAAGAAGCGATCATGTTCTTAATATCCGACGGAGCAATTCCAACGGGCATGGAAATTTGTGCAAACCCTGTGATGTTGTCTAATCCCGTTCCGATTGCCACGTTATTGGCTCCCCAGGAGTAAAGTCCGTCTGTTGAAAGTATGAATGCTTGTGTTGTTGTAGAAGACTGGGTTGCCAGTGTAGCAAATAAAGGCGCTCCGGTGTAATTGTAATGTTGTGCCGGAACTCCTGCATTTGGTTCAATAACTACGGGCGTTAAATGCCTTGCTGCTGCGGAACCGTTGCCATTAGCAGTAGAACCCGCACCCCAGATCAGGAAAGTTCCGTCGGGGCGTGAAGCAATAGTTGTATGGAACCCGGATTGGATCTGATCGTAAGGCTGAAGCGGATTACAACCCGAAGATTGTGCCTGCGCCGTAGATAAAAAACCAATACCAATAATTGCAGCGCGCATTTTTGCACTCTTGAAAAGTAAGTTCTTTCTCATTTTTAATTGGTGATTGCGTAACTAAAAAAATGGGCTTGGCCGGTGCTGTCGTAAACACGGAATTGAACGTTCCCTTTTGTTGGAACTGCTCCGGATAACTCGAATGAAAGTTGGTTGAGTCCATTTTTCAGAACTGCTTTGTCATTTTTCAATCGGGAAGAAATAGCTGCGGCACCTGTTGTCTGTACTTCACGTACGGTATAATCGACCGGTTTTCCGTCATAAGTTTTCACCGTTACAGGAAGGGTCATTACAATTCCGGAAGCATCTCCCGTTTTTAGCGGTGTTGAGAAGATTGGATTTTTCAGGTCGAAAATCATCTGAACACGGCTAACTTCTACTGTAACTGTTTCTGTTTTAGCGGGGTGATCCCCATGAGCCGGGATATTGAAAGTAAGCTTATATGTTCCGGGTTGAGAGAAAACCAACTTTCCGGTCATTTTTCCCGAACCTGAATGCTTGCTCACTCCTGATTGAGGTGCTACATCCCACGAAATGGATAACGAAAGATCTGTTGCAACTCCCGCTTCAATCGCATCACCGAAGCAAATAGAGTAGTGGCTTTGTAAGATATTCACATCCTCATCACAGGAGCCGTATGCCGGACTTCCATATGCCAGTAAACACACCCAGGAAAAACCCAGGATGGTGAATAGTTTTTTCATAGTTAAAAAATGTTTTTTAGTTAATGACTCAATTAGGGCGCGAAGATAGACCGCAATGGTTCCTTGAATGGAGAGTATGTGTATCCGGATTCCCGAATTTAAACAGGACAAATGGTGATTTTTACACGGATTAATTTAATGTCAATCAGTGTTTTATGGTTTTTTTCTCCTTAAAATGGACAGGAGATAATAACGGAAGACTGAAAAAGTATCTCTTGAAGTTTGAAAAACAAAAAAAGACCATCCATTTAGTGGACGGTCTTGCTAAAAATGATTGCCTGATTGTGTTGTTTTTTCTTACTGTTTTTCGTCCAGGTATGCTAAAAATGTGGAGGGAGAAAATCCGGTAACAGCTTTAAAAACGGCAGAGAATTTACTGTGTGATGAGAAGCCGCATTCCTCTGCCAGAACACTCAGCTTGTAATTTTTGAATTTCTCGTTCTGTTCAATTTTTTCAATGATGTATTTGATACGCAATTCATTGATGTAGGTATTGAAATCTTTATTCAGGTAAGTATTCAATACATGTGAAAGGTATTTGGTATTGGTACTCAGCATTCCTGCAAGCATTGGAAGCGAGATTTGCTTGTCGGTGAATTTACTTCCTCTTTCAAACTCTTTCAGGTCGTTTAAGATCTTTGTTTCTATTGCTTCCGACATGATCTTACGGTTCGGATCTTTCTTTTCAGAAACGGTTACTGCCACTGGTTTTTCCTTTTCGAACCGGGCTTCCCGCATTCGCGCCATTACTTCCCGGAAACGTTCACGTTCCCGTTTTCTGCTTCTCCGGTGCCAGATAAAGATCCCGATAATCACCAGGCACAATCCGATGGATACGACCAACAGCACATTCCTGTTTTGCGCCAGGACCTTTCCTTTGGATTTAGTAGTACTGACAAAATCCGCGATGGATTCTTTCTTCTTTTTCTCACTTAGTTCCAGGGCCTGTACATACTTGTCGTTGTACTTTGAGTATTTTGCAATGTCTTTGGAAAGGTGATAGTAATCTGCCAGTGTTTTATAGACTTCGATTTTTAGCTCCAGATAATCGGAATGCTCTACGATTTCCTCTGCTTTCTGTAGATTTTCAAAAGAAGCTTCCATGTTTTTCTTTTCCAGGTAAACCCTTCCCAGACCGCTGTAAATAAATCCGCTGAGCATTGCATTTTCCTGGGTCACTTTTGTAAGCCTTTCCGAAGAACTGTTGTAGTACTTCAGGGCGTCGTCCCATTTTTTTAACCCGATATAAATCCGTCCGAGCAATTGGTCATTCGTTGCTAAGAAGTAAATTTTGTCCTGTTCACTGTAAACCAGCTGCTGAAAGTAACTATCTGCTTTTTTTGCTGCGTTATGTGCTTTTTTATACTGCGCGTATTCAATTTCGTAATAAGCTGTTTCCTGGTAGATCAGTCCGAGATACAACTTCTTCATTTGCTCATTTTCGATTTTGTGGCTGACCGTCTTTCCTTTCTCCAGGTATTCTTCACCTTCCTCATACAATCCCATGATCCGGTATTGGGTAGATAAAAACCCGGCGATTCTGGCTTCCCAGTCATAAAATTGGTTTTTTACTGCAATGGAGTCGGCCTTAACAGCGAATTGAACGGATTTTTTAATGTCTCCTTTTTGCTGAAAAAGAGAAGAGGAAAGCATCAAAGCTTTTAATTGATGGATTTCCGGTTTTGAATTCCGGTACAATGAGTCTGCAATTCGAATGGCCTTATTGATATCCTGTGCAGCAACATTTACGGCTGTTGAGAAATAAATACTGTCAAATTTTTGCTGGGCAGCCGGATCTTCCTGGGCATGAACACTGGCTGCTAATAAACTAACCAAAAGTATTTTTATATATTTCATTCTATTTCCGACAAATGAGTAGTAAACTGCTTGTTTTTTGAGGCTGTAAAATTAGCCAAATTTTTTCCTTCATTAACTGATCTCGTTCAAATCCGATCAAAATCAAACGCCTTAATGTAACGCAATACAAATTGAAAGTGTCAAAGTGATGAACTTTCCGCAAAGAGTTTGTTAAGTCCTGTTCCCCTGAGTTTATAGCAAAAAAAATCCCCCGGCTTAGGCAGGGGGATTATAATTATTTTTCTTCTTCTTCGTCTTCTTCTTCATCGTCTTCCCATTCGTCCTCATCGTCGTAGTCTTCATCAGAATCTTCGTCGCTGTTTACCAGGTACTTACGGTAGTCTTCTTCGATTTCGTCTTCTTCGTTTCTTCCGAATAAGTCCAATTCTTCATCTGATAAATCATCCTCGTTCAAAAACAGGTTGTCTTTACCACTTTTGCGATAAGCTTCCATTTTTGGTTTCTTCGGAGCTTCTTTGCTTGCACCTCCGCCGGTACCTCGCACATCTTTTTCTTTTTTACGTTCCACCTTTGCAGGAGGAATGTCATCAAGACCTCCAAAAGCAGGTTTGATGCTGCGTGTGTCATCCGGTTTGTTGTAATCGGATTTCGTGTCGCTTACAGCATTCCGGTCATCCCTGGGACGATCACTTCTGAAAGCAGGTCTGTCACCTGAACGGTTATCCCCTCCTGATGGTTTGCTTCCAGAACCACGGTCGTCTGCTTTTTTAACAGCGATATTTCGTCCGTTGATTGCATAATTATCAAGCGCCTCAATCGCTTGATCAGC
>CAMLDR010000247.1 GCA_946478775.1 uncultured Flavobacteriales bacterium
GGCGTCCACTACGCTGCACGCTCTGGCTGATTCGCAGGGGAAGAAGGAGGTGGATGATTTGGAGTTAAAGCCTAAAACCCTTCCTGATAAATCGGAAAGTGCTTTAAATCCATCCAAAGAGGCTCAAAATTCCATGTCTCAAAAGAAGATCGTTAAAACGCTGGTTTTTTATGATGATTTCACTTTTGATGTCTTTCTGCCTAATGAGAAATAATCCCTGATCCTATCAATTCATCCTGCAGGTAAAGCGCTGCGAATTGCCCGGGAGCTATTCCCCGCTGCTTTTTATTGAATAAAATGTAATAACCGTCTTCCAGTCGGGTTAAAGTTCCTTTCTGAAGGGGCTGGCGATACCTGATTCGGATGTCGAATTCTCTCTGATCACCAATATCCATAGTGAAATCCGGATTGATCCAATGCATTTCCGCTGTTTCAATCTTTAAAGCCCATTTGTTGAGTCCCGGATGATCGTCTTTCTGACCGGAATAAACCGTGTTTGTTTTCGTGTCTATTCCAATCACGAATGAAGGATTGGGTCTTCCTCCAATGTGAAGTCCTTTTCGCTGTCCGATGGTGTAATAATGTGCACCAATGTGTTTTTCAACTTCTGTTCCGGTGGTTGGAGTGTAGATAAACTCTTTACTTAGATCAATTACGTGTTCCAGGTCTACAGGGATATTGGAATAAGTCTCAAATTGAGGATCTAATTCGTTTATTTCTATTATTTTACCGTGTTTTACTTCTAGTTTTTGTTGAAGAAATTCAGGTAGAGAGATCTTTCCTACAAAGCAAAGTCCTTGTGAGTCTTTCTTTTCTGCAGTTACCAGTCCGATTTCTTTGGCGATGGCTCTTACTTCTGATTTTTGAAGGTTTCCGATCGGGAAAAGGGCTTTGGAAAGCTGTTCCTGGGATAACTGGCACAGAAAATAGGATTGGTCCTTGTTTGGGTCCAGCCCTGCCAATAAGTGGTGTGTGCCGTCTTCTGTGGTTGTTTTTCTGCAGTAATGGCCTGTGGCAACATAATCGGCGCCCAATTCCATGGCAGCTTTTAAGAACACGTCAAATTTGATTTCCCGGTTGCAAAGTACATCCGGATTAGGAGTTCTGCCAGCCTCGTATTCAGCAAACATATAATCTACAATGCGTTCCTTGTATTCTTTACTCAAATCCAGTACCTGGAAGGGAATTCCAAGGTGTTCGGCTACCAAAAGGGCGTCGTTGCTGTCGTCAATCCAAGGGCAGTCGTTGGAAAGAGTCACTGTTTCGTCATGCCAGTTACGCATAAACAATCCGATCACCTCGTATCCTTCCTGTTGCAATAAATGTGCGGTAACACTGGAATCTACACCGCCGGACAAACCGACAACCACTCTTTTCATGCTGCAAATTTACGAACTTTTGAAAAGCGCTTTTGAAAATTCCCATTCTTTCGAAAAATTAACAGTTACAAAAGTGAATAATTGTAAGTTACATTTGTGGTGTATTGATTTTACATAAAGCTTCAATCTGTTATTCCTCTCTTCGTTCCCGGATTGTTCAAATAGTTCAAAAATGTTCAAATGTTCAATTTTGTCGAATGACTTAATTTTTTTAATTGAACCATTGAACCATTGAACCATTGAACCATTTTAAACTCTAAATAATCGTTAACGGAACTGAATCCGCAGAAAAAAGTGATATTTTAGTCGCATGAAACTGATTGTTACAACCTTATTGATCCTGGTATCGGCAAATACTTTTGCTCAGCAGCCCTGTACAAGGGTTTGGCTAAAAGGAAAAGTGGAAGACACGCTGGTTAAGCACGCATTCCTGAATTTGATGGTCGTAAATACCTCTACAGGAAAGGGTGTGTTCGGGCAGCCAGATGGAACTTTCGGGGTGTACGTAAGTAATAACGATTCAATCATTTTATCTGTAAAGGGTTATGAACGCTATGGTTTCCGAGTAGTTGGGGATTCTTCCTGTCATTTTGAAGTGTACGCAGCTGTTGAGCGGAAAGCACGCCAGATTGACGAGGTAGTCATTAAGCCATTGAAATCAGTTCAGGAGATCAAAGAAGAGCGGGCAGCACTTGCTTTAAGAGAAACGCGAACAATTACCGGTTTAGAAGCTTTCCAAAGCCCGATTACAGCATTGTACCAGCGTTTTTCCAAGAGAGAGCAGTCTAAGGCTTTAGTTGCTCAAAAACAATACGAAGATTCCAAGGAAGAAGTGGTGCAGGAGTTACTAAGGCTTTACGTGTCTTATGATATCATCAAATTGAACAGTGATGATTTCATTGAATTTATCCATTTTATGTCGATGGATGAGGATTTCCTGAAAACGGCAAGTGATGTTGAATTGATCACTTTTATCAAAGATAAACTGGAGCATTATTTATTGCTTCATCCGGAGAAAGAAGGGGAATATAAAAAATAGAATGAGAAACAGAATGAGAATGGATTTTTATTCTCACTCTCTATCTCAATCCTCAAATACCTCCGGTTCTTCCATCAATTGTTTGTCATACAATTCGCGGTATCGGCTGTTTGCCTGCAGCAGGTCTGCCGGTTTTCCTTCTTCTACAATTCGACCGTCTTCCAGAACAAGGATGTAATCCGCATTTCTCAAACTGGAAATCCGGTGGCTGACGATAACGGATGTTGTTTGGTTTTCCCGGTTCAGGTGTTTTAAATTCCCCAGGATAATTTCTTCTGTTTCGGTATCCACAGCCGATAAGCAATCGTCGAGCAATAAAATATCGGGTTTACGGATCAGTGCACGTGCAATGCTCACACGTTGTTTTTGTCCGCCGGAAAGGTTCACACCCCGCTCGCCAAGGATCGTTTCGAATTTATCTGGAAAAGCCTCAATGTTATGCAATACGTGTGCGTTTTTCGCGGCGTTCGTGATTTCATCGGACGTAACAGCGTCGAAATGCAATGCTCCGAATGCAATGTTGTTGTAGATGGTATCTGAAAACAAAAACACGTCCTGTGGAACTACAGATAATTGTTTTCGGTACTCATCCAGGTTGACCGAAGCAAGTTTCTCCGAGTTATAAGTTACCTCACCACCGGTTGGGTCCAGCTGACGTACGATTAGTTGCAGCAGTGTAGATTTTCCTGATCCTGTTTTTCCTATAATTCCGAGTGTTTCCCCGCGTTTCAAGGTGAAATTGATCTCCGATAGTACGTCCGGGGAATCCGGTTTGTAGCGGAATGATGCATTTCTGAACTGAAGTTCTTTGAATTCCTTCAATGGGGCTTCCGATTGATTTTTAATGGCAGGTTCTGTTTTCAGGAACTCGTTGATACGCTCCTGTGAAGCTGCGGCCCGCTGATTGATACTAGTTACCCATCCAATACTGGCGAAAGGCCAGGTTAAGTTGTAGATCAACAGGATAATTGTTACAATATTTCCGGGAATTATAGCTCCCTGATAGGTGAGAAGTCCACCCATATAAATACTCAAAAGCGTACTGGTCCCGATTAATAAGGAGATCGTTGGCATAAACAGGGCGTTCGTTCTCACGAGGCGCATGGTTTTATTCAGGTAGGCACCCGAACTTGCTTCGAAATTCTGTTTCGCATGCTTTTCCTGGATATATGCTTTGATCACACGGATTCCGGAGAAGGTTTCCTGTCCAAGTGTGCTTAACCGCGATTGTTCCTGCTGGACTTCTTTGCTGAGTTTGTTCATCCGGGTGGAAACCAGGTAGATCAAAGTTGCCATGATGGGAAGCGGTGCTAGTGCGTAAAGTGCTAATTCGGTATTGATTTTCAGCATTTCATACAAGCTGAACGGGAAAAGTGCAATCAGGTTGATGGTGTACATGATTCCCGGTCCCAAATATTGACGTACCTGCGAAACATCTTCCGAAATCCGGTTCATTAAATCACCCGTTGATTGTCTTTTATAAAAACCATAATCGAGCTGCTGGTATTTTTCAAAGATCTCATTCTTCAGGTCAAATTCAATGTATCGCGACATGATAATGAGCGTTTGACGGGTCAGGAAGAGGAAGAATCCCTTAATTATGTTAAAAGTGATGATCAGCCCCGCCAGTCCCAGTACGGTCCAGAAAAGACTTTCTCCGGGACTTAATTGGGTTTTTCCTGAAAGAAAGTTCATGGATTCACCTACAAAAACCGGGATTTTTGCTGCAAAGTAATTGCCGGCAATAATGAAGAGGATGCCAAGAAGCAAACGCCAGCGGTATTTGTATAAATATTTGTTTAAATAGCTTAGAGACTTCATTCGATAAATTTCCTATTTTTGCGAGCGCTAATGCGATTTTGTTCGAATTACAAAATTAGCCATTCGCATTGAAATAAAAGATTAAAAGTCGCGTATGTTTGAAGTAAAAGAAGTCAAAGATCTAAATCTGGCTGAAAACCCCGTTATTTCTCAAATGAGTATGTATAACCACGAGCAATTGTTATTCTGTAACGATACTGCGACTGGTCTGAAAGCAATTATTGCTGTACATAACACCGTTCTAGGGCCTGCTTTGGGAGGAACCCGTATGTGGATGTACAACAATGAAATGGAGGCTTTGAATGATGTATTGCGTCTTTCAAGAGGAATGACTTACAAGAATTCGATTTCCGGATTGAACCTGGGAGGTGGAAAAGCAGTGATCATCGGCGATTCTCGTTCTATGAAGTCGGAAGCTTTGTTCCGTCGTTTCGGGAAATTTGTGAACTCATTGGCTGGAAAGTACATTACTGCAGAAGATGTGGGTATTTCTCCGGTTGATATGGTTTGGGTTTCTATGGAAACAAATCACGTAGTTGGTTTACCCGGAAAAAGCGGTGATCCTTCTCCTGTAACTGCTTATGGAGTTTACATGGGAATGAAGGCCTGCGCAAACCAGCAATTCGGTTCTGATTCACTGGCTGGTAAAAAAGTAGCTGTTCAGGGAGTTGGACACGTGGGTGAATACTTAGTGAAGCACCTGGTTTCTGAGGGAGCTGAAGTAACGATCACGGATATTCACCAGGAGACTTTGAAAAGAGTATCTGACCAATACGGAGTAAAAGTGGTTGGTTTAGACGAGATTTACGATGTGCCGATGGATATTTATGCACCTTGTGCTTTAGGAGCAACTATCAATGACGATACCATTAATCGTCTGAAGTGTTCCATCATTGCCGGAGCCGCAAACAATCAATTGGCGAATGAAAATATTCACGGTCAGCTGGTAAAAGACAAAGGGATCATTTACGCTCCTGATTTTGCTTTGAACGCGGGTGGCGTCATCAATTGTTATTCGGAAGTAGCAGGCTTAACTGCACAATGGTCCATGGCTAAAGCGGAAGAGATCTACA
>CAMLDR010000248.1 GCA_946478775.1 uncultured Flavobacteriales bacterium
GAATAACTCCCTTGTTTTTTTTGCATCATAACGGAATAACTTGCCATGCTTATCTATTCTTCCGAGTTTATAAATACCGGCATAGTAAACATTGTCATTTTTATCCACCGTAAATTCTTTTCGGTGGTTAAAATCACCATGATTCAATTGTTCTATCTGATCATTGTATTTATAGGAGATTATTTTCTTTTTTAGGGGATCATAATACGCCAATTTGCCGCTATACAAATAGAACCACACCCGACCTTTGTAATCTTCGTAGATTCTAAAAACCACCTCATCGGGAAGACCGTTTGATTTATTGTAGACCTGTAACCGGAACCCATCATACTTTACGACGCCGTGGTCTGTGCAGAACCACATATAGCCGTTTCTATCCTGATGCACATAATAAGTCTCCGAACTTGGCAAGCCATCATTCACGGAAATGTTCATATAAGCCGGTTCCCACAGCTTTTCCTGTGAAAGAGCTACTTGTCCGAATAACACTAGTATAAGAATCTGCAGACAGATTTTTTTAACCCGGGGAAGTTCCTTCATGTCCTTCAAAAATACTTTTTTTCCAGTGTCCGCCATTTAATCTTTATTGAAAACCGGGATCAAAATGATAATTTTCGTACCGGTTGATTTACCCTTTTCGTCGGTCAAATTTTCTATTGTGAAATCAAATTCAGTATTGTATTTTTCTTTGAAAAGGCTTAATCTTTCAGAAGTAATCTGCATTCCATAAGATTTATGTTCCGGGCTCAGTGGGTTTTCCGCTTTCGATTGATATCCGATTCCATTATCAGTGACAATAACTACCAACCTGTTCTCTGCTACTTCCCTGAAGTCAATCTCCAGTTTACCGGCAATCTCCAAGCCTTTGAACCCATGGATAATGGCATTTTCTACAAAGGGTTGAATCAGCATGGGCGGAATATAATTCTGAAGCTCAATATGAGTCAATGAAATCGTGAACTCAAAATTAAAACGGTCTTTAAAACGCATTTTTTCGAGCTCCACATACTTTGTCAGCACCTCTATTTCCTGCCGGATAGTGACTTCACTTTCACGGGAATTATTCAAGGTCATTCGAATCAGCTGAGAAAGCATTTGCAAATATTTTTCTGCCTGGTCGTTTTCGTTATACACGAGGAAACTTTGAATGGAATTCAGGGAGTTGAAAATAAAATGCGGGTTCATTTGGGCCAATAAAGCTTTTTGTTCCAACTTCTCAATCTGACGTTTGTATTTTCGCTGGCGGTTGATCTGAACGGCCCGGATCCGGAAAACGGTAAATGCAACCAGGAAACTGCTTAGAACTAGTAAGAGGTAGAACCAGATCGTTTCCACAAATTTAGGGTGCTTTTGAAGATTTAATATCCCATAAGGCTTTTGCCACATACCGTTATCGTTCAAATAAGACAACTCCAAATGGTATTCTCCTGAAGTCAAATCATAAAAGTCAATACTGCCCGTATTCCCATAGGTCCATTTATCATTCGCCAGGAGACGGTACTTGTATCTTTGACCATCCAGATTTTTGTAGTTAGTTGAGCGCAGTTCAATATGGATCATCTTTGAATCACTTGCAACTTCCAGTTTTTTAGATTTCGGATAGATAACTTTCCCGTCCACCCTCAATTCTTTTACGGAAACCTGCTTTTTTAATGGATTGATCAAAAAACTCAGATCCGCAGGAAATTTCGAAATCCCTTTTTTGGTAGCCAAAAAAACGGTTTGCCCGTCCAGGCAAATATAGTTTACCTCATTGGTGGCAAGACCATTCGCCTCTAAGATGTTATGGATCCGTACATATTTATTCCCAATAAAGAACACCTTTGAAACACCGCTATTTGTAGCAATCCAGCAAGTATTCCCGTTTTTCTCCAATTGAATTTTATTGATCTGATCACTCACCAAGCCGTTTTCACTGGTAATGTGATTGGTTATTTTACCGTCTTTGAAAACATACACTCCTTCTCCCCTGGTTCCAATGACCAAACCCAACTCTTTGGAGTACCGGACACAAGAAACACGGTTGTTTTGGATCACCTTTGGAAACATTGAATTATCCAAAAGACCATTCTTTAAACAAAACAAGCCTTTTGCATTTCCGACAAAAACAAGTCCTTTATCCGACGAACAAACTGTTTCAAAAAAATGATGGAGGTTCTTATGGTATCTCTTTGATGCAAAATAATCATAGAGCGTTTCCATCTTTCCGTTCCGGTGAATCCGCATTACCATGGAAGCACAGATCAGCATACTTGTATCTTGCTCATTAAAATTGTCATAATAATTAGGTATCCTCCAGTATTTTTTTCCTTTCACATCAATGGAAAGTTTATTACTGATTTTTGGCAAAAGAATGATATTACCGAACCGCGAAATAATGTTTCTTGAAATATGATTAGCTGTTAATAAAGGATAATGGTCCTTCAGTCTGAATACTCCCAAATGAGTGGAATAAAAAATATCTCTATTCGAATCAACAACGACATGAGTTACATCTATTTCTTTCGAGTTTTCAAAGACAGAAATATTTTTCACGATTGAATTCGGCATGTAAACGATTCCTTTATCCAGGGTAGAAAACCACAATCCTTTTTCCCTATCCCTGAAAACAGAAGAAACTTTAAATCCTTCTAAAAAGTGTTGTTGGGGAGCATTTAAAAGTCCATGCTTAGCACTATTTTTCAACTTATAAGCTCCATTCACTGTTGTTATCCATAAATCAGACCCGATAGAAAAATATCCGGTAGTTCCGGGAAACCGAATCAATTTATCAGGAAATCTCAAATCAAAAAAGCAATCCTGAATCCGGGCAATTTCCAATCCCTGATGCAGCTTCAATTCGGAAAGGGCACTTTGCATCTGTTTCTTAAATACCGTGCAGCTAACTACTTTTTTTTGGAATTTCCCGTTTTTCCGGATCGTAAGCTCACAAATATCCGGAGCTATTCCCTTGGTCTTATTCAAATTAAAAGTCGTTTGGTAACCCCCGTTTACCTTATCAAAAGTCCAACAATCACTTCCAAAAGTGGACACCTTTGTTTTCCCCTTCCGATCAATTTTCAGTATCCCGTTATTACCCGAACTGAAGTATACGTTGTCTTTTTTGTCTATCGAAAATGTTTTGGATGGATACAAATTATTTCCAATGTATCTTGAGATCAGATGATTGTATTTGTACTTGATAATGCGGTGCTTTTCACAATCATAATAACTTAACAGACCGTTGTAACTAATGAACCAGATTCGTCCTTTATAATCTTCGTAAATCCAAAAAATGACGTTATCAGGAAGTCCGTTTTTAGTGGTCAGTACTTCCATTTTAAACCCGTCGTATCTTACCACGCCGCGATCCGTACAAAACCAGATATATCCCTGACTTCCCTGGTAAACAAAATAAGTTTCCGAACTGGGCAGTCCTTCTTTAATTGAAAAAGTTCTGTAAGCCGGCTCCCAATTGGTTTGTGCAATGGAAACACCCACTAAGAAGAAAGTCAAAAAAATCGTGATATGTTTTTGAAAACTAATCACTTATCTTGTTTTTAGTTCTAAAAAACAGCGCTTCCGGATAGCGGATATCGACTAAAAACAATCCTTTGGCAGGTACAGATAATTTAGCTTCTCCACGATCTTTAGACTCAATGATTTTTACCAGGTCTTTCGGGTTTAAATTCCCGTTGCCAACTTCCAATAAAGTGCCCACTACCGCTCTTACCATATTCCTCAGAAAACGATCTGCTGTTATTTCAAAGTGCCACTGATGTTCGTTCAATTGCTTCCATTCAGCTCGTGAAACGGTGCAAATATTTGTTTTTACATCCGTATGCAATTTGGAGAACGAGGTAAAATCCTGCTTTCCCAATAAAATTGTTGCAGCTTGGTTCATGGCTTGAAAATCAATTTCCGGCCCCAGGAAATAACTATCCAATGAAAAAGGGTCTTTCTTTTGATGAACAAAGTAATGATATGTCCGGGAAGTCGCTGAAAACCGTGCATGAAATTCTTCGCTTACCTTTTGAGCCGAAAACACCCCCACATCGTCCGGCAGCATTTTGTTTAATTTATAAACCAATTGCTCGGCATCCAGTTCTTTAAACACATCAAAATGAAGCACATAGTAAGAAGCATGCACACCCGTATCCGTTCTGCCACAGCCCACTACCGAAACCGGGTTATTTCCCATTAACCGGGATAACCGCAGTTCCATTTCTTCCTGAACGGAAGACGCATTCGGCTGAATTTGCCAGCCATGATAATTCGTTCCGCGATAAGCGAGTTCCAGAGCATATCGAAATGTCATAGGGCAAAGTTAATCAATTCGTTCGCTTCACAAGAGAGAACAGGCAGGATCAAATTCTTAACATTAAAATAATGCGCCCTGATTTAATTAATTATTTCGTAACACAGCAGTAATTATAAAGGAAAGTGCTAAGGATACTTTTGCCTCGAACATTAACAAGGAGCACAATGCAAGTGAGTAAGGGACAAACCATACTTTTAGTGGATGACGAAAAAGATATTCTGGAATTTTTGCAGTATAATCTGGAGCGGGAAGGATATAAAGTATTTGTTGCCAATGATGGACTCGAAGGAGTTGAAATGGCTCAAAAAGTATCACCTGATCTCATACTGATGGATGTAATGATGCCCAGAATGGATGGTATCGAGGCTTGTCAGACTATTCGACAGGATTTGCAGCTTAAATCCCCTTTAATTGCTTTTCTTACTTCAAGGGCCGAAGATTATTCTCAGGTTGCAGGGTTTGAAGCAGGAGCAGATGATTACATTACCAAGCCCATCCGACCACGTTTATTGGTTTCGAAAGTAGAAGCATTATTGAGAAGGGCCGGACGCATCAATGGTGCTGAAGCGGAAATCAAAACTTCTTCCATTACGGTTAATCGGGAGAAATTCCTGGTATACATGAACGATGAAGAAATTCAATTGCCTAAAAAGGAATTTGAACTGATCGAATTGCTGGCTTCCAGGCCCGGAAAAGTATTTACACGTGAGCAAATCCTGACAACTGTTTGGGGCGACGAAACCATTGTAGGTGAACGCACCATTGATGTTCATATCCGAAAATTAAGAGAGAAACTAGGAGAATCGTATATTCGTACCATTAAAGGTGTTGGTTATACATTTTCTGAAAAGTGAAAAAATTAAATCCGTTTACCATT
>CAMLDR010000249.1 GCA_946478775.1 uncultured Flavobacteriales bacterium
AGCTAAATTGATTCGCTTTTATACCTTAAAGACAAAAGAAGAAATCGAAGCCATCGAAAAAGAACACAGTGAAGCTCCTCACCTGCGCACTTTGCAAAAGGCAATCGCAGAAGAAGTAACGGTCCGTGTTCATGGAAAAGAAGCTTTGGAGATGGCTATCGCTGCTTCCAATATCCTGTTTGGGAAATCCACTTCGGAAGATTTGAAGAAACTATCAAATGATACGTTCCTAAGTATTTTTGACGGCGTTCCAATGGCAACCATTAAGCGTTCCGAATTAACGGAAGGAATTAGTATAGTTGACCTATTATCAGCAAAAACGGGCTTCCTGCCATCAAACGGAGAAGCAAAACGCGAATTAAAGGCCAATGCGATTTCTTTGAATAAAGACAAAGTAAGTGAAGGTACTTTAGTTGGACCGGGCGATCTGATCAATGAGAAATTCATCCTTTTAGGCAAAGGGAAAAAGAATAATTACATTGTTATTGTAGAATAAAATCTTCCAACTAAAAAAATTGGTGGGCACACGATTAATCGCGTGCCCACCAATTTTATCTGCTGTTTTTATCTTGGTCTGCTTCCCAACGTCTTCTGAAAGAAATCTTCGGTTTTTTCACTTGCCTTTAAGATCTTGTCAAACAGTTCATCCGTGCGCTCCTTGTTCTTTTCCAGGACTTCAAAATTATGTTCGGCGTTCTTCGCCTTAAACTCTTTTTCCTTCTCCAGGTTTTTCTGAATGGTCTGATAATGCCCTTCGTAATAATTTTCCAAGCGTATCAATTCAGCCCGATCGGAATTAAATGTTCTCAAATCCGTTTCCATCAAGGCCAACGTCTGGTAATTCAATGAATTCAAATATTTATTCATTTCGGCATACTTGTAATTCGGGTTTTTCTTCGCGTAAACCTTCAATCCTGTTGTACCTCTTTTAATCAGTTTCTCCAGGATTTTGTATTCCTTATTGATTTCAGCAGGATACATCAAAGAATCATAGGTTTGTTTATGGAAACGGTACAAACTATTTAATCCGTCTGCGATCTGAGCATCATACAAAATGATCGAATCACTGTAATAAATGGGAGCCGAATTGAGAATTTGGAGATTGGTATAACTCATTTCATAGGCAACTTTCAGCGACTTAAAACGATCCTCAAACGTTTTATCCTGATGCGCCAGTGCATCCCATCCTCTCCTTAAGCTGTCAATCCGCAGGATAGAATAAAACAAACTGTCTTTCCACTTACCGAATGAGGGTGGCACCAAAGTGGAATCAATCCCGACAGCTATCGGGATCACCGGAGTGGAATAGCTGCTAGATTCAAGCATTAGCTTACCCATTTTCTCCCGGATGAAGCTGAGATCTTTAGAGATTCTGGATTTTTCCTTTCCCAGTTGTGAAACACTTTTCTTCTGTTCTGAAATCACTTTCTTCACCAGTCCGTTGGCCGGCTTATCCGTTGTTTTGAAAATCTTGGTTTCCGCAGAAATGATCCGCTTACTGATTGCATAAGCTGATTTATTGATCTTCTTTGCAGCTTTACTGTAAAGTGCCACGCTGTCATTAATGTCTCTCAGGTTGACAAACTCTTCGTGCAGGTGGTCTTTTTCAATAATTTCAAACTCCTTCCGGAACTTATCGTTTAAATGCAAGCCCATGTAGTTAAAGTGGTGCACTGCCATGGAACTGTAATTAGCCGGATTGAAGGTTAATCCGTCTTTGGCCACCTTGATCCATTTATCGTTCAAATTCATAGCAGTATATTCCGAAACATAGGTTTCAAAATCTACCGGCTTCCCTTTCTTCTTTTCAAGAATGGAGTCCCAGTTCTTTGTTCTACGCGTAAAGTCCTGCATCGAAACGGGATGTTCTCTCAACTGAAATTCAGGTTGGGATGGTAAATGGGATTGGACAAAAAGGCCTGGTTCAACCATGAAATTCTCCAAAGACGGATACCGGACAAAACCAATCTCCGATTTGTAGGAACCGCGTTTCTTCTCGTTCTTTTCGTCTTGCTTCTTGTCCTTTTTATCCCATCTGTACTGCTTTACCTTCTTGCGTTTTTCTTTGGTGATCTTGGCCAGTTTTTTCTGCCGCTTCAACGCCATTTTCTCCTTCTTCAGGAGATCTTCCTTGTACTTCGGAATCCGCCCAATATAACCGGCATCCCAGGTGGGATCGCACAAATACCACTTACGGTCCACTTTAAAAGCAACCCATTCATGATCTGAACCTGCAATCAGGGGAATGGAATCCGACAAAAATTGAGCGGTATATCCTTCCACTGTAGTTGCCTCAATACCGGCATTCTTTAACAATTCAACCGTCAAAGCACTGTATCCCTGGCAAACCGTGTTTTTCGATTTCAATACAGCTCCGGCAGATTTGTATTCCAGTGGTTTTCCATTTGCAATGGCCTTGTAGTCATAGGAAATATTGTGTGTAATCCACTGATAGATGTGAACAGCCTTGGTGCTGTCATCTACCAAACTCTTTGTCAGATAAGCACTTAAGAACTTGGTGGTTTTCTGAGCTTCCTTCGGAACTTTCAGGAATTCGATTTTTTCCTGTGCAAAGAGCAGATTCCCCGTTAGGATTGTGATTATCAGGCAGTAAATTTTCATTTTCAAAGGTTTGATTTTTTCTTCGATGCAAAGGTATTTCTTTTTTTCAAACTAAAGACTTAACTGTCGGTTGTTCCCATTGAAAACGGTTCCTGCAATCATTATGCTTGAAAAATCGGGATGGAGATCGTCACTTTCGTACCGTGCAAATCCCGGTTCTCTTCCAACCCTTCAATCGAAAAATCAAACTCCGATTGGTACCTTTCTTTAAACAGATTCAACCGTTCGGAAGTGATTTGAGTTGCATAGGATTTATGCCCTGAATCCTGTACATTTGCTTTACCATATCCAATCCCGTTATCGATGATCTCAACAATTAAACGATTGGCATTGATTTGCTTAAAATTCAGTTGAATTTCCCCTCCTTTTTCCAATCCTTTGAATCCATGAATAATGGCGTTTTCTGCAAATGGCTGGATCAGCATGGGTGGAATAAACTTATTCAAATCTTCCTTGGTTAGGGAAATCCCAAAATGAAATACAAACCGGTTTTTGAAACGCATTTGCTCCAATTCCAGGTACATTTGCAGCGAATCAATTTCTTTTTGGATTGTAATTTCCGTTTCTCTTGAATTAGTCAGTGTTAAACGGATCAGTTTTGATAGTTTCAGCAAATAACGCTCTGCGAGTTCATTTTCGTTGTAGAGTAAAAAACTTTGAATGGAATTCAAGGCATTGAAAATGAAATGAGGATTCATTTGCGCCAAAAGTGCTTTTTGTTCAAGCAGTTCCATATCCCTTTGAATTTTATTTCGGCGTTGGATCACTTTCAAACGGTACCGGAAGAACAGAAAACTAATGGTTAAAATTGCCAGTACGATCAATGCTGTGAACCACCACGTAGAATAAAAAGGAGGAAGAATGGAAAATCTGATCAGTATATGCGTTTTACTCCAGCTTCCGTATTCATTTTGGTATTGGATCTCCAATTCATAACTTTCAAATGCCGGATTGATCATAATTAATTCGCCGTTGAATCCGACCGACCAGGGATCAGATTTCCGGAAGCGGTACTTGTAGGGCTGTTTGCGCTGTGTTTTGTAATTGGTTGTTTTCAGCAAAAAGCGAATGACTTTATGAGACGAATTAAACTCCATTCCGTTTTTGAAATGTGCCACTTTCTTTCCGTTGGTGAAAACGGTTTGAATGGTCATCTGCTTTTCGTGTGAAGTTTTCGTCCACCTATATGACGACGGGATTAATGTGATCCCTTTTCTTGTTCCAACATAAACGCCATCCTTATTGGAAAAAATAGCACTTACTTCCGAAGAAGCCAGCCCATTCAATTCCGTTAGATTAAAAACACGAATCTGGTGATTTTCAAGCTGAACAATTTTAGAAATCCCTTCGTTTGAAGCAGCGTAAATATTTCCGGCTTTATCCACATAAATAACATTCAATTGATTCGAAAGCAGGCCGTCTTCCTCTCCTATTTTTCCAATGAACTTCTCATTTTTGAGCAAAATAATCCCCTTGCCTCTGGTTGCTGCAATCAGGCCCCACTTTTTGTGGTATTTCAAGTCAGTAATCCGAATACGGTCCAGATCTCCCGGAAGCCTGCATTTTTGCACATTTCCTTTCCGGATCCGGAACAAACCAATCAGTGATCCTGCATACAATTCCCCGTTTTCATCAAAAGCCAGGGATTTAAAGTGATGTGCCGCGTATTTTTTATCATTGTAAACCTGGGAACGACCGAGTAATTCTTCCTGGGATCCCGTTTTTTTATGGATTTTTAAGGGCATTACGTAAGATGTATAAAAATTCCCTTCCCGGTCATTCGTCCAGCCCTGGAATTGAGCTACATTAAACCCCCATTTCTCCTTTTTAATTGATGTGGAGAGAAAAAAAGGAATGTTGTTCGCGAGCATCAGTTTGTCATTCCAAATCCCAATTACATTCCTGGCCCCTGTGACCTTCAACAGTTGTTCTCCTGTTCTCAGGTTGTAATACCCGAAAGCTGAGGAATAATACACCTCATTCCCGATTCCGTTAATATCATGAATAGTACCCTGGCTCTCCTTTTCGGGAGAAATCCAATTGATAATATCCAAACATGGAGTATAGTAAATCCCTTTGTCCAGGGTAGAAAACCAATATCCCCCTTCGGAGTCTTTTGCGACCCCGGTCACCTTTTGATCTTTCAGGTAAATTCCATCGGGCCTGGTGAAATCTGCTTTCCCCGGATTCTTAAACCGGTAGGTACCCGTCAAGGTGGTAATCCAAAGTTCTCCTCTTACATTATACATCCCGGTATAGCCTGTAAATTGAACTTTTTTAGAAGGTTTATCCACGTCAAATACGTAGTTGTTTACACAAAAAAAACGGTTGTGATTGATTTCCATTAATGCAAATTGCAGAATCTGCGAATCATGCGTATAGGTAAACTTTTTACCCTTCTCAGGAAAAATAGCTATTTCCTTAATGGCTATAGCAGCTGAATCAGGACGACCGGTGAAAAGCCAATCATCTTGAACCTGGAATAACTCCCTTGTTTTTTTTGCATCATAACGGAATAACTTGCCATGCTTATCT
>CAMLDR010000250.1 GCA_946478775.1 uncultured Flavobacteriales bacterium
TTTTAATGATTATCAGGATTAAGACACAAATTATGCCAAATGGTTTAATTCAATATAGAATTCTGTCTGGTAGAAACAGTAGGGGCGAAAAATTTTTCGCCCCTACTGTTTTATTGTTGTATTTTCGGGTTGTGATGCAGAAACTCTTATTGATCTTATTGGTTGCGTTAACAGGAACAGCTTGCTCTGTGGTAACTTCCACAAGAACAGATGGAAGAGAAGTTTTTATGGATCACAAGCGCCTTGGGGCAGTTCCGTTTGAGTTGTATTACGATTCCACCATTACGAAAATTTCCCTTTTTGGGAATCAGATTACAGATATTGACAGTGAAATTGTAAACCTGTCGAACCTGGAGGTGCTTTACATGGGACGTAATCACATGAAATCATTTCCTAAGGCAATTTGTGGTTTAAAGAACTTAAAAGTGCTCAGCCTGGCTTATAATGACATTGATTCCATTCCGGATTGTATTTGCAGGCTTCAAAACCTGGAACGCTTGTTTCTTTCGAATAACAAGCTGGTGTATGTTTCTGATTCTCTGGGAAGTCTCAAAAAACTGGAACAGCTGGAAGTGAATCGAAATTCTATCCGAAAGCTTCCGGAAGACCTGGGCTATTTGGCATCGATGCAATTTATGGATCTGAGTTTCAATAACCTGTATAAACTGCCGGATTCGATGCAATACATGCGTGGATTGAGGGAACTGAATTTGCAGTATGCGGGTGCGATGCTTCGCGTTCCCGAATCGGCATGTACTTTAAGAATGATGGAGAAGATAAAGGCTGATCCTTCAATCGTTTTTCCCATTTGCTTTTTATCACAGCAGACAAACCGCCTGGTGATTTATATTGAGCCCTGATCGCGTCCCCAAAAATAGAACAACACGAAATCGTAGCTTGCATGAGCGGCGATACAAAACCAAAGTCCCTGTTCGCCTGAAATGGCAAAACTCAAAACCAGGATAAACAAACAGACCAGCAATCCGTATTTGGTGGTTTCCAGGTCCATCGGATTGATATAACCGTGAATGGCCACAAAGGCGATGGAAGCCAGAACCGGCGGAAGCCATTGCTGCACAGCTAACCGGAACAGGATTTCTTCTCCGAATCCGGCACAAAGCGACAGGAAAAGAATATCCACTATGTTTAACCGCATAGATCGGATCAATTGATGCTGAACGGAAAAACTCTTTCGCGCTTTTTCAGTGTTTGTCAGGATGAGCATAAAAATCCCGAATGCAACACCGTATTCGACCCCAATGGCTGTCCAGACAGTAAAAATGCGGTCGAGCTGCAGGAAGTTGCTTATTTCGGGCATCCCGCAAAGCAACCAGCCAAGCGGTGCCATCAGCAAAGTGGCGAATCCCAACAAGTAAATCTTCCATTTTGACATCTTATGTCAATTTAGTGATAATGGAGTGATGATCAGGGTAAAGCTTCGTTAATTCTTCTGAAGAAAACAGTTCGAAATCTCTGAAATCAAAACCCGGAGCAACTGCACACGAAACAAATGCATATCCTTCGTTGTTTTTCAGGTGGGAACCAAAAATAGTGTGTGCCGGAACTACGTGAAAAGGAACTTCACCTTGTGCCAGATCCAAACCCAATTCCGTAACCCGGTGCTCGCCATTCGGCAAAATACTATGAACAAGCAGGGGAGATCCTTCATGGAAATACCAGCATTCATCCGATTGGATCCGGTGAAACCTGGAAACACTGTCTCCTGTGACTAAGAAATAGATACTTGTGAGCAAGTTTCGGTCTTTTCCGGAAATGGTTTCGGAAGAACGGTACATTTCAGCATAAAAGCCACCCTCGGGATGACTTTTTAAATGAAATGTTTCAATGAGTTCTTTGACTCTTTGTGGAAGTTCCATCTATTCTATAATGGGTTTGTTGACAGGATCTTTCTTCTTTTTTTGGGTAGGAATAAAATACCTGAAATCAATGGTGAAATAACCTGCTGAAATGGGTTTGTAAGCGAAGAACTGTTTGGATGTACCACTTTGTCTTAAAATGGAAACTCCAAAAAGCGGCGGTTTAAAAGGAACTTTTGCGCCAAATCCTAGGAAGAATGTACCGGCTTTCTCGGTACGGTATTCAAACCCGATCCCGGCATTAAATGCAAAATGCGTGCTTTCAGTTCTTCTTCCCTGGATGAAAATGGCCTTTTTAGCTTCGGGAAGCATGGAGTCCTGAACATCCGAAGGATAATGCGTGATGGAAACTCCAAGGGAAGCATCAGCATACCATTTTTCGGTCATTTTAACGTAGAAAAGCGCATTCAGGGGAACGTCGTAATTGATAAAGGACAATTTTTGACTGTCGTAAATTCCCGAATCAGGGATTGAAACCCCCACATTGTAAACTCTTCTTACCTGGGAAATACCTGTTTCTAGGCTGATGTTTTTAGTTAAACCGATCCGGATAGTTGCTCCGAAAGTAAATCCCCACTTGTTGTGAAAATCCGTTGTCATTGATCCGGTACTGTCAATTAGTTCGGTGTGAACCGCACCAATAAAATTATTAGGAATGACAGGGGCTGCAACAATTCCGAAGTAGGAGGGAAACCGCTCCTTTTTTCGTTTTTGTCCGTATGAAACGACAGAAAAAGCACATATAAATAAGATGAATATGAATTTTTGCATTGTACTTTTTCTCTTTTCTTCTTGTATAAACGGGTTTTTCTTTTAATTCGTTGGTAGATTAACGCTGATTTAACGGAGTTATTGTTTCCACTCCGTGAGGTATTCAATGGGTTTTCGCTGACCTTTTGGCCATTCGATTGCCGGGTATCCCAGGTAAAACAACCCTATGCAGCGTTGTCCTTTTTCGAGTCCCAGGAATTGATTGAAGCGTTCGAACTTCATAATTCCGGGTGTGGACCAGAATGCCCCGATTCCCTGGGCAGTGGCTGTTAGGTGCATATTTTGTACAGCGCAGGAAATAGCAGCAAAATCATCTTCTTCCGAAATGCGCGTATCTTCTTCCCTGTTCAATATGATGGCTATCACGGCACTTGCCAGTTTTGGACGGCTCATCAATTTCCCCAACTTACTGTCTACTTGTTTTTCTTTTGGAATTTCTGAAAGATAGGTACTTCCCAATGCTTCCGATAGTTCGTTCAGTGCATTGTCCTGGAATACAATAAACCTCCAAGGCTGCGTCATTCCATGGGTAGGAGCCCAAACAGCATTGTTTAGCAGCAATTCTATTTGCTCTTTGTGAATTTTGCGAGTACTGTATTGTTCCGGATATATGGTTCTTCGATCGCGAATAATCGCTGTTACTTCACTGAGATTGTAACGCATTGGTTCATTTTTTTTGTAAAAATAAGAAAAAGCGACAGTTCGCCTCGGCGGAAAGACTAAATTATGATCAGTCACGAGTGTTAAGTGCGACCAGGACAATTCGCGAATTACCGTCTTTCCATTTAGCGATCTGAGCCATTTCCACCTTCTTTCAATGCTTTTTGGATGAGGAAGAAGGTTTTGTCGATCGTATCGTAGGCTCCGTTTGGAATGGGTCCAAGAGCAGGGGCGCTGATCACATAACCGAAAGGATCGATCAATACGTAATACGGATAATTGACCACATTGTAGTTTTTGAAAATCGAATTCGACTCTTTACTTGAGATTACCGTCCAGGGGAATTCATTCTTTAGCTTGGTAAAGTCTGTTTCCGGTTTGTCCTTGTATACCATTACGAAACTGAAATTGTCTTTGTAGCGTTCGTAAATCGGTTTTAACAGGTTCAGTTGTTTCATGTTATCCAAACTGGAAGGGTCCACGAAAAACAAATACAGGTATTTCTTTTGGAAGCTTTGAATTGTCAGGTCCTTTCCTTCGTCTTTTAGTAGAAAATCAGGTGCTCTTGATCCGGGGCTTAATTCTGTGAGCCTGAACCGGAGGTTCTGAGCAAGGATTTTATTTTCGGGGAACAAAGAACCTTTTGAAACGCTATCGAGGATTGTCAATATGTTGGTTTGCGGAAAATCTTTGTCATAATAACACTCTGAAAGTGTTTTGAGCATGATCAGCTCCCGCAGTTTGTAATTGCTGTGCAAAGTATATTCTTTCCCCATGGCGTTGTAAATGGCGCTTGGACTTGATTTCAGTATTCCCAGGTAAATCCGGTTGTTCAATTCTGAATTTATGCGCGGCAATAGCTTTTCATAGAAGTGCTGGATGTATTGCATATAAGCCTCATTCTGGTAATAAACAGGAGTCGGTTTAATGTAAAAATCATACTTTTCATACTGGTTCCGGTTTCCCATAAAACGAAGGTCGTCCAGTTTTGCAATGGTGTATTTCCGGTGATAGTTGAAATAACGATCGTTGGTATCGGCTTTGTAGTATTTTTCAACTGCCAGTTTAAAGGTATCCAATCGGGCTACGAAGTATTTAGTGTCTGCGTTGTGCTTGGTGTAATAACGCGCAACAAATTCGTCGTTCCAGCGGTTGAATTCCAGGATTTTGTAATTGATGTCTTCTTTTCCCAAATTGTAGAAGATCAATTCCACAAAGTTCCCGGAAGGATTGTAAGGATCGTATTTGTTTTTTTCCTGGAACAGTACTTCGTATTTCCCGGAAGGAACAGCAAAGAGATTCGCTTTGTTATTCCCGGCTTTCAGGATCAGTTTACGGGTTTCGTCCAAGTTGAATACCAAACTGAATGAACTGTCGGTTTTTACGGTTGAAGAAGCGATTCGTTCTTCCCGCATGGTAATGAAATCAGAAATCTGGTAAAGTTCTATTTCTTTTCCTACGTAAGCAGGGGCAAACCCGTTGATCTCGGTCAGAGCCTGGCCGTAGGTTTGAGAAAATAGAATGGAAACGAAAAAAAGGAAAGCGTATTTGTTCATGTCTAATTAACGAGTTGATCGAAATTTGTTACATACTTATCAATTTTCCCGCCATTTTTATAGATTTCCCGGATAATGGTAGCATTGATCGCAAAAAGAGAAGTCTCGGGGATCAGGAAAACAGTTTCTATCGCTGTCATGTCCCGGTTCATCAGGGCAATCGGAACCTCGTAATTAAAGTCCTTCACATCTCTAAGTCCGCGTAAAATGTAATTACATCCTTCGTCCTGGCACATTTCAACGGTTAGCTTTTGGTAAGTGATTACCC
>CAMLDR010000251.1 GCA_946478775.1 uncultured Flavobacteriales bacterium
TGAAGCAGATCGGGAGCGTTTGGATAAAGTGTTGACTTTATTTCCGAACCCCACAACGGATGTAGTAAAGGTTTCAGGGACCGGATCGGAAGAGCTGCATTACCAGGTATTCGATGACAAGGGTGTTATGCTCTCCCGCAAGGAGAAAGTGCTCAATCAAAGCTTCTCGTTAACAAATTATTCCACCGGAACATATTATATTCGTATTTACTCCGAGACAACTTATGTGGTACGGAAAGTAGTAAAAATGTAAAAATGGGTTTCATTAAAAAATATCAGATACTAATCCTGGCTTTCATAGCCGGGGTTAGTATCGTTTTTTCCTGTACCAAGGAAAAGACGCCGACACCGGTTACACCCGAACCCACTAAATGGGAAAAAATTGCTGGACACTATAAGGTATATGATACAACCGGTGTGTATTTGTATGACATGGATTTAATTCATACTCACAACAATATTACCAATAGAGATTCAATCCGCTTCGAAAATTTTGATGGGGAATTTACATTTACAACTCAACAGGAAGAGTTTGGGAATATTCCAATGTATGTAGCAATTGGGGGGGGGGATACGCTATACGATTCCAATAATAAACGATGGAAATTAAATGGCGGAACATTTACTTATTACAACAACTGGAACAACGATACCATTCCCTTACGCTTCAATAAAACAAACATCAATTACTACATCCAGGATGTAACGCCGTATTATGCCTGTGACTGCAAACAGATTGCCGTGAAGCAGCATTGAATGTAATGAAAGGGTTCACAACATATCCAATACTCATCCTGACTTTCGTTGGGATGAGTATTGTTTTTTCCTGTACAAAGGAAAAAACACCCACGCCGGTTACACCTGAACCTACCAAGTGGGAAAAGATTGCTGGACACTACAAAGTCTATGATACAACCGGAGTGTATTTGTATGATATGGATTTGACCCATATTCATGATACTACAGCGAATGGAGATTCGATTCGGTTTGAAAATTTTGATGGGGAATTTACATTCACAGCCAAGCAAATCACAGCTAATAATCTTCCTATGTATGTACGTATTGGGGGGGGGGATACGCTATACGATTCCAATAATAAAAGATGGAAAATAGCTAGTGGAATATTCACTTACTATAACAATTGGAATAATGATACTATTCCACTCCGTTTCAATAAAACCAACATCAATTACTACATCCAGGATTTAACGCCGTATTATGCTTGTGACTGCAAACAGATTGCCGTGAAGCAGCATTGAATGTAATGAAAGGGTTCACAACATATCCAATACTCATCCTGACTTTCGTTGGGATGAGTATCGTTTTTTCCTGTACAAAAGAGAAGATACCGACTGCTGCTGTGCAAGAGTATTAAACATTTTTCTCACTTTTGTGCAGCTTATTGAAAATTGATTATATTTGAATCAACTTGAAACACCGTCACTGAATGAAACAAAGCATATTAAAATCGTTAAGTTTTAGTTTGATCCTGTTGGTTGCGTTCTCCTGTAAAAAAGAAAAAGGCGTTCTGGATGATTTCTCACCCGGAAAGTTTGATTTTGTTTATGTATTAAATAATAATTCGATTCAAGATACTATTACAGGAGAACTAACAGGACCTTATATATACTCTTCTTATTATATTCTCAAAGTAAGACAGGAATTATCAATGGATAAATCGCTTAAATCTTTTAATATTGGGACTTATAAAAAAATTACAAGCAGTCGCTTTACTGCACAGGTAAATATAGGTGGAACCATTGCTTATGAAGAGCACGATTCGGATCATTTATCGGTATATTTTGAATCAGGTGATACTCTATTTGGTAGTCTCACATTAAACAGAAAACAATGATCAGATCGATACTAATAGCCTTTTTACTTATCGGATTTTTTGTTTCCGGATGCCTTAAGGAAAGGGGGAAACGTGAATATGAAATGCAATTACTGTTTGATAATGGTGAAGTGTACAAGGATGATGGCATCGTGTCTGAAAAAAAATTGAAACAGTATAATCCTACTGCCATCTACACCACTGCATTTAATGATTATTTCTTTCTGAAAGTAGATGACAAATTAGTCAGTTCAGGTCAAATAACAATTATTGGTGGAAAACACGGAGACATTTATTTTGAAGGGGCTTATACCCGAAAAGGGAGGGCCTACATGGTGGAGGATGGTTATTTTGAAGTCATTTGGCGCGATGTTTATGGTGAGCCACTAACTAATTCAGTATTGACTGGTAAATGGACCTTGAAACGTAAATAATTTGTAACGCTGCATCCTAAAGTGAGGTGCAGTTTTACTCCATTATTCTAACATTCAATAACAATGGAAAAAAAAACACTAACATGGTTCAGTCTGATCCTCATTTTTTTACTGATCTTGCCTTCCTGTAAAAAAGAACAGTTGGGTAAAATGAAAAAAGGAAAGTATGAAATGATAAATATTCGCTCATTTTCCGATGGACAAAAAGACACCATACAATGTTTGGTTTATGGACCAAGAATATTGGATGGTAATTATTATTTTTCAACTGAAATCAAAGATCAAGTTGTAGATAAAATAGAAATAAAGGTATCGAAAAGAACAATGTTGGTAAACGGTCCTTTTCCAAAACGTGTTAAATCTTTAATGATCCGGTTTTACTCGAAAAATTTTCCATTACCCGGATATTTTGGTGGTTCCGTTGATTCATATGATACTCAGGAGTCTAAATTAATTGTGAACTATACAAGCAAGGGTACAAATTACGCTACTTTACAACAAGAAACCGTATACAACGGATCAGTTCAATTTAACTGGGTAGAGCCATGAAAGGGATTGTATCAATGAGCATCATAGTTATCTTATTAGTAAATATGATCGAAGGATGCACCAAGGAGAATGCCAAAAACAAGTATTTGTTTCGTTTAGAATTTGATTCCGGTGATGTATGGGAAAAAGAATGTTACTTGTTTGAAAAACACAAACGAAATAAAAGTTACAAGAATAGCGGAGTTGAAGACGTAGTGGATTTGAAACACTCGAAGGATCTCATTTACACAGATGTGCTAAAAGGAGAAACGGTTCTTTATAAAGTAAATGGTCAAATTTTAATCGGAGTCAGCGATGTTAATATCAAGGTTTCGAATTTTAGTATTCTAAACAATCAAAGTGGATTGATGCAGGGAATTATTGAATTGGAAGGATATTACGAACAGGATTCTAGAAAATATACCGTAGAAAATGGAACTTTCAAGTTTCAGCTGCGGGGGGCATTATTCAATGTCCCGGATTCTTTGTATACCGGTAAATGGACCTTGAAACGGAAATAGTTTGGAAAGCTACATCATTCAAAAAGCAATACCAAATATGTTTTCTCACTTTTGTGCATTTTATCCAAAATTGATTATATTTGATCCACAAATGCTTTACTATTCATTTCAATGAAACCGCTCATACTAATCTTTCTGATTGTTTCTCTCGGCAGTTTTTCCTTCAGCCAGGAAATTTGCAATAACAACATTGATGATGACGGAGATCGCTTGATTGATCTGTATGATATCGAAGATTGTCCTTGTACGCGGATGGATACCTTTAAGATTTCATTGATTCCTAATCCTTCTTTTGAAGATGTGAATTGTATACCTACAGGCCACAGCCAGTTAAATTGTGCGGAAAATTGGGAACAGGCAACTCTGCAACGACAGATCTTTTCTCTACCAACGGATACGTATCCACCCTTGTACCATTACCTATTCCGGATGGAAACAATTGTGTTGCAACAGTGTTTCACTGGGACTGGATGGAATACCTTGGCACCTGTTTAAATGGCCCCCTACTAGCCGGTCAAACTTATTTATTAGAATTCAATGTTGCTGCAAATGTAGCACTTCCGATATCAGAGATAGAGACGCCTCCAATTCCCATTAATCTGGTAATATTTGGAAAAACTAGCTGTGATCCTTTTCCGCTTCAAACTTATGACTGCCCTGAAAGCTTTGGGTGGAAAGAACTTGGAAGGATCAGCTATACAATGCAGGAATCATGGGGTACATCCTATTTGTTTTTTAAAACTCAAGAAGATATATATTCAATTATGCTCGGAGGTCAATGTGGTTACGTTGATGTTGAACAACACTCTGCATTAAATGGAGGGCAAGCTTACATTTTATGGGATAATCTTCAACTAAACCGCGCAGAAGACGAAATCATCTACTACATTCCAAACACCTTTACTCCCAACGGAGACGAGCACAACAATACCTTTAATCCGGTTTTTGTATGTGGTTACGACCCGCTGGAATACCGGTTTGATATTTATGACCGCTGGGGAGAAATCGTGTTTACTTCTTTGGATGCCGGAGCGGGCTGGGACGGAACTTACAACGGATTGCCTTCAAAAGACGGCGTTTACGGGTGGAAACTGGAATACAAAGCAGATAACACTACGGAGAAGAAAGTCCTGACCGGGCACGCGAATTTATTGAGATAAACCCACGAAACATGAACACAAACCTAAAAACCCTTCTCATAACGGTTACACTTTTCACGAACACCTTCTTTTCCAGTGCTCAGCAGGAACCGACTTTTGCGATGTTCTGGAACAATTATCAGCACACCAATCCGGCTATGACGGGAGCAATCTACAAACACCAGGCACTGGTGACCTGGAAGGATTACCGCATGAAAGCAGTTTATGCACCGTTTCGCTACCAGCAAACCATTTGTGCGAATTATGCGGTGAAGCTGGATCGCATCAACAGTGGAATCGGTGCCAGTTACCGCTTTGATTCCCATTCGGGACAAGAATTCCAAACCGGTTTGCTTTCTTATGCCTACCACATCCCAATCAAGTCACTCTTCCTGTCCATTGGTGTTTCAGGCGGAATCAAGACATTGAACTACCAAATTCCCAAATCTACAAATCAAACTTTGACAGATCATAAATATGCTCCGGCATTCAGTTCCGACTTCGGAATTGCCCTGCGTCATGAGAAATGGAATGTGGGCGTAAGTATGACCCAATGGAACAGTCCTGTTCTCAGATACAAAGACAGCGTGAACTATAATTTCAAGCTTGAACCTCATCTTTGGATTTTCGCGGATTACCGGTTTGCATTGGGAGAAAATTGGAGCCT
>CAMLDR010000252.1 GCA_946478775.1 uncultured Flavobacteriales bacterium
GTTTGCTTGTGAAATTGTGGATTACACAGCAGAAATGCTGGGAATTGCTTTGGCTGATTTTGCAGCCTTTTCTAATCCGAAAGCATACATTCTTTTTGGAGGACTGGCACAAAGCGGTGCTTATTTCTCTGAAAAAGTAAAGAAACACATGGAAGAAAACCTGCTTCAGATTTACCAGGGACATATTGAAATTCGAAATTCGGCTCTTCACGATATGAATGCCGCTGTACTCGGTACGGCAGCTTCCATGTTCTGGAAAGCGATTAAAAAGTAACGGCATGAAAAATATTCTAATAGCATTTACCCTTATTTATTCTTCGACAGGTTTTTCTCAAATCCAGGAATTGAAAACCAATTCGGATGCCGCAAGAAATAAAGTTGTTCAGAATAAGCTGACCGATGCGAGACCAAATCCATCTCAATACGTCAATCCGTTTGTTGGGACAGGCGGTCACGGGCATACGTTTCCCGGGGCTGTGCTTCCTTTTGGAATGGTACAGGTTGGTCCCGATACACGTTATGAAGGCTGGGACGGATGCGGAGGTTACCATTATTCGGATTCCGTGATTTACGGATTTAGCCACACACATTTGAGCGGAACAGGAATTCCGGATTACTCGGATATTCTATTCGTTCCGCAGCAGGGGAAATTGAATACCGTTCCGGGATACAAAAAAGCCGGCGGATTCGGGTCAGTGTTTAAGCATTCGAAAGAAAAAGCCACTCCCGGATATTACCATGTGGAGATGGAGAACGGAATAACCGCAGACCTCACAGCCACCGAACGCTGTGCCGTACATCGGTACAAATTTTCTGCTCCAAAGGGAAAACGGTATATTATCATTGATTTGGGTTACCGGGATCGCGTTTTGGAAGTTTTTGCCAAAAAAACATCCCCAACTACCGCTGAGGGAAGACGCGTTTCCGAAGCCTGGGCAACGCATCAGCATGCGGCGTTTAGCTTACAGACTTCCATTCCGTTTACCAAAACCAAGTGGATTGAGGATAAAGAGGAAGGAAACTATTTATTTGTGATGGAATTCCCGGAAGGAGTGAAGGAGATTTCTGTTTGGGTAGGTATTTCAGGAACGGATGAGGCCGGAGCAGCAGCAAACATGAAAGCAGAATTGTTCGGCTGGGACCATGATTTTGATTTTATACGCTCAGCTGCGACCGGAACGTGGGACATGCAGTTGGGGAAAATCCAGGTGAAATCCACTCAAAAGGAAGTGCTGGCGAATTTTTACACGGCACTTTACCATACATTTATTCATCCTTCTGTGTGGACAGATGTGGACGGAAGGTACCGGGACTTCAACGATCAGATCCAGAAATCCGACAGGTCTTTGTACTCAGTTTTTTCCCTTTGGGATACCTATCGCGGGGCAAATCCGCTGTATACCATTGTTCAGCCGGAAAGAGTATCCGATTTTGTAGCTTCTTTTTACCAGCAATATAAAAATACGGGCTTGCTTCCTGTTTGGACTTTATCCAATAACGAAACAGATTGTATGATCGGTTACCACTCGGTTTCTGTCATTACGGATGCGTATTTGAAAGGAATTCCGCTCGAAGACCCGGAAGGACTATTGGAAGCCATGATCGCTTCCAGTACGGCAGACCAATTCGGGAAGAAACAATACGAAGAAAGCGGGTTTATTTCTGCCAATACACTCGCTGAATCGGTTTCAAGAACATTGGAATATGCTTACGACGATTGGTGTATCTCGAAATTTGCTGAGAAACTGGGCAAAGCGGATATCGCAAAAAAATACCAGATCCGATCTGCGAACTGGATGAATTTAATGCATCCGGAAACACGCTTTTTCCAACCGAGAAAAGATGGGGTTTTCCTGCCTTTCTTCAAACCGAATGAAGTAAACCATCACTTTACGGAAGCAAACGGATGGCAGTATTCCTTAGCCGCTCCGCATCACATGCAGGCATTGATCGATATGCACGGTGGAAACGAAGGAATGGTCAATTTCCTGGATACGCTGTTTCTGGGGTCTTCATCCATGTCGGGACGTGAGCAGGCGGACATCACCGGTTTGATCGGACAATACGCACACGGGAACGAACCGTCGCATCACATGGCATATACTTATAATTATTGCGGTGCCCCGGAAAAAACGCAAATGCTGGTTGATACCATTCTGAAAACATTCTATACCAATCAGCCGGACGGTCTTTCCGGAAATGAGGATTGTGGACAAATGTCGGCCTGGTATGTACTGAGTGCCATGGGCTTTTACCCGGTTTCACCGGGAAGTCCAACTTATGCGATCGGCCGTCCGATGATGGACCAGGTAGTAATTCGTGGCGAAAAGACTGATTTTGAGATCAAGGTGTCTAATAATTCGGCACAGAATAAATATGTTCAATCGATTTCCTGGAATGGAAAGGCGTACCAAAAACTGTTCATCACGCATCAAATGATCAAAGACGGCGGTGTTTTGGAAATCGCCATGGGAGCAAAGCCGAATAAGCAGGTTGCAAACTACGAACTGGACCTGAGACATGAAATCAATTCGGGTTTCGTTCCTGTTCCGTTTTTCACGACTTCTCAAACCATGTTTGAATCTACCATGGAAATCGGAATCGATGTGCTCTTTTTTGAAAAAGGAAAAGTTTACTACAGCCTGGACGGAGAGAAATTCCAGCCATTCTATAAACAGGGAGGAAAGAACATTCAATTGAATGAAACAACGACTGTTTATGCAAAAGTAGTGCGCGAAGACGGTTCGGAAAGTAAAGTGATCAAAGCATTGTTTACCAAATATGTGATAGACAAGAAAATCACCCTGGAAACAGTATATGCCAATCAATACTCCGGTGGCGGTGCCCAGGCTTTGGTCGACGGTCAGCGTGGAACGGATGAATACCGCGGAACGGAATGGCAGGGAACTTTCGGGAAAGACGTTCAGGGCGTGATCGAATTGAATGAAGCAAGAGAAATTTCCATGGTTTATTTCTCATATTTGCAGGACCCAAAATCCTGGATTTTCCCTCCTAAGAGTATTAGTATTGAAGTGTCAACGGATGGAGTGAACTTCAAAAAGCTGGGCAAAGTACCCGGTTTGACCGTTAAAAAAGGAGACGGACCGAAAAGAGGACAGATTGGGTATGAACTTGCCCCGACAACCTGTAAGTTTATCCGCTTCAACATTGAGAACTACGGCCCCTGCCCGGATTGGCATTTGGGAAAAGGAAATCAAACCTGGCTGTTTTTGGATGAAATCACAGTGAACTAATTCAAAATTCAAAATGCAAAATTCAAAAGAGAAACAGGGTTTTTAAGTTTAAGAATTCAACTTCGGTTTTTTTGCATTTTGAATTCATCATTTTGAATTTAATACACGAACGGTCGATCAATCCTCTTAAAAGTTGTTAACTTTAGCGCTCTTTTAAACAAAACCAAAGAATGAAAAAAATAGTATTCGCCCTGGTCTTACTGACCTACACAATGGGCAACATTGCTCGTGCAGATGAGGGAATGTGGCTTCCGTTTTTAATTGGAAGAAACTACGAAGACATGAAAAAACATGGCTTGAAACTAACTCAGGAGCAAATTTATTCCATCAACAAATCTTCTTTGAAGGACGCAGTAATCTCATTTGGAGGTTTTTGTACCGGTGAGATCATCTCTAACCAGGGATTGATCCTGACAAACCACCACTGTGGTTACGATGCCATTGCTGGTGCTTCCACAAAAGACCACAACTACCTGGATAACGGTTTTTGGGCAAAGAATTTCAAGGAAGAAATCGCAGTGAAAGGATTAACGGCAACCTTCATGATCAGCATGAAAGACGTTACTGCGGAAGTTGCAAAAGAATTGAATTCAAAAATGACTGCCGAAGAGCGTGCGAAAAAGATCAAAGAAGTAACAGATATTTTGATCAAAGACGCAACAGCAGGAACGCATTACGAAGCATTCGTTCGTGATTTCTACGATGGAAATGAGTTCTACTTATTCGTAAAAGAAACATTCAAAGATGTGCGTTTGGTTGGAACACCTCCTCAGTCTGCCGGAAAATTCGGCGGGGATACGGACAACTGGGAATGGCCGCGTCATACGGCAGATTTCTCCATGTTCCGCGTATATGCAGGATCAGACAACAAACCGGCTGATTTCAGCGATGCAAATGTTCCGTTGAAACCAAAGCATTCTTTGCCGATCTCGTTGAAAGGGGTGAAACAAGGTGATTATGCCATGATCATGGGATTCCCGGGAAGAACAAACCGCTACCTGACTTCTTACGGAGTGGAGCAGGCAATCTCTTTGGAACAGCCAAAAATTGTGGATATCCGTGCGAAGAAACTGGAGATCATGAAAAAATACATGGATAAAGATGTAGAAGTTCGTCTACATTATTCATCCAAGTACGCACAGGTGGCTAACTACTGGAAATACTTTATCGGTCAGACAAAACAATTGAAAGGAAACGGTGTTGCTGACAAGAAAAGAAAAGTAGAGGAAGAGTTTACAAAATACGCTGCCGGAAAAGAAGAGTACAGCAATGTACTTTCCGATATCGAAGGGGCTTTCAAAGCAACAAACAGTGTGGTTTATATTAAAACGTACCAAAGTGAATTCGTTCGCCAGGTGGATATCAATTCCGTAGTGTATTTCTACAAATTGGCTGCTGATGCGAAGAAAGCCGGAAACGAGGAACGTTACAACATGATTTTGGACGCTGCGAAAGCAACGGCTGAAGAAATTTACGCAGAGCGTTCCATGGACATCGAATTGGAGACTTTGGAAGAAGTATTGAAAATGTACATCCGCGACGTTCCGATGGAACAGCAGGTTGGGATCACGAAATCAATCGGTGCGGACGGAGCAGATGCATTCATGAGCCGTGTGAAAACGAATTCCATCTTCGCATCCAAAGAGCGTTACGAGGAATTCATGAAGAACTTCGATTTGGAAAAAATGACTCAGGATCCTTTGTTTATTTTGATCAAGGATTTGGATAACGCATACCAGGCTGCAATGGCACAGGATGCGGTAAAAACTGCAAACGCGAAATTAACTGTTGCAAACCGTGCGTTTGTAAAAGGAGTG
>CAMLDR010000253.1 GCA_946478775.1 uncultured Flavobacteriales bacterium
GCAAAAAAATTAAAAGGAACATACATCCATTTGGATGAAGCATCTGTAACGGGAACTGCCAATGTCATTATGGCGGCGGTCCTGGCAGAAGGAACAACCACGTTCTACAATGCAGCTTGCGAACCGTACATTCAGCAGTTATGTAAAATGCTGAATTCCATGGGTGCCAAGATTTCCGGAATCAGTTCCAACTTACTGACCATTGAAGGTGTGAAGGAATTGGGTGGATGTTACCACCGGATTTTACCGGATATGATCGAAATCGGAAGCTTCATCGGTTTGGCGGCAATGACACAGTCGGAAATTACGATTAAGGATGTAAGCTGGGAAAACCTGGGAGTCATTCCGAATACCTTCAGAAGATTGGGGATCAAACTGGAAAGAAGAGGGGACGATATTTATATTCCTGCCCAAGAATCGTATGAAATAGATACGTTCATCGATGGTTCGATCCTAACGATCTACGATGCTCCCTGGCCCGGGTTCACCCCGGATTTGTTATCCATTATCCTGGTTGTTGCCACACAGGCAAAAGGAAGTGTACTGATCCATCAGAAAATGTTCGAATCCCGTTTGTTCTTTACGGATAAACTGATTGATATGGGCGCGCAAATTATCTTGTGCGATCCGCATAGAGCAACTGTTATCGGATTGGGAAGACAACACAATTTACGCGGGATCCAAATGACATCTCCCGATATTCGTGCGGGAGTTTCCTTATTAATTGCGGCACTTTCAGCGGAAGGGAAAAGTGTCATTCACAACATCGAACAAATAGACAGAGGTTATCAGGACATTGACATTCGCTTGCGAAATTTGGGTGCTGACATCCGTCGGGTAAACTAAAATACAGATGAAAAATTCAATAATCATTCTTTCGACGCTTTTACTGGTTGGTATTGGCTTGTCTTCTTTTAAAACGCTTAAAGCACTGCCTGGTGTCGGTACCAAAGCGCCGGAAATTGCACTGACAGGTGTTGACGGAAAAATCGTAAAACTTTCTTCCTTGAAAGGGAAAATGGTACTGATCGATTTTTGGGCTTCCTGGTGTGGACCGTGCAGAAAAGAGAATCCGAACGTAGTGGAAGCTTACGGGAAATACAAAAACACCAAGTTCAAGAATGCTAAAGGATTCGAAGTGTTTTCAGTTTCTTTGGACCGTGATGAAACCAAATGGAAAGAGGCAATTAAAGCAGATGGCCTGGTTTGGAAAAGTCATGTATGGGACAAAGCAAATGATGCCGGAAAAGCATACAATGTGCAATTCATTCCAAGCGCTTTCCTGGTAGATGGTGAAGGGAAAATTGTTGCTTCAGGTGAGTCTTTAAGAGGACTTGGACTGCATGTAGAATTGGATAAGTGTAAAAAATAGGCTTCAGCTTTTTGAGAAGATATGTGAACTCGAAAAGATGCATAGACATGTGTCTATTTGCTCAGCTGTATCAAGTGTTTTGACTTTTTTTGTATTAGTTTTTGATATTTCAAATCCAAATCATCTGAGTCAACGTAACTGTTCAAAACGATTGAAGATGAAAAACTATTTGATTATTTGCAGCTTGTTTTTTGGATTAACGGCTTGTTCTCAGGAGCAACAGAAGTCGGATTCTGCCAAAAAAGAAACAAAATACAATGAGCTCACCCCCCAGGAGAAAAGTGTAATTCTTTACAAAAATACAGACCGCGCTTTTACCGGAGACTATTACCAGAAAACAGACAAGGGAATTTACATCTGTAAACAGTGTAATAATCCATTGTACAAATCAGACGATAAATTTGAATCTCATTGCGGATGGCCGAGTTTTGATGATGAAATTGAAGGCTCTGTGATCCGTGTCCCCGATGCAGATGGCATGAGAACAGAAATTATTTGTGCGAATTGCAAAGGACATTTGGGACATGTTTTTACAGGCGAAGGATTTACGGATAAAGACACCCGTCATTGTGTGAATACAAGTTCTATCCAGTTTTATCCTACCAAAGACCTGGATAAAATCCCGAAAACAATTAAATAATTAGTTCTATTTAAGAGTCTCTTAATGAAGGATTAATGTTTTTATCAATAGTTTTATTAGTTTAATTTAGAGGGTGTTTCGTGCTTTTTTTTCTTGGTTTTAACAATTTCATTTGATAGATTGGGAGGACAATCTAATTTTTTTAAAATGAAAAAGAAACCATTATCACTGCTTTTAGCACTTGCTTTCGTGTCCTTTTCTTTTGGACAAACTGTTTCAGACGACTTTACCTGGGTAGATACTGATTCTACCAACTCGGATACGAGTGGGGAGCTCAATTTTTGTAATGATCAAAGAATTACTTATACAGTTTCCTCTACAGGTCTCAGTTTTTGGAATGTCACGTCGAATACTCCAACTCTGTCCGGAATGATTGTACCTGCTTCGATTCTGTCGTCGGTAGACAATGTTCCGATGAATTTCACATTTTCTCAAACTGTTTGCAACTTACGGATCCATTTTACAGATTTAGATGATAATTCAGGCTCCGATGCTGAAAGTTTGAGTGCGATCTCTCCTGCATATAATAATCTTACCGGAGGCTTAATGGATCTGGGAGGATTTTCAACGGGAGTTTACTCTCCAACAAACAACGGACAGGGCTGGATTGAATGGGACGGTCCGCTCAATGGGATCTCGTTTACTTATAATCGTAAAAGAGGCTGCGGACTGATCATTGATTCAATTACATTTGATTGCTGCCCTTGTCAGTGTAGTCATATAGCATCTGTTGTTAATTTCGGATCGCTTACTTCAAGTGGATTTGCCTCAACTACCATTAATCTGAATAGTAATGGTGTTGCTGTTCGTTCAATTAGTGTTGAAATGCCGTTTTATGTTTCTAACACAGATAAAAACTGCTTGAAGTGTGATGTCCCAAATCAGGGAAGCTTCGGAACAATAGTTAGTGGAGAAACAATTTCAGGTACAGCAGCGGCTCTTTATGATCCATTAGGTATGGGATATTCGCGAACAATTCGTTGGGATTTTCCAACTCCGACAGTCATCAACCAGGATGTCGATCTGGGCTTGCAATTTCCACCTGTATTGGAATTGAGTTGTTGCAAGAATGCAGCTGATTATTGTTTGCATGTTGTGTTTAAAAATGAAGATTGTACCATGTGTGAGTATGATCTATGTACCAAAGAGGATCAATCACGTGTAGGTTCTAAAAAAACAAAAGTTGAACTAAATGATGGATCGTTTGGTCAGAAAAAATCAGATTCCTTTAATCTTATTCCGAATCCCGCAAAAAACAAATTGGAAATTTTGCTTTTAGATAATACACTAGTCGGAGGGAAAGTTGTTTTCACCAATATGTCTGGAATGACAATGATGGAAACCAAAATGAAAAGAATGAAAGAAGAGTTCGATATTTCGAAACTTTCTCCGGGATCATATTTAGTAGTGATTAACAATAACGATAAAGTCTACACGAAAACACTTATCGTCCAATAAACAAAATGACGTTCTCAAAACATGAGAGGCTATAGAAATGGCTGGTCCGTAATATTTAGGACCAGCCATTTTTTGTTCATGGAGTCTGTTGTTTTTCACTGGATCGATCACAACATGCAAAAAAACAGAAAATTATTCTTGATAAAAAAATAGATTTCCCTGTAACGACATCATACAATCTGGTAATCCGCGCAACGTGCCACCGCTGATCGCATGCCACCTAGCTCTTCATCTATGCGTAACCGATTTGTTGGAGCAAGGTTAGCGATGACACAAGCTTTAGGGCAAGTGTTCTGCGTGCAAAAATAAAAAATGCTGATTCGGAGCAAAGATCGATCTGTCAACTACAAATCTAAAACTGGTGCAAGCTTCTAACTTTGTAATGGCAATTTTTTAGTTAAAATAACTCGCAATTAGCATTATCCGGGAATTCGCAGAACCTGTCCCACCCTTATCAAATAAGACCGCAAGTGATTTGCGTTTTTGATCTTTGTAGGAGTCGTATGGTACTTTTCAGCGATTTGTGAAAGCGTATCTCCCGATCTTACGGTATATCTCTTATAACTTGCAGCAGGCTTTGATACAACCATTAATGAAGTCATTTCCGCGTCTTTTTCTTTCTGTACAACTTCTGCAAGGGTTGTACCGTTCCCTATTTGAGGATCGTAATATTTGTAGAAATGTTGTTGAATATTGATTGCACGCGTCACAGTATCTAATTTTTCCCCCTCCCAGTTGTAGCATTGCAATACATTGTCATTGAATTCAAGCAGTTTAACGGGGACCAGGTTGGAGTGCAGCCGGTGCATACGCGGACATTGTTTTTGAACGGCAGGTAATCCACCGCCAGCTGAACCACGGCTGTCAACGTGCATATAACACTTTCCGTCTAAACTCGGGCCAACTACTGCAGTCCAATAAACTGTTAAAGTTGAAGGGTCAATTTGAATGTATAATTTTTTCAGATCAGAATTAAATCCCTGGCTGCGAACTTCCGCTAATCCGGCGTTGATCTTATCGTTTAAATATCCCCCGAAACCATCCATTCTTCTGCGATGGAAGGAATGTAAAGCATCATATACATACGGTTGACCGAGTGCGGTATAGGAATCAGAAATCAGAAAATCATTTTGAGCCAACTGAATGGTATCCGGATCAAATTTTCGGAATTCAGGAACATCGAGTATTTTTTTGGACGAAACAACAGTATCTGCCGGGCTTGCTTCCGGGATGCTATCCAATTGAGAATAGGTGGATTGGCAGCAAATCAGAATACCCAGGAAAAAGAATGTAATACCCCTCACGTTTGTTATTTTAATTGTATTTAACGCACATAAATTTAACAAGTTACAATGGTATTTCAAAAAAAGTTTGCTGAAAAGGCGGAAATATTCGATAAAAAGTAAGAAATGTATAGTTGATAGGACTCATTTACTCGATTGAAATAACACCTGACTAGTCACTTCTTCGTTATATAACGATTTCATTATATCATGATATCATTTTTTAATGAAGCCAGGTTCTTCAGTAGAAAACAATTATCAAACTTATTTAGGTGGAGCTAAAGCCACTTTCAACTACAAAATCTATCCATTCGCA
>CAMLDR010000254.1 GCA_946478775.1 uncultured Flavobacteriales bacterium
CTACTCGCCTGGTTTACATGATCTTTCAGCCCGTGAGGTTTGCCTAGCTTCCGAATGTCACCACCGGAACGGTGAGCTCTTACCTCCCCTTTTCACTATCACCTTCCAAAACTCCGAAGAGCGAAGAAGGCTACCTATTTTCTGCTGCACTTTCTGTACCCATCCGGTTTCCCAAATGAATCCTTCCTGTTAAGAAGCACGGTTACTCTATGCTGCCCGGACTTTCCTCGACAATCCCGGGAATCCGGGATCAGCGCGACAGTCGGCTTGCTTGATGCGAAATTACGCTTATTTAATGAATTTTACTGCTGTATAGCCTTTCGAAAATAAAACAACCAAGGAATAAGACCCCGAAGCCAATTCAGAAACATCGATCACCTGGTCTTTAGCCGTACCGGGAACCTGTTTCCAGATTCTTCCGGATTGATCTGCAATAAAGAATTTTTCTGCGGTTTCTTCGGTTGAAACGTGCAATTCGTTTACAACAGGATTCGGGTAGAACGACACCTGCAATTCGCTTTCAGTCAATCCCAATCCGTTAAAATTATCCCGGTACTCTATTGCGGTTACCGTTTCATTACCTTGAACTTCGCTGGTTCGGATGCGCATCACAGCTTCTTTATCGGAAGTGGATCTCCATTCGTATTCATGCGCTAATGGAACGGGAATTGGAATCCACATTCCAAAGCCCTGGACAGAAATGTAAATGGAATCAAATTCATCGATGACGTGATGAATACGCAATGCCTCGAATTGACCAAATGGCGTTTTTACAGTTCCCCAGCCATCTACATTCGTGACGCGGTGACGGTACTGTTTCCATTGCGCATCATAGATCGGATTTAAATCCAGGTCCGTATATCCGCGGGATTCATAATTATTCCCATAGGTCATTGGAAGTGCGTACCTTGTTTCAATCGTATCCGAACGGAATCCGATCCCCTGGCCGTTGCTCACCAATTCATAACCGATAGATGTAATGGCCGTACTTGTTTTCTTTGTAAACGCATTCAGCTCCTCAATTGGAATGGGCAAAACCCCCGAAGCCTGGTCCAAAGGTAAATCTGTGGATGCATTAAAATAACTTGCTTTGTATGGGACCGGTGCAAAACTTCCGAACTGGATGATAGATAATCCGGATAATTGACTGGTTGGACGCGTGATTAAACTTCTTTGGTCTTGTGGAACCAGTGAGGTAAAATCCCAGGTATAATTTGCTCCGGTTGTTGCATAATCAATGGTCGGATCAGTCAGCGTACTAAAAACATACGATTCACTTGGTCCGGCAAAATGCTGGTCCGTTAATGTGATCTGACCAAAAGAAATAGAACTTATCGCAAGAAAGGATAGTAGTAAATGTTTCATTTTCAAAGTAGTTTCAGCAAATATAGGAGAAAAAGCGATAGCTTTTATCTGACAAACGGAAGTGCGGTCATTTATTATCCGGAAGACTTGATTCCAATTTCGCTATCATCCTAAAAACAGGGAGAACAGGCAATCATTTTGTTGCGATCATGCGATTAAACGGTCGTGTAATCGGGACTCTCATCCCTTATTAAAACCTGCAAGTACAGCAACTAATTTTAACTTACCTGGAGAATCTCATTCGGAAAACGATTTGACCGTTTACCGGAAGTCCCGCCGTTTTACCCAAATAGTAATCCGTGTGGAAAGGACGCAGAATATCTGCATTCACTTTTGCTCCAAGACCAAAACGCGAAGTGAAATTATAATAGTATTGCAACCCGAATTCCATAGTCAGTGAATTGGAATGCTCCACTTTTCCTGTAAATGTATTCTCGCGCTGTACGACCTGGTTCTCCGTGATCCGTTCTTTTCCGTGAATGAATAATTGTACTCCCGGGGTTACTCCCAAAGCAAACTCCGAACGTTTGAACGAATAACCGAATTTCAGTGGAATTTCCAATGAATACAACTGTTTCACTGAAACGGTCCTAACAATATTCTGAGAGAAGTTTGTTTCACGATACTCCAACCCTCCAAAACCTTCCATGCGGGCCTGAAGACCAAAGCTTACAAAGGCATTATCAATTCTTTTAATGTAACCACCGCCAAATACAACTCCGCTAGCAACATTTCGTTTCTGATCCTTAGATAAATAAGGTGATTGACCCAATGTTGGACCCAATTCCGCATACCACTCACTGGATTCATTGGATAAATCCTTTGGCAAGGCTGCAATTTCTTCGTGGGGAACAGCTTCGTAACGGGCCTCTAAAATGACAGAATCCAGTTCAGAATGAGAAGCAGAATGAGAATGAGGATTGGAATCGATCTCCTGGTTTAGGATTACTGCTTTATCCTCCGGGTTTTCTCTGTTTCCATTCGTTAGATTCAATGGTACTTCTTCTGCTAATTGGTTGTCCAATTCGTGGTGTGAAGTGTTAGTTTGAGGTATGAACGTTCTTTTAAATTTCGGTTTTGTGATTCCCTGGCTTGGTGAAGCTTGCCCTTTCGTATTGAAAGCAGAAAGGTTTTCTTCATGCTCTCCGGATAGTAATCGGGACTCATCATTCTCAGTCTCATTCTTTACAGTATAAAGCGTGGACGATTCTTCATGCTCACCCTTGCTCTCGTTCTCAATTTGTTTTTTTTCCTGTGTCAGTCGGTCAACTTTCGCCGGGCTGGAAGGATAGAATAAGATGATGCCGAACAAGACAACAGTTGCTGCCAACGGGATCCAATAAAATGCCCGTTTCTTTTTCTTTTCTGCAGGGAGCATTGCTTCCATTTCAGACCAGAATTCCGGAACAAAGAGCGCCTCTGGTCCTTCAGAGGCATGTGCGTCTCTGAACAACTGATCCAGCTCTTCGTCGCTGATATGTCGGTCTGAATATTTCATATTACAAATCGTTTTTCAAATCTATTCTCCATCAATTCCAATCTGTCCCTAAGCAGTTTTCGTGCCGTAGACAGATGCCATTTCGAAGTTCCTTCGGAAATCTCGAGTAAATCCCCGATTTCCTTGTGATTATATCCGTCAATCACATACAGCGTAAAAACGTGTGCTGAGATCGGTGGAATGGTTTTCAGCAAATCCAGGATTTCCTGGTAATTCAATTCAAGTGCCCCCAAATTTTCAACCCGCTCTGCCGAATTTGCTAATTCTGCCTCTGTTTCCTTCGCTATAATTGCCTGATTGTGATTTTTATTCTTGCGGTATTCATCAATCAGTGTGTTCACAATAATCCGTTTTGCCCAGGCAGCAAAGTTCAATTCATCCAAATCAACGTTCTGAAGCCCGTTCACAATTTTCAAAAACCCATTATTCAAGGCATATCTTGCATCTTCATGATTGGCATAGTAGCGCATACACAGGCGGATAAACTGCCTGTAGCAATACTCATAGAGCACTTTTTGTGCACGCCTGTCATTTTCAGCAGACCCCAACAATATCTGTTTGGTTACTTGCATTTATTTGGGTTCAAAATTGTTCATTAACAAGTCAAATTGTTTAAAGTTGAATCTTGCTTTTTACACATAACGTCCTATCTTTACATTTGGTTGGAAATTAAGTAAAAATGTTGACATTAAATCTCATTCGGCACGCAAAGACGCAGCAAATATCGCCAACCGGGAAGGATTATGACCGCGAACTTCTGGATAAAGGAATCTCACAATCCAATGTATTGGGCAACTATTTACAGGCACATCACCTCTCTCTCGGAAAAGTGCTTTGTTCCAGCGCTGTCAGAACACAACAAACCAGGTCCGTTATTTGTCAGCATCTCACCGAACGCTGCAATTTTGAAGTAACAAAAGACCTGTACGATGCTTTTCATTCTGAAATCATGCAGGTCATTCAAACCCACGGAACCCAAGAAAAAATTGTCACGATTATCGGGCATAACGAAGGAATTTCGCAGCTTGCGGGTTACCTTACTGGTGAACCCATACACCTCCGAACCTCCGAAATGATTTCCATTGCCATTCCTTTTGAATCCTGGGATTATTTAAGTGAAGGCACGGCGACCATTATTTTTCGCTACCGTCCTGCTGTTTTTCTTCCTCATCCGATTGTTTCTTAAGCGGATTTATGTGATAGATAATTTGTACCGGCGGATGAGGTCCGTGTAAATTTTCCTGTTCGCGGTACAATTGTTCCAAATACTGCCGGTGTGCAATTTCTTCCTGGTTCTGTTTCCACATTCCTTCCAGGTCGGGTGGCTCAATTCCCAGTTCTTTCTCCACTTCGTATTGATACTTTGGCCTAACCGGGCCGTGTTTTCTAAAGGCAACAGCCAAACCTGCTCCCACTACAAATCCTCCAAAATGGCCTTCCCAGGAAATCGATGGTTCAATGGGAAAGATTCCCCAAATCATACTTCCATAGACAAAAATGACTGCTAAGGAAATCCCCTGCAAAGCGAGAATCCTTCTAAAAAACCCGGAAATAAACAGGAATCCGAACAAGGCATAAATGACGCCGCTCATTCCAATGTGGTAAGCACCGTTATCCTGTGCAATCCACCAAACGATGAGACCGGTACCCAACCAGGAAATCAGGAATACCTTCAACGCGATTTCCCGGTAATAATAAATCACTGCCGCCAAAAGCAGTAAAGTTGGTAGTGAATTATTCAGGATGTGCTTTACGTCAGAAGGATCATGTAATAATGGCATGAAAACCAGCCCTTTCCAACTGCTCCAGTGGCGCGGACGAATTCCCCATTGAATCAAATCACTTCCACCCGGAGTGGTTTCCATCAGCCAGATTGCCCAACAAAGAAGCAATAAAAGCAGCGGATAAATGATCGCTTCAGCTACACTTCCATCAGAAGCAGTGCTTCTTCTTATTTTAGTTTGTGTTCTCACGAAAGGCGCCCGTCAAAAAGCAAACCGAAAAATAGTAGCTGACAGATTGGCATTTAGGTAATTTCCTAATTCCTAATTCCTAATTCCTAATTCCTAATTCCTAATTCCTAATTCCTA
>CAMLDR010000255.1 GCA_946478775.1 uncultured Flavobacteriales bacterium
CGGCAAAGATGAAGGTGTTCAGCAACCCGGCAACAGAAGCATTTCCCGCATAAAACGTATTGTTTGGGAAAACTGCCTGATCTGAGGAAGAATAACTGATGATTTCAATCATATCGCCATCCACATCTGTAATTTCTAAGGGAGCGAACACCATGACTTCATCACTTAAACCTGAACAAAGACTTGTGTTTGCAACTGTTTGAGACAAATTTAAAGTTGGTGGGGTGTTTACTGCGAAAGAGACAGAACACAGAAGTATCATGGCAGTGGTAGCTAATACTCTCATTTATGTAGCGTTTTAATTTAGAAAGCCAAAATTAACTAAACTATTCCAACAGAACTCATTGGAATAAATAATTTCCAAGTTAGAGTGTGTAGCTTACAAACTATGGGTTGTCTTATGCGAATAGGGCCTTCAAAACTTCATCAATTCTGGAACACGGAACCAGTTCGATCTTGAAATTAGACTGTTCGATGCCTTTGTTGTGTTTTGAAATAATAATCTTCTCAAATCCCAGCTTTTCGGCTTCCCGGATTCGCTGATCAATGCGGTTAACCGGTCTGATTTCTCCCGATAGCCCCACTTCTGCAGAACAGCAGATGGACCGGTCGATTGCGATATCGGCATTACTGGATAAAACAGCGGCAACAACGGCCAGGTCAATTGCCGGGTCATCTACGCGAATACCTCCGGCAATGTTGAGGAAAACATCTTTTGCACCCAGTTTAAAACCACAGCGCTTTTCCATCACCGCAAGCAGCATATTTAATCTGCGCAGGTCGAAACCGGTGGATGAACGCTGAGGAGTTCCATAAGCAGCAGTGCTTACAAGCGCCTGTACTTCGATCAGTAAAGGCCTCAACCCTTCCAGTGTGGCAGCAATTGAAACACCGCTCAGTTTGCTGTCTCCCGAAGAAATCAGGATTTCGGATGGGTTCTCGACCATTCTAAGGCCGGAACCGCTCATTTCGTAGATGCCCAGTTCGTTTGTGCTTCCAAACCGATTTTTGATTCCGCGAAGTAAGCGGTAGACATGATGCTGATCGCCTTCAAACTGAAGAACGGCATCCACCATGTGTTCCAGGACTTTCGGCCCTGCAAGTGAACCTTCTTTGGTGATGTGGCCAATTAAAAAGACAGGAACTTCTGTCATTTTTGCATAACGCAAAAGCTGTGCGGTACATTCACGGATCTGCGAAATACTGCCGGGCGCACTTTCAATCTGGGAACTGAAAAGGGTTTGGATCGAATCTACAATCAGTAGTTCGGGACTGGTTTCCTCCGCTTGTTTGAAGATGTTTTGAATATTTGTTTCTGTGAGGATAAAACAGGTGTCGTTTTTTTGACCAATGCGCTCGGCACGCATTTTTATCTGCTGCTCACTTTCTTCTCCCGAAACATAAAGTACACGCAAAGAAGTTTGAACGGCCAGTTGAAGCAGTAAGGTGGATTTTCCAATTCCCGGCTCTCCGCCAAAAAGAATCAGTGATCCGGGTACTAAGCCATCTCCCAAAACCCGGTTGATCTCCGTATCCGGAAGTATAATTCTTCGCTGACCGTTTGAAACAATCTCCTGAAGCGGCTGTGCTTTTGCGGTCCTCCCGGAGGAGGTAGAAAAAGCAATGACCTGCGGAAGCTGTTTTTCAACCAACTCTTCCACAAAGGTATTCCACTCCCCGCAAGATGGGCATTTGCCCAGCCATTTCGGGGTTTCGTACCCACAATTCTGACAGAAGAAAGCTGTTTTAACCTTAGCCATTGATCAAATTTATTTCGAAGTTAAGAAAATTTCCTCCCTGTTAATACCCTGTAAAGAAGGAACTTTTGGAAAACAAAAAACCCGGACGATAAACGTCCGGGTTTGCTGTCAATGTTCACTGTTTATCTGACGATGAAACTCTTTTGAGAAGTTCCCTCAGTGCTTGTTAATCGGAGGAAGTACATTCCTTGCGCTAAAGTGTTTGCAGGAATCTTAATGATGTTCTCATCAGATTCAAGAGTCTGAATGATCTGACCTGCTGCATTCGTAATGGCAATTGTTTTCACTCCTTCTGAAGGGATTTCAATCGTCAGTTTCTCGCTTGTTGGATTTGGATACAGCTTCCAGGAAGCATCGTATTCTTTCAAACTGTTAGTTCCGTCGATACAGAAATCTTTCGTATGGATTGTTCCGAAATTTGCATTTGCCGAAAGCATTTCAGCTAAGGTGTTATTGCTCTCATCTTTGATGGTGTAAAAACCATTGGGACATCCTGTTGAAACCATCCCGTCACCGAAATCATCTGTAAGGGTAAATTTGTAGCAACCGTCACTTAAACAAAATGCGGCTGTTGCAGTAGACCCACCTGAAGTCTGATTATATGGCCCGCCTTCGTAAAGGGTTGTTGTTCCGGTGTTATCCTCCAGTACCCAGGAAATTTCATCACCGTAGCAATCCATGGATAAATTCAGTGTTATATTGTTTCCATTCGTAACGGTGGTAAAGGAAGAAGTGATGGTGTCATTCAAATCGTTTTCATCTGCCGCTGCATTCGGATTGGAAACAATTGCTTTGAATGAGTGAGTTCCTCCACCCAAAGTTGCTGCAGGAAGTGTTACAACACTTGACTGGTATTGGTTCAGGGATCCTGACCAGTTATATATGAAAGCTGTTGAACCGTCGTAACCGTAATTGATAATTGCAGAGGTTAATACAGAAGTTCCTGAGTTAACAATCGTTACCTGAGGTGTGATTGTTCCGGAACAAATTGTTCCGCTGACTCCCTGTGGATTGGACATAGCCGCATCCAATGCGTGAGTTGGGCCGGAAGGATTGTAACCGTCAACAATGGTTGCGCCGCTGTTATTTGGGTCCAGCCAGGTTTTCAAATGATTGGTACTGTTACTTCCTGTAGGGTTCCATGAATTCGATAGTCTGCCGTAGAAATCGGAAGCAGTTAAGTTGGAGCATGAAGCCCCGCCTCCCCAAAGCTGACCGATAATCCGGTGATTTTGGTCGAATAAGGGAGAACCTGAGGATCCGCCTTCTGTTGTGGTGTTTCTGTCCCATTTTACAGTCCAGGTAGAATTTGGTTCGCTTGAACCCATTGCCTGTGAAATGACCAAAGGATTGTCATCAAAGGAAATCTTCTTAATGTCTCCGTCCGGATGATGAATACTTACTGCGGAAGTTGGAATAGCGCCCGTATTATCCCATCCGGAGAAGAAAGGATTGTAAGATGCCGGAACTGTATTGTTTACCAAACCACCGGTGATTTCAACCAAACACATATCAGAAGGTGTTCTTCTGGCGCGAAGGACAGCCCCGGATAAAGAAGTGAAGGCAGGCGAACCGCCCGGATTGGTGCAGCCTGCAGCCTGCCAGTTGAAGCGGAAAATCCAGCTTGTTGGCGTGCTGTAACAGTGATTTGCTGTCAAAACATATGGCTTTCCGTCATTGAGCGTATTGTTGATCAGTGATCCCGAACAAAATCCGTTGCTTCCGGATACGAGCATCACCGCTCCGTTGCGCTGATCTACCCATGGGGCACCATCCGTACAATTTACGTTCATATTGCAGTTTCCGGAAGTGCCAAATGCTTTCGCTTCGAATTCACCTGCGGTGCGGTAACCATGTGTTACGGTATTGATATTCAAAGAGGCTGTTTGACCGGCGTTCTTTGAAGGGATGTAATATTCTACGATAGCTGTGTTTCCGGGAACCAATTCTGTTCCCAAAGTACCTTCATACAAATGGTAAGCAGTGAATTTTCCAAGAATAAAAGATTTATCCGAATTGTATACGTACAGTTCATTTCCTTCAGGAAGAGTTACGTTGTCCAGGGTTAAGTTCACCGTAAGAGCATTTTGACAGGTTATTGCCAGCTGCCAGATACGATCGCCGTTTGGAAGGGTATTCCAGGTGCCGGAATTGTTCATGTTCAAAGAAGCCGGATTGTTGAAACCAAACCTCCAGGGAGCATTTCCTGCTTTGTCAGTGAGTTCATCTTCTGCTCTTAATGCGGCAATATCCGGTTCTGAGAAGAACTTTTTATTGATCTGTTTTAAGGTGTGTGAGGCTTTTCCACTTTTGGGAAGACCGCCATCGCCTTGCTGTGCAACTAACGATAAGGAGAGAGTTAGTAAAGCACAAGTTAGTAGTTTTTTGTTCATGCTTGTTTTATTTTGGAGAGTTATAGAGTTTACTTTTTAACGCGCTTAATACTGCAGCCTCTCGGAGGTGTTGTATTCAGTTCAATTTCTTTCCCTGCAGAAGCGGCTTCGATCGCATTTTTCAGATAATGTTCATCCGAAGTGCGTTTTCCATCGACTTTATTATCAATAGCACCGGTGTAAATGAGTTCCATTTTTGCATTCAAAAGGAAAACATGCGGTGTGGTTCTGGCTCCGAATGCATCAGCAAGCTGAGAGTTTTTGTCGATCAGATAGGGCATGGAGTAGGCCTTTTCTTTTGCTCTTTTTTGCATGGATTCGGGTGAATCATCATCCCCTCTTTTGGCCTCATTGGAATTCACCAGGACCATTTTATAACCGTGTGCGTCAGCGAATTTTTTTAAATCGTTGTATTGTTTTTCCCATCCTTCAAAGTTGTCACTTCCAACAACGAAAGGACAGGTGTTACAGGAGAAAACAACCAGCAGACCTTTTTCACCGCTCAGTGATTTTAGTTCAGTCACCTTGCCATCGATATTTTCCATTTTGTAATCCAGCATAGGGACAACTTTACCGATAGGAAGTACTTTAAATTCTTCATTTTGGGAGAATGAACCAGTAGACACCACCAAACAAATTCCTGTCAGGATATTTTTAATTGCACGGGAGAATAACATATTCTGTTGAAATATTTTACATTTATCTGGCAATTTACGC
>CAMLDR010000256.1 GCA_946478775.1 uncultured Flavobacteriales bacterium
AGAGAAAGAACAAGCTATCAAAGAGACGGTGGCTTCACAAAATTATTTATCAATTAGTTAAATTACCTTATTAAATTCCTCATTTTTTTCATTAAAAAACTTGCTGTTTTTTCATCAATCAATGGCAATAGCTCAGTTATTGTTGATTTAATATCGCCACAATACCCATAGTCTACTTTTGCTCGTCGGCCTAATTTTTCTGGTTTTGTATCTATTTGAACGATTTTACACTTTTCAGGTAAAAATTCACTGTATGGGAAATCGGTACCCAACATAAGTAGCACTTCTGCATTGTGCATGGCTTCAAATCCGGATTTATTACCGAGTAAACCATTGAGTCCAACAGCAAAGGGATTTTCTTTTCTTTCAAAAAATATTTTTCCTCGAAAACTATAGCCCAATGGAGCATTGAGTTTTTGAGCTAGTTCCATTACTTCATTTATGGCATTCCGACAGCCATGACCACAAAACAGCATTACTTTTTGATGGGTGTTGATCAATGCGGCAAGTTCTTGCAGATTTTCGATACTAGGAATTATTCGCGGTTGGGTGTAGAAATTTTTAGTGGAAGAATACACAGGTTCTATTTCTGCAGCAGCAACATCACCAGGAAGACCTAAAACGGCTACACCCTTTTTACTTATTGCATGTTGAATAGCTGTTTGCAATCCATTGATTGCTTGCTTGGGTGTATTGGCCATGAAAACAAATTTCGAACAATCTTGAAACAGGTATTCAGGTCGTGTTTCCTGGAAGTTATCTAACCCCATTTTTTCTGTATGTATGGTTGATGCAATAACAATCACTGGATTTTCAGCTTTGTTAGCATCATACAAACCATTGACTAAGTGAACATGACCAGGACCACTACTTCCCATACAACAGCCTATTCCATTCAGCTCTGCCTCCATAGAAGCCGCATAAGCTCCAGCTTCTTCATGTCGCACATGAATCCATTGCAACCTTCCATCTCGCCTCACGGCATCATTTACAGGATTCAGACTATCACCCGTTATTGCATAAATTCTTTTAACACCTGCATCTACAAGCATTTCAACTAGATGGTCGGATACATTTTTTGACATAAAGCGTTTGATTGGACTTCAATTTATTCTTGCCCTAACAGGCTGCAAGTTTTCTTTCGAAGTGGATTATTGTTTGATTCTAAAACTTGTTTCTCCAAGATAGCAAAGATTCTTTAAAAACAGGGGACTTATTCTTGCAATTATTTCTTCAGGATTCCCTTTCTGCACTTTCATTGATTAATCGTTCAGCATAGTTCCATATTGTTGAGGATCGTCCTTCATTGCTTTTTCATGTCGTAGACTTGTTGATAGGGAACATTGAATTCTGCTCAGGTTTCACCCTAATTGAAGTGTTTATTGTATGTACGTTCTGATTCAATTAAAGTCTGAAAAGGGAACATTAGTGTCTAAGCGCTTATTAACGCTTCATAAACGATTTGAAGAGGGTGGTTTAGACATGAGTCGAATTACTTTTAACACAACTCCGATTCTGGTAAATGATGTTCTGAATCGGTATCCGCCTGAACCACCGAAAACATTAAAATCTGTGGGGGCCATTTTGGAAGGAAAAGTGCTTTCACTTTATTAGTCTATTAACTTAATAGAGTATACACACTTGTTTTTTCAACATTCGCGACTCCATTTCTTTTTTTTCACTAATTTCGCACCCATAAATTTTATACTCAAGGACTATGTCATACTTGTTTACCTCAGAATCTGTTTCTGAAGGACACCCGGATAAAGTAGCGGATCAAATTTCAGATGCGCTAATCGATAACTTTATGGCTTTTGACCCAACATCAAAGGTCGCATGCGAAACACTAGTAACAACAGGTCAGGTAGTCTTGGCCGGAGAGGTAAAAACAAATACGTATTTGGACGTTCAATCGATTGCACGTGATGTAATCCGCAAGATCGGTTACACGAAGTCCGAGTATATGTTCGAAGCAAACTCCTGCGGAATTCTTTCTGCTATCCACGATCAGTCTTCCGATATCAATCAGGGAGTTGACCGTAAGGTTTCCAATGATGATTTTGAAGCGAAAGCGGAAGCTCAGGGAGCAGGTGACCAGGGAATGATGTTCGGTTATGCTACGAAAGAAACTGAAAATTACATGCCGTTGGCTTTGGATTTGGCGCACAACATCCTTCAGGAATTGTCTAAAATCCGTAACAACGAATCTCATATCATCGGTTATTTACGCCCGGATGCAAAATCACAGGTAACGATCGAGTATTCGGATGACAATATTCCGCAACGGATCGATACAATCGTTGTTTCTACGCAACACGATGATTTCGGAACAGAAGCAGACATGTTGAAAAAGATCAAGGAAGATATCGTGAACATCGTTATTCCTCGTGTAAAAGCGAAATTGAAGCCGGAATTACAAGCGTTGTTCAACGACCAGATTACTTACCATATCAATCCGACAGGGAAATTCGTTATCGGAGGTCCTCACGGAGATACCGGTTTGACAGGTCGTAAGATCATCGTTGATACGTATGGTGGGAAAGGTGCTCACGGTGGTGGTGCTTTCTCCGGAAAAGATCCTTCAAAAGTAGACCGTTCTGCAGCGTACGCAACACGCCACATTGCTAAGAATTTAGTTGCTGCCGGTTTGTGTGATGAGGTTTTGGTACAGGTTTCTTACGCAATTGGTGTTGCTAAACCTTGTGGTTTGTTCATCAATACGTACGGAACTTCGAAAGTAAATATGACGGATGGAGAGATCGCTAAGAAATGTGCGGAGATCTTTGATATGCGTCCTTATGCAATCGAGCAACGGTTGAAATTGAGAAACCCGATGTATTCTGAAACTGCAGCTTACGGACACATGGGGCGTAAGAACGAAGTAGTGAAGAAAACATTCAGTGCTCCGGATGGATCCCAGGTAGTGAAAGAAGTAGAATTGTTCACTTGGGAGAAATTGGATTTCGTAGATAAAGTAAAAGCTGCTTTCGCTTTGTAAGAAACAGCAACTGAATAATTATTAAAACCCTGGCTCCGAATGGACGTCAGGGTTTTTTGTTACTTTTTGAACCAATTGTATTCTATAGGAAACAAGGTCATTCGTTGGTTTAAATGACGAGTAGTTATTTGGTAGTTTGGTGAAATCACATCTGTTTCAGGTGTGATTTTTTTGTTCCCGCAGATTACGCGAATTGCGCAGATTTAATGTGGGATATTATTTTATTATCTTCCATATAAACATTCTTTTATAAAGGATTATAAAGAGATATCAGCGTAATCAGCGAGATCTGCGGGAGACTTTTACAACATCTTCGAAGCCTGTACCCATTTCAATTCGGCATAACTCACTTGATCACCCAATTCCTCTTTAATCACTCCAAGCGTCTTTCCTTCGGTGTCTTCCAGGTAAGATTCGATCTCACTGATACGTTTCGGATCCAACACAGCAGTAATGTCGATTTTTTCCTGCTGAATCAATTTGGCAACATGCCCTTCTATCGTAGATAACCCCAATTGACGCTCATTTGCAATTTCTTCGATGGTTTTTCCTGCTTCAAACAGGTCGAAAGTAACTTCATAGGTGTTTTTCTTAACGACCTTTTCTTCTTTAACTTCCTTTTTGGGTTTTACTAATTGGAGGACATCTGTAAAATCTTCTTCCATCATTTCGTCCATCATGGAACGGTTTGCCCGCAATTCCTGTTGAATGCTGTGGCTTTTCACAATGACGTAGTTCGTGATTTCAGCTGATTTGATGGTTTCCTTCGTAAATGGTTTCTGATTGACAATGGCTTCTATCAATAAACGACCCTTCATCAATCGATGAACAACTGCAACGACTTCCTGTTCCAACTCCTCCAATTCCTCAAAATAACCCTTTGTTTTTTTGATCTTGGCGACTTCATAGCGCCTTTTCATAATCGAATACACCTGGGCGTCCAATGGTTTGAAGAAATACTGGTAAGCAGCTTGTACCCGTTCATGGATAAATTCCCATTCCGGTTTTTCTTTTGAAAACAGGTTGGTCAGTTGATTCTGAAATTTACGTGCTGCATCAAACGTAGCCTGAACCGTTTGGAGCTGGTTTGCGACCCACGATTTGTCTTTGCCCTTTTCTGTTTTCGGACCTTGATTTTTAAAGCCCAATTCGAAAGTTGCCCATTTGGTGGTATAATCGTACCAATCGAAAGCTTGTACCAGGCTGTTGTAAACAAAACGCGAGGTTTCCCTGTCCAGGTATAGTTTCATTTGGTCTCCGGGAGTTTTGTTGGATGAATAGGAAACGACCTGGTGATCGTTCACCAATCCGTTCATGGAAAGCGGTTTCAATAAAACCAATCCTGACAGGCTGCGTAACCGGGATAATGCTACATATGCCTGACCCGGAGCAAAAACATTGGAAACATCCAAAACAGCTTTATCAAAAGTCAAACCCTGGCTTTTATGAATGGTAATTGCCCAGGCGAGTTTAATAGGATAATGAACAAAAGTCCCAAGAATTTCTTCTTCAATTTCGCCGCTTTGTTCATTCAACGTGTATTTGATGTTATTCCACTCGTATTTTTCAACGGTAATACTTCTGTTCTCCTCTTTGAAAAACACCTCGATCTCATCCTTGGTCAGGGATTTAATAACCCCCATTTTACCGTTGTAGAAGTTTTTCTCAAAGGAAATATCGTTCTTGATGAACATGATTTGAGCACCGACCTTTAATTCCGTTTCCTTTTCCAGCGGATACAGGTGCGGTGGAAAATCGTTTTTGATTTCCGCAGAATAAATGATCGATTGTTCCTTCAGTGAATTCAAAGCTGCTGCATTCATCTGGTCAGCTTTGGAATTGTGGGTCGTTAACGTAA
>CAMLDR010000257.1 GCA_946478775.1 uncultured Flavobacteriales bacterium
TCCACTGGCAAAAACAATTAATAATGCATCCATATTATAAACCTGAAGGTGTTGAAAGGGTTTCTAAAACTATTTTTAAACTAGGATTCACGAAATCCGTGATCAATGCAGGATAAACTCCTAAAGTCACAACTGCGATCATGATAAATGCCAATACCAGCAATTCGGACCAATGCAAATCGGCAAACTGATCTCTTGTAACCGGACCGTACATACTCAACTGATAAGCTCTGAAGGTGTAAACGGCTCCAAGGATCAACGTTGTACCGGCAATAATCCCGATAATCAGATCAAACTGCACCAATCCTTTCAGCATCAGGAACTCTCCGATGAAACCACTTGTTAAAGGAACTGAAACGGAAGCAAAAGCTAAAACTGCAAACCAAAATGCAAATTTCGGGGCTTGTTTTGCAAATCCACCGAGTTCGTCCAAGTTTCTTGTTCCTGTTCTGCGTTCGATAATTTCAACAGCTAAGAATAATCCTACAGCTACCAAACCGTGATTCACGATCTGCACCATACTTCCGGATAACGCATCGAAATCCCAAACCATGATTGCAGCTGCAATCAATCCAACGTGAGACATCGAAGCAAATGCGAATACCCGCTTCATGTCTTTTTGTTTGATGGCCAAAACAGCTCCGTAAACCACACCAATCGTTGCCAGGATAATCACCGGGTATTGCAAACATTCGATTGCTTCAGGAAACAATGGAAGCATCCAGCGGATCATTCCGTACAATGCCATTTTCAGCATGATCCCGGAAAGTAACATCGTACCGGCCATGGGTGACTTGGTATAGGTATCCGGCTGCCAGGTATGGAAAGGGAAGATTGGGATTTTCACTGCAAATGCAAAGAAAAAGCCCAATGCCAGCCAACAAGCAGCTTTGGAAGTAAAGACAACTGCTTTCAAATCTTCAATGTAGAAAGAAGCCGCGTTTACCTTGATTCCGATCAAAGCAGCCAGCATAGCAAGCGAACCGACAAAGGTGTAAATGAAGAATTTCATCAATGCCGCCTTTCTTTCCGGGGCACCGAACCACCAGGAAATCAAGAAAATTGGTATTAAGGTGATTTCCCAGAAAATGTAGAACCACAATCCGTCCATCGAAATAAACACACCGATCAAGCCCAATTGCATGAAGAAAACCATGCTGGTAAACAAGCGGTTCTCAGCCAATTCATTTTTGAAATTCGATACCAAAATAAGCGGGACCAAAACTGCTGTCAATAACAACATCAGCAAGGAGATTCCGTCGTAACCGAAACTCATTGTAATTCCTGTGCCCAGAAGCCATTCAGCCGTTTGTCCGAACAAATGCACTGTTCCATCGTTGTTGTATTGCATCATGCACGCTATTACAACACCTAAAACGGCAAGCGAACCGATAATTCCGGTTTCACGAACGCCACTTTTAGGGACAATCAATACCGATAACGCAAAGAAAACTGGTAGTATAAATAGAAGTATTTCCACGTCTTAGTTTTTATAATAAATGTAATAACCGATCAACCCGATGATTCCGAAAACCATCCAAAGAATGTAGTTGTCTGTTCTTCCTGTTTGAATTTTACGAACCAAATCGCCTGATTTTCCAATCACTTTTCCGATACTCACTACTCCACGGTGCAAAAATGCCCCCTCAAAATAGTGTGCCCCTTTTTCTGAAAGCCAGAGAACTGGTTTCACGAATAAGAAATCGTAGATCTCGTCGAAGTAAAGTTTCATTGCAGAAGCTTTTTCCCAGCCTTTTAGTTCTGAATCTTCTTTAGGAACGCTATTTTTCTTGACATAAACGATGTAGGTAACGATTGCAATAATTACCGCCATTGCTCCGGCAGCAACCATCAACATCAAGGTTGTATTCGGATCACCGTGTGCTCCCATCCCAATTCCGGCTACATTGTGCGCATAGTGGTGCGACAACCAGTGTGTTCCGCTGTGTAAGAAAACCCCCGGTAAATTCAACAATCCACCGAAAACGGAAAGAATTGCAAGAACGATCAATGGCAAAGTCATGGAAGCAGGACCTTCATGTAAATGATGCTCTTGTTCGTGTGTCCCGCGGAATGTTCCGAAGAATGTCACGAAATATAAACGGAACATATAAATCGCTGTCAAAGCAGAACTGAACATCAATGCGCCGTAAACAAACGGATGTGATTCAAATGCATGACCAATAATCTCATCTTTCGAGTAGAAACCGGAAAGCAATGGAATACCTGAAATTGCCAGCGTCCCAATTAAGAACGTGAAATGTGTAATCGGAATTTTTTTGCGCAAACCGCCCATTTTGCGAATATCCTGTTCGTCAGACATAGCGTGGATCACACTACCGGAGCCTAAGAACAACAAGGCTTTGAAGAACGCGTGAGTGGTAACGTGGAACATAGCAGCTGTGTAAGCCCCCATTCCCAATGCAACGAACAACATTCCCAGCTGGGAAACGGTCGAATAAGCCAATACTTTCTTGATATCGTTTTGACGCATGGCAATGAATGCCGCAATGATTGAAGTTGCCAAACCGACATACATCATGATTTCTTTCGTCAAATGCGCATGCTCGAATAAGTAATTCGAACGAACCGTTAGGAAAATACCTGCTGTTACCATCGTTGCGGCGTGGATCAAAGCCGAAACCGGAGTTGGACCGGCCATCGCATCCGGTAACCAGGTAAATAACGGAATTTGAGCCGATTTTCCGGTTGCACCGATGAACAAACAGATCGTGATTCCGAAGATCAGCATTTCAGAGATTTCAAAGCCTTCAGCCATCACCGCTTTCGCAACTTCGGCATATTCGAGTGTTCCGAACTTTCCAAGGATCAGGAACAAACCGATCAAAAGACCTAAATCCCCGATACGGTTCATAATAAATGCTTTTCTCGCTGCAAGGGTGTTTTTGAAGTCCTGGTACCAAAACCCGATCAACAAATAAGAACAGATCCCTACACCTTCCCATCCGAAGAACAACATGAAATAATTGCTTCCCAAAACCAGGATCAACATGGCGAAAATGAAGAGGTTCAGGTACGTAAAGAACTTGTAATATCCCGCATCGTGCTTCATGTATCCCATGGAGAATAAATGGATCAGCGTTCCGACACCTGTAACGATCAAAGTCATCCACAAGGATAAATTGTCTGCAAACAAACGCGCATGCAAGGAGAAGTCGCTTGTTTTAATCATCGTAAACAAATGAACCGTTACCGGTTCGCCGTGCTGTACGCTCATAAAAGCCATAACGGCAAGCACAAACGAAATAGCCATCACACCGGTTCCAATCGTTCCTACAACCACTTTTGAAAGTGATTTTCCGATCGTTCCGTTAATAAAAGCTCCAATCAGCGGAAGCAAAATAATCAAAGGCAGTAATTGTGATACCGACATGTTTTAGTTTTTTAATTTATTAAACAATCGAATATCTGTTGAGCGTGTATTCCGGTAAAGGAGCACCAAAATTGACAACCCTACTGTTGCTTCAGCGGCGGCAACCACCATTACGAAGAACACGAAAAGCTGCCCGTCGGCCTGCCCGAAATAAGTTGAAAACGCTACGAGTAACAAATTCACCGCATTGAGCATTAATTCAATGCACATCAATAAAATGATCGCATTTTTTCTGTAAAGCACACCGAATACACCAATGACAAACAATGCCGTAGCAAGTACCATGTAGTGTTCGATCTTTACACCAGATTCAAATAATGTCGCTAATAACATATTACTCTATAGTTTGTTTTTCTTTTTTCGCCAGAAGTACTGCTCCAACCATTGCTGCCAGGAACAAGATGGAAGAAACTTCAAAAGGAAGTACGTATTTTGTAAAGAGCACTTTACCCAGGTTTTCAACCAATCCCACTTGTGGAGAATTGGCATCGATCATAGGAGTTGCAAGGATTGCATCACGCATTGCCGCCACGACCACTAAGAACAATGCACCGCCGGCAACGGCAGCACCAAGTGTCATTAAAGGCGAATGTTTTGGTTCATTCTCTTTATTGAGGTTCAATAACATCAAAACAAAAAGGAACAAGACCATGATTGCTCCGGCATAAACAATGATGTTTACAATTGCAATGAATTGCGCATTCATCAATACGTAGTTCGCAGAAATCAGGAAAAAGGTCAGTACCAGGTACAAAACGCTTCTCACAGGGTGCTTACTCAGAACAACCATCAAAGCGGTTCCGATTGTCAATCCACCCAGAATGTAAAATAGAATGTCTAAACTCATTACGCAGGTCTTTTTCCGGTTAATTGTCTTTTACTGATGTCCACACGCTGGTCAACCGGTTCTACCAGCTTGTCTTTTGCGTAAATGAAATCATTGCGCTCAAAATAAGTAGGAACGATACGATCCGTCAGGAAAATAGCTTCTTTCGGACATGCTTCTTCACACAAACCACAGAAAATGCAGCGCAGCATATTGATTTCATACGTGGAAGCGTATTTTTCTTCTCTGTATAAATGCTCCTCGCCTTTTTTGCGTTCCTCAGAAGTCATGGTAATAGCTTCAGCCGGACATGCAACTGCACACAATCCGCAGGCAGTGCAATTCTCTCTTCCCTCTTCATCCCGTTTCAGAACGTGCTGTCCGCGGTAAACAGGAGTATACTCGCGTTTCACTTCCGGATACTTCAGGGTGTTGTGTTTCTTGAATAAATGCTTAAAGGTGATCCACATACCTCCCAAAATTGCCGGGAAGTACATTTTCTCCATGAAGGTCATCTTCTTGTTCGAAACAACTTTTTTACGATTTGATAAACTTTCCATTCGAATATTTATAAGCTATTTCCGGTTTT
>CAMLDR010000258.1 GCA_946478775.1 uncultured Flavobacteriales bacterium
GACTTACAACACGATTGTAAGAGATGCGAATGGCTGTGAGGTGAATACATCTGTAGTTTGTGGAGAGCCCGCTCAGTTGGTTGTTCAGAATATTGCAACAAATAACGCAAGTTGTCATGGAGTCTGCGATGGTGATGCAGCGGCTACAATTGCCGGTGGTACAATACCTTACAGCTTTAGCTGGTCAAATGGAGCAACAGGTTCAAATACAACCAATGGATTGTGTGCGGCTTCTTATTCTTTGACTGTGACAGATGACAACGGATGTACTGTGGTTGAAAATTTCAATATCACAGAACCACCATTATTAGTTATTACCAGTACGAGTGCAACAGACGCATTGTGTAACGGCGATTGCAATGGTACAATTACAATTAATTCGAATTTGGCAACAGGATACAGTGTAGGAGGTGCATTCCAGCCTGGAAATACGTTCACAGGACTTTGTGCAAATACGTATACGATCCAAATTCAGGATGCTGCCGGATGTACTCAATCAGGGACGATTACAGTTGGTCAACCTCAGCCATTGGTTCAGGCTGCTATCCCGGAAGACGGATTGTTGATCTGTTATGATGGTTATGGTACTTTATCAGGCAGTGCAACAGGTGGAACAGCACCATACTATTTTGTTTGGAATACAGGAGATACTACTCAGTATTTGAACGTGAATCTTACTGCTCCTGCAACATTTACATGCACGGTATACGACCAAAATGGTTGTGCATCCAATGTTCAAACAGCAGATGTTACAGTTAGACCTCCGTTCGTTGCTTCAGTAACTACTCCGGTTTCAGCCTGTCCCGGACAAGCAGTAACAATGACAGCATCAGGAGTAGACGGTTTACCTGGATATACTTATGAATGGTTGACTCCGACCACAAACGATACCCTGGCAAATGGGGCTTCTTACTCGTATACGCCAAATGGATCTGAAACAGTATTGATGGTGGCTCATGATGAGTGTTACCGATACGATACAATTCCTGTAACAGTTCAGATTTACGCATTGCCAAGTCCCGAGTTTGTGGTTACACCTGCATCAGGATGTTCACCGCTTACAACGACATTTAACTTCCCTGCCGGAACTGCCGGGTCAATTACAGATGCTCAATGGAATTTTGGTGATGGCTCAGTTGGCAGTGGGACTAACGTATCGCATACATATACTCCTGTAGGATGTTACGATGTTACAGTTCAGATTACCACTACGGAAGGTTGTATTACGGATACTACAATGCAGAACATCGTTTGTGTGGTTCCTGATCCGATAGCAAATTTCAACTGGAGCCCGGTGCCGCCGACTACGATCAATTCTACGATTCATTTCAATGATAATTCTGTAAATGCAGTTACTTATGATTGGGATTTTGGAACCTTTGGAACTTCCACATTGGAAAATCCGGTAATCAACTACGGAGATATTGAAGCAGGAAGTTATGAGGTTTGCTTAACAGTTACTTCGCCTGAAGGATGTAGAAACGATATCTGTAAACCAATCGTATTTGTTGAAGAATTCCTGATATTTGTTCCAAACACATTTACTCCGGATGGTGATGAGTTCAACAATATATTCAAACCTGTTGTTCCGGATGGGATGGCTTTGGATGAGTATAGCTTTATGATCTATGACAGATGGGGTGAAGTATTGTTCGAATCACATGACGTGGAGTTTGGATGGGACGGAACTTACCGAAATGTTCCAGTCAAAGAAGGTGTCTACACATGGCGAATTGTTGCCAAAGGAGGGGGGGATAAAAAAGCCCGCGAATTCGAAGGACACGTGAATATGCTGAAGTAATTCATAAATACATAAACAAGTTGGGGTGCGATGAATCGCACCCCAACTTGTTTATAACAAACGGTCTGTTAAAAATCGGTGTAATCTGCAGTTGGGCCATAGCTTGGCGGAACAGGGATTCCAAGTAATCGGTAGTTTACTCCCAATTGAGCACGGTGGTGTACGGATTGATTATGGGCCATACGTATTACATCCTCTTTAGAACTTACAGAATGAATTTTGGAACCCGAACGAAGTGTCCACTCTTCATCGAACACCGAATCATCTGTGTTTTCTAAAGCTTTCATTCCTTTTGCTACGCATTCGTCAAAATAATTCATCGCTTCTTCAGCGGAGTTTAATTGCTTCGGATTGTAAGGAGCCGTTTCAAAATCCAGTTCATTGGTGGTTACAGCCATTTCTGCCCACAAAGGAAGATCTACAACATGTAAAAAAAGATCACCGATTTTCATACTCTTCTCATGTACCTGATACTCTTTTTTATCAAACGGGAACGCTTTGATAAATTGTCTCGTAGTTTCGGCTTCTGCGGCCAGCTGTGCTTGTAATTGCTCTTTTCGTGTCATAATTTCTAATTTTTATACAAAGAAAAGGCAGGTCACTGACAACCCTATGGCAGTCTGTTTTTGTAATTGAGAATTTAAAATTGAAAAGTTGAATAAAGTTCAAAAGTCAAATCCGGATAGCGATCCCTATTTTCATCGATTAAACTCTTTTAACCTTTTGAACCCTAATAATTCACCGGCAGCTTATAAGAACTAAGCGGAATGTGATTTTCAACTTCAAATGGATTCAGTGTTTTATTCAATACTTTGATGCGTTCAATCTTGAAATCACGGTAATCCTTTCTCAATTGGCAATAACCGATCAAATGCCAGGAAAATGCGTAAAATACAAGCCCGATAGGTTCTATAACGCGCTCTAAACTTTCTTCCTTTAAACTCAGGTAAGTCATTTTGATTTGAGTCTGTTCCGTGATTGCGTGCTGGATCTTCGCTAAGTATTCAAATTCAAAGGTGAGTCTTTTAGGGAGCTGAAGTTTAATACTTTCATCCAGAATGGCTACTTTTTCCTTGTCGACTTGCTTTAAAACAGCTTTGATCTTGGTTAAAGCACTGTCAAATGTAGACTGAACAGAACGGTCTCCGAAACCACCGATTAAGGATTGGGACAAAAGCAAGGCATTGGCTTCCTCCAAAGTAAAGGAAACAGGTGGTGTGAAATAGCCCGGGATAATAAAATACCCCTTGTTTGGTTCAAAACTGACAGGAATCCCCGCTTCTCCGATTGCTTTGATATCCCTGTAAACCGTTCGTATACTGATTTCAAATTTTTCAGAAATACGTTCAGCACTCACATATTTACGGGACTGAAGCAAGGTAACTATTCCAAATAAACGATCTACCCGATTCATCTTTTAAGAGGTAATACTTTTCCGGGATTCAATAAATTCTTCGGATCAAAAACCTGTTTGATCGATCGCATCAGATCGAGGCCGGTTTCACTGAAAGCTAAATCCATATAGGGTGTTTGTACCAAACCAATTCCATGTTCTCCTGAAATGGTTCCTCCTAAACGGACCACTTCAGTAAATAATTCACGAATGGCTAATGGAAGCTGATTGTTCCATGCATCGTCATCCAGGTCGTCCTTAATAATATTGACGTGCAGGTTTCCGTCTCCTGCATGACCATAGCAAACAGATTTAAAACCGTACTTCTTTTCCAGTTCTTTGACCTTTTTCAACAGCTGCGGCAATTCGTTCCGTGGAACAACCGTATCTTCTTCTTTATAAATGGAATGCGTTTTGACACATTCACCGATTTTTCTGCGCAAACGCCAAAGACTTTCCTTTTGGGCTTCTGTTTCTGCAAAAAGAACTTCATCAATATCGAATTGCTCTACGAGTTCCATGATTTTCTCACATTCCTGCATCAGGACGTCCAAATTGAATCCGTCCAATTCAATTAAAAGGTGGGCGTCGTGATCATCCCTTAGAAGGTTTGGAGCGTCATCTATATAGGGTGTGGTGAAAAGGATTGCATCCCGGTCCATATATTCCAATCCGCTTGGAATGATTCCTGCCATGAAAATTTTACCAACTGCTTCACAGGCTTCAACTCCGCTTCTGAATGGCACCAGCAAGAGTAAATTGTGGGTTGGATGCGGAATCAGGCGAAGAACAATCTTGGTTACAACGGCCAATGTGCCTTCACTTCCAATAATCAATTGAGTGAGGTTATAACCGGTTGCATTTTTAATCACGTTTGCTCCGGTCCATAAAATATCTCCGTTTGGCAAAACAACTTCCAGGTTGAGCACCCAATCCTTGGTTACTCCATATTTCACTGCTTTTGGGCCACCTGAGTTTTCTGCAATATTTCCTCCAATGAAACAGGAACCCTTGGAAGCGGGATCGGGGGGATAGAACAAGCCCACAGCTTTCACTGCATTTTGAAGTTCTTCCGTCACAACTCCTGGTTCCGTAATGACCTGGTGGTTTTTCTCATCAATCTGAATGATTTGATTCATGCGTTCCAAACTCAAAAGAACACCACCGTAATTCGCCAGTGAGCCACCGCTTAAACCCGTTCTTGCACCCGAAGGTGTAACGATTAAATCATGGGCATAACAGTATTTCAGAATGGCTGAAACTTCCTCAACGGTTTCCGGTTTTACAACAATGGAAGGGTAGAAGACAAAATCTTCGGTGTGATCTGAAGCGTACCTGGCGTCGATAGCTGAACCGGTTTGAATGCGATCGTTCAATAAATGAGCGAAGAAATGAATGTGTTTTTCTTCAATAATTTCAGGCATGCGCTTTTTGGGGTAAAAATAATGATTACTGTTTATCCTTGACACAACGTACATTTAATCCGGAGCCTTTTGTAACGTTCAATCTGACTAACCATGGAAACGAATAATCTAACATACAATGCATAATCGTATTTGGTTTGTCACCCTCAGA
>CAMLDR010000259.1 GCA_946478775.1 uncultured Flavobacteriales bacterium
GTCAGGTTGGAATGCGCATCCGTCAGCTTTTGGATGGGAACAAAACGACCATTTCCAAAATGTGCCGCTTCTTCCATTAACTGAGCATCTTTTTCGCGGGTTTGAATTCCGACAACCGAAAACACCACGCCGTCTTTGGCGTATTTCTTAACCGTTTTCTGGTAATCTTCCGAATCCTTATTGAAAGCACCGTCTGTGATCACAATCACCATGTTGGTTTTGGCAGGATCGTAATTCTTCATCACTTCTTTGTATCCCAATTTGATCCCTTTTCCGCCGGCTGTCATCCCAATTGGTTTCAATGCCGAGATGGATTTTTGCAGTTCTTCTTTGTGATCTCCGGAAGTCGGTGACTGGAATACTTCTGCCGAACTGGCGTAGGTGACCAATCCCATTTTATCCTGCGGACGCAATTTACTAACCAGTTGATTCAGTGAATACTTCATTAAATTCATCTTTTCGCCCATTTTCATCGAGCTCGAAACATCCAGTACAAATATCACGTTCACATCCTTGAAATAGGATTCGTCAAAATTCTCCACAGGAACGGAAACCAATTCAGGCATCACTTTTTGAGTGGTCGTATCGATACTTTCATTGGTCATTTGTTCATTCAATTTTTCCTGTGCTTCCTGAGGAGGTAATTGCTGAGCGATTTCTTCCGGCTCGGGAACAGGTTCTGTAGAAGGAACCGGTGGATCATATGCCCGATCTTTGGACAATGGAATGGTGATCTCGGAAATTTCCGGTCCTACATAAATTCCGGCCTCTTTCGTCAGGTAACCTTCTTTACTGACCAGGAAATAAAAGAATCCTGGGGGAAGTTTCTCCCGGAACATTCCAAGTTTCCCGGTAATCCATGTGCCGCTTGGTTGTCCGTTGTGAATAATACTTACGGTTGTTTTCGAAAGCGGCTCTTCCGTCACTTTATCGACAGTAATGATCGTTAATTCGCTGGTTTCGTTTGATTTGGCAGGAACAGCATTGAAGTCGGGGCATTTGGTCAGATAATGATCCCCCGGAAGTTCCTCGGTGAGGTTTCCTGTGAGGCGGTAAACTACCGGATTTGCCTGGTCGCTCATGTACAATTTCAGCACAAAATTGAAATTCCCTTTTTTAGTAGGGTTGACCTGGATTCTCAGCTGTACAGTAGAATCAGGAGAAATTTTGTCTGATGTGAGGCGATAAGTAACTTCCGGACTTTGCTCGACCCGCAGGATATAAACGGTTTCACTTTTGGGATTGCCGATAGCCAGGTCGATATACCTTTTGGACTTTTTATTGATTTCTCCGTATTCCAGGTAATCTTCGGAATTGGATTGCTGTGAGTGGACAAATCCACCCAAAAATAGGATACAAATTACTGCCAGAATTCTCATACCTGATTGAATACTCTAAAATACAATAATTTTGGCTAAGCAAGAAGAATGCCTATTTTTTCAATTCGTACAAATAAGTCACAAACTGATCATCAATCTCGCGGACATATTTATCCATTTTTAATTGGTAAGCAGGAACACTTTGTTGGATTAATTGGAATCCCAGTTTCTCTATGTTTTCATTATGGGGATATCTATCCAGGAAAAACTGAGTGGTAACAAATAAATTCACGGTGTCTTTTTTGATTCGGGAAGAATCAAGTTCTTCGAATTTATTGATAGGAGTGAAGCTGACGTTTTCATCTAAATAAAATCGCTCATTCATGAACCATGGAGAATAGGGATTGGAATAAGGCATAGCGATGAGGTTCACAGGTCTGCCCTGGTAATTCTCATGAATAAAACGCGTAATTCCGTTTCTTCCCAATCCGGCTGAAGTAGTTGCTAAAATGGGAAGCCCTACTGCACTCGTTGTGAGAATTGCCAGGCTGCACAGGGTGATGAGTGTCACCGAAATTTTCTTCGGAATGGTATCAATCATCAGGCGGAAAAGCTGGATAAAAAAGAAAGGGAAGAAAAATACAATAGGAAATAAAAAGCGTTCCTCTTTGTGTCCGATGAGTGTATGAAATAAGATAAAGCTTAAGATCATCCAGATAAGCACCGATTTCCCTCTGAATATCAGAGCCACTGTAAGACTTAGAAAGAGTAATATTCCAATCAATTTAGTAGGAAGATGGAACATCCGGTCGAGATAGTAATACCAGGGTGAATTTCCAAAAGTGGGTGAGTTACTGTCATCTTGAAAAAAGGCACAGAAATAATTCCAGGGAGTGAAAACCCACTCGCTATAAAACCAGCTATCAATAAATACTCCGATCAGCACTGCTGACAAAAAGCCGCCCATGATCCATAAACTCGTTTTTAGTTTTTGTGTTCCAAAGATGAGTTGATGAATTCCAAAACCTACAAGCGCAAAAGCAACCTGGAAGCGAAATAAGAAACTGATTCCGAAAAACAAGCCGGTTAAAACAAGGTTTCTTTGCGTTTTATTCTCGGAACAAAAACAACCCATTGCCAATAACAGAAAAATTGCCGACCAGGTTTCGGAAGAAAACCTTACTCCCAAATAAGGAATGTACCAAATGAGCAATAAAAATCCAAGGTACAAATACTTCAATAAGTTGTTATACTGCGGATATTTTAGGGAACGGATGAAGTGACTGGTATTCCGGTGAAAGAAAACCAAAGCGAAAATGAGCATTAAACCGGTAACTTCCCTTAAAATAAAAGAAAGCGTGTATGGGGCTGTAATCCCGAATAATTTTGAAATGGAGATTATTCCGTAAGCAAGGGTTGGTTGGATCGTTGACCTGATTTGTGTATGATATTCCCAAACAGAGTCATTGGATGTATTCCAGCCGACTTTCAATCCGGCAAACTCGATGATTTGGAAATGTTCGTCCGCATGGAAAAAACCCACACTGTAATAAGCTGTAATTGTGAAAACTACAACGGAAATGAAGATTAAAGCGGAAGAAAAAGTTAGTTTTAACAAAATAGAAAAGATTGATAGTAAAAAAGTCCCTCTCATAAAAAATGAAAGAGACTTTTACTGAATTATTTATTCCATTCCTTCAATGACTCATTGAACATTTTTACATAAGGAGCATAGTTTGCTTTTTCAGCCAAAGCCAACCCTTTTTTAGCAGATTCAATTGCGCCTTTTTTGTCACCCAATTCAGCCTGGATCAATGACTTTGTGCGGAAAAGCCAGAATGCTTCAGGTTGCATATCAGTAGCTTTTGTTGACCACTCCAATGCTTTTTTCAAATCTTTTTTGTTTTCTAAATAGTAACTAGCTGCCTCAGCATAATCATTTGCAGAGGGTCCGGCCATTGTTTTGTTGATGTTAGCCATCACTTTTGCGTCTGTTGCAACTGCAAATGGAAAAGCAACAGCTGTTTGGTCCCATTTCAACGTTAAAGTAGCTCCATTTACAGATTCTAAACCGTCAATTGAAATGGTAAATGTTTCAACCGTTTCTTTCGACATGGTTGGTTTAGCAGAAACTTTCAAAGCAACTTTTTTCTCGTCCCATTTTTCAGGAGTTCCCCAGTTATCCGTATCTGTGTAGAAGATCAAGTCCCATGATTCCTTTGTTGGCTTTGTGAAAAGCGCATAAGTTCCGGGTTTCAACGAATCTTTTCCAAAGATCACTACATCTGAATTGGTAAACTTCGTGTTTTCGTTTGCACCTGTTCTCCAAACTTCTCCAAATGGAACAACATCTCCAAAAATCACACGACCTTTCTTACTGGGTCTCGAATACTGGATAGAAAGATCTGTAACACCTACTTTTTGTTCCAATTTACTAGCTGGGCTAGGTTGTGGTGCCAATTGTGCGTTAGATAAACTACTAAAGCCAATAGCTAAAATTACGGTTGTAAATAATTGTTTCATATTCATTATAATTTATGTTCAATTCATTTCCGTGAAGTGCTTCCTCTTGTTTGAAAAAAAGTAGGGGTTAACCCAACAATTTCTCTAAAGCGGAAGCCAGATTTTCATCTGCATTCCCAAATTTATTGTTGTAATCGTTGTGTGATCTTTTGATGACTTCGAACGCTTCTCCTTTTCCGTAAACGTGCGTAATTTCTACGTTTTTGGCACCTCCGTCCAAATCTTTATAAGTCAGGAAGAAGTGACGGACGCGGTCGATAACCATTTTAGGCATTTCTGAAATATCTTCAATTGCTCCGTAAGCCTGATCGCCTTTCAAAACAGCAATGATCTTGTCATCTGCCTCACCACCGTCAAGCATGCGAAAACCACCGATTACTTTTGCGTCACAGATGATGTTCCCCTGATTGAAAGAACGCTCGGAAAGCACACAAATATCCAATGGATCACCATCACCAACGATATCCGTCCGTCCTGTTTTTTCATTAGAGAAAGCAGCTACTTCTTTATCACAATAAGTTTGCGGAACAAATCCGTACAAACAAGGCATGTGATTCGATAATTTCTGAGGTCTGTCAACCATAATATAACCAGATGGCTTGTGAATCTCGTATTTAATTGAATCTGCCGGAATGATCTCGATAAAGGCATTAACGATTGCCGGCTGCTTTTCGCCGATCTCAATCCCATGCCAGGGATGCGAAGTAAAACGCTTACTCATTGCATCAATAACTGCTTTAATTTCTGCTTTCATGGGTGCAAATGTAATAAGAAAAAGCGTAGCTTTTGATAACTGAACAAGCGTTAGTGCAGTTCAACAAAGGGAATTAATTTTAGAAAACACTTGATAACTGAACAAGCGTTAGTGCAGTTCAACAAAGGGAATTAATTTTAGAAAA
>CAMLDR010000260.1 GCA_946478775.1 uncultured Flavobacteriales bacterium
ATCTGAGTGACTATCCAAATACTACTGAATTTGATTTTAGTCGAATGACTCCTTTATCCAAACTTCAAGATGGACTTGTAAATCCTTGGAGTGTACCTGCAGACTTACCGTCATCAATTATTGAAATTGATGGGCAAGTGTGTAGTATTGAAGGTACGGTTACTTTGATTTCGATAAAAGATCAGGAAATCGTACTAGGGTCTAACTATCAAACGAAACGCGTTGAGTTTCAGGAAGACTATACCCTTTCTATGGATGGGAATATTTTGGCGACTTATACGAACCATTATTATTCCTATTTTGATGGAACTCATTTAGTTTTTGAAGTTTTTACAAAACAACAAAAATTGGGTGCTGATTTGGATCAGCTATATGAAGGGATTTCGTTTAATATCGAAGATCAGAACCAACAGCAAGATATTCATCTGGTTTTGAATCCTAATCCGGCTAATAATGTACAGACGATTCAAGCAAATTTTGATTTGTGGATGAATGGTAACGTAGCTGTTAGTATTTCGGATCAACTATCAAAATATAACCGAGTTGTTTTTGATGGAGATTTACGCAGTGGTTCCAATGCGATTACGATTTCAATCAGGGATTATCCTGCTGGAAATTATATAGTAAGTATACTGTTCCAAGGACAATTATTTTCTTCTAATCTAATCATTCAATAATCATGAAAAACCTATACATTCTATTCCTGATGCTTTTTCTTTTTTCTGAAGTAGAAGCGCAATGTCCTAATGGAAATGCTGAACAAAACAGCTTTACAAATTGGAATACATTAATGTCTTCTACCGATAACCCTCAAAGCCTTAATTTATTCAGTTCGGGATTTAGCACAAGTGAGTTCGGAATTGAAAACTCAACAAGTACAGTCAGCGATGCATCAACATATATTTCTAACGGTGCGGATTTATATGGAGGATTCCAAATTCCTAGTCAAGGGACTTATTGTTTCAGACTTGGAAGTAATAAGAAAAGTGGTGTTTCTGATATGATGAAATATACCTTTACAGTCACCAATGCTAACAAGAATTTGAAAATTCGCTATGCCTTAGTTTTTGAGGACGGGCAGCATGGTCCGGGAGACAATCCTGCGGCATGGTTTTATATTGTTAAAGGTAATACGCATATTCCAACTATGAATAGTATCGCTTTATTCAATAGCACGCTACATCATTACGTTGCAGATATGAATGATCCGTTCTTTAAACGTTCTGGCGTAAGTTCAGCAATCGTCTACAAAAATTGGGAATGTCTGGAATTTGATTTATCCGCTTATGTAGGACAACAGGTTTCATTTGTAGCTATATCAAGAGATTGTGTTCAGGATGCCCATTTCGGATATATGTATATTGACGGTTTGTGTGATGACTGGCCGGCAATCGCAGAAGGAAATTTGAATGCATCAACTTTTTGTCTGGATCAACCAATTACTCTTAATGCCTCAGCTTCTGAGGGAGAAGATAGTTATTTTGTAGAGGTTTCAGAAGTAGATGCAAACGGAAATTATTATCCAAACGGCAGCGGTGCAATGGTTATAAGTGAGTGGTTTCTGGCTCAACAAGCTCCCGCAAATTTTGATGTTACGAATTTTCTAAATACGAAAGGTGTTAAACTCAAATGTGGAAAGAAATACAAGGTCAAAATTGCAGTTGCTAATCGCTGTGTTCTTTGGAATGAAAAAAGTATGTGGTTTGATATCGTTTGTCCTCAAGTTAATGCAGGAAATGATATTACACTTTGCTGTTCTCCTGAGGTAATTCAGACCGATCCGCTTCAAATTGGTTCTAGTGAGATACCCGGAAATACATATACCTGGACTTCTATTCCACAAGGTTTCACAAGTACTGTTTCAAATCCGGGGGTAAGTCCTTCAACGACGACTGCCTATTTAGTTGAGATGACTCAACCTAACGGATGCATTGGAAGGGACACCGTAATTGTACGTTTTTTACCTCCAGGATATATGTTGTCTTTAACCTCCAAATATAAATTGTGTGATTATCAACCTTACGTGACAGCTCATCTTCTCTATAATGGTTGTTCTACGATAGATCAACAGTTTTTAAGTGCTTTTGGATATCCGGATGCTTCATTTGTACAATGGTATTTTAAACCAACAGGAGGGACAAACCAATTGATTGGTGCAGGAGAGACTATTCATGCACCTAATGCTGATGGAATTTTGACTGCAACAATTTCAACGAATTGTGCGCCAAATCCGGTAAGTGCAACCATGCAGCTTTATTATAGACCTGGAGGACATGAATTTATAAAACCAAACTCATTCACACCAGCTATTAGTGGAGCTAATCAAGTTTTCAGGATATTGGAGTTTGGTCCGAATGCTCCTCAGAATATTGGTGATGAACCTGCTTATGGAATTGAAGATTTTCAGCTCCGTATTTACAATCGCTGGGGGAATAGCTTTAGAACTATTACAAAGGCTGATGTTGGACGATTGCCAGATGAGAATGTTCGCCAAGGAGATATTTCATGGGATGGAATGAATAATGGCTCATTTGTTGAGCAAGGAACCTATGTTTATTCTTTGGATGTAAAGTATTGCGGAACACCTAATTTTCAGCGTATAAAACTATCCGATGCACAAGAAAATCCTTGTACAAGATGGATTTGGTTTATTTGTATAAACAGAGTCAGTGGTTGGGCTTCCCATGTAAATGTACTATTTTAGTGCATTCCACGTTTCTAAATAGAAAAGTATTATGAAGATTTTAATAACAGTACTCATTCTGATAGTCAGTAATTCCTGTTATTTATTTTCTCAAAAAGAAACAGCGAATTGGGTTTTAAGCCCCAATTCGCTGTTGAACTTTAATTTTTCACCTCCCGTACTCACGTATACATATCCTTTTGTAACTGCTGAAAACTCCGCTTCTATTTCCGATCCGACGGGAAATTTATTGTTCTATACCGATGGTGACACTGTAAGAAGCGCTAATGGAATTGTGTTACCAAATGGGGAGGATTTATCGTATATACAATCTTCTTTTTTGAATAGTACTACACAAGGGAGTTTAATTATTCAAAAACCAAATTCAAGTAACCTCTACTATGTATTTTCTTTAGGAGGAAACGTTCAACAACAAATGTTATTGAGCTACTCAATTATTGACAAAAATTTGAATAGTGGATTAGGAGCGGTTGTTTCAAAGTACAATAAGCTTTGTTTAGATACTCTTGCTGAAAAATTAACTGCAACTAAACATTGCAATAAAAAGGATATTTGGATTGTCGTTGTAAAATGTGTGGCAACAAGATTGTGGGATGGAGAGCCAATTGAATACCTTACAGAGTTCCAAAGTTATTTGTTAACGGAAAACGGAATCCAACCGACCCCTGTGAGAACAATTCTCAATACAAAATGCCGGAAACTTGGACAAATGAAATTTAATAATATAGGTGATGAACTGGCTTTTGCTGATGGGGAATCTTTAACATTACTTTCTTTTGATAAATCATCTGGAAAATTTTCATTGAAATCGGAAATGAACCTTCCTCTTGGAAATGGCTATGGAATTGAGTACGCCCCAAATGATAAGTTGATCTATATCAACGAAAAGCAATATGATTTGAATACAAACACATTGACTTCAATTTACAATAATAAATACCCATCTCAATTGCAAAGAGGTCTTGATGGGAAAATCTATATGATTAATCAAAGTGCTTCAAATGCAACTGTTGATACTGCTCCAGGTATTTTAAAATGGTCTGGTGCTAATGATTTTCTTATTTATGGTCGGCAAGATAGCAGTTTAAGGATTAGTGTAATTGAAAATCCGGACATTAGTGGAATCGGTTGTCAATATAATCCGAACTATGTTTCTTTGGTAAATGCGTTATATTTCAATAAGATTACTATGTCACTTCCAAATTTCCCTTCTTTTTATTTTAACTATTCAATCAGTGACTTCACATACATAGGTACTTGTCCAGCGGAAACATTCCAGTTTTTTTTAAGCGATCCGAATATTATTCCGGATTCTGTTCATTGGATTTTTCATGATTCAGGATACGAAGTAACATCTACGAACCCGACTTATGTTTTTCCTATGTCAGGAGAATATCAGGTAACTTGCATTGTATACATAAATGGGATTCCTTCCTATAGTACTCAATGTGTAAATGTTTGTGGACCGAATAACATCTCATTGCCTGAAAAGATTGATTTATGTAAAGTAACTGCTCCTTTTGAACTCAATGCATTAAATACTTGTTCAGCTGAATACTTGTGGAGTACCGGAGACACTGTGGCATCAATACTGGTAAAAAATGAAGGTATCTATACCTTACAAACAACAAATAGTTGTGGGGTGTACAGTTATTCTGTTGAAGTCTTTAAAGGGGACGATTGCACGGTTTTGACCGAAATTCCAAACATTATTACAGTTAATGATGATCAAACAAATGATGTATTTAGCATTAAAGTAAAAAATGCTAAATCCTTTAGTTACTCAATCATTAATCGGTGGGGTAATCTTTTAACCAAAGGAGAAATTACAGTTCCACAAGCTCTCATTTTCGACTGGAATTCGTTTAATTTATGGAATGGTAAGACGGAAAAGGGGGAGTTTGTTACTGACGGAACTTATTTTTACGTGATTGATTTTATGCTGTTTGATGATTCCCGAAGTTCAAAGAATGGATTTTTAGAAGTAATTAAATGAGGTATTTTGAATTACCATTTCCTCGCAATTGAGGA
>CAMLDR010000261.1 GCA_946478775.1 uncultured Flavobacteriales bacterium
CCTTGCTGCCGACGATGGTCATCGAACTTTCGAGGTTCTGATCGGCAATGGAAGTAGAATAATTGAGGGAGCCCATTCCACCGTTGATGAAATCAAAGCTCACAAAGCCTGAATCTTCAAAGGCCGTGCTATCTGCATGCGTGAAATCGGCAAAACGCCCCTGGATATTGTCGATATCCCCGAATAACCAATACATGATATCAATGAAGTGAGAAAACTGTGTAAACAAGGTTCCTCCATCCAGGTCGCCTGTTCCTTTCCAGCCTCCGGCTTTGTAATAACGTTCGTCCCGGTTCCAGTAGCAATTCAGCTGCACCATGAAGATATCTCCCAACACCCTATTCTCGATCAGGTCTTTGATCCACTCGCTCGGAGGAGAATAGCGGTTCTGCATCACACAGAAAACCTGTTTGGATTGCTGCAATGACTTAAAGATCACTTTTTCGCACTGGTCTTTGGTTAAACCCATCGGTTTTTCCACCACTACGTGCTTTTTATTTTCCAGTCCTGCCAATGCCTGTTCCGCATGCAGACCATTCGGAGTACAGATGTTCAGTACATCAAAAGCAATACCCGAAGCCAATAATTCTTCCACCGATTGAAAGAAGGGAACGTTGTACTCCACCACCCCGCATGCTTCTGCGGAACGGATATCGATCATCGCAACCAACTCTGCTTCCGGATCCCTGCGGACCATTTCAGCATGTCTCTTCCCGATATGTCCGGCTCCAAGAACGGCAAATTTCACTTTTTGGTTTTCTGGTATCATATGCTACTTTGAGGGGGCAAAAATAAGAAAAAGCGTTAGCTTTTGATAGTGACAAACGGCAGTGCAGTCATTATTTGCTCAAAATAACCTTATTTGATCTTTAACTCATTTTCATTCAGGCAGAAAAAGCGAATCCTTTTTGATAGTTGGTTCGCCGTGACGGATTAGTACAGGTATTATTTGATCTTCGTTACATGTCTTCTCTCTTTAGCTGCATAAATCGTAAGAAACTTACGATCAGCGAACCTATCTTTGTCACTGAACTGTAAAAATTAATGCTCATTAAAGCGCAATTTTAAATTCTTGGGTTATATTTGTAACGCTTGTTTTAAAATGTAACAAAAAGACAGAGCCGTATTTATTGTACAAAAGTTAATGACCAGCTATTAGCACTGAATCTGCATTCAGCAAAAGATAAAGACTAAAAATGCATGAGCAGGGATGCCGAAAACTGCCATGCAAAAGAATTACCCAGAGTAGGCATTAAACTATTCATACACTATCATGAAAAAAATCACTTATTTGCTGTCAATCACAGCTTTGCTTTTCAGCAATCAATTATTCTCCCAGGAAAATGTTATTTCCGAAAATGGAAATGTGGGATTAGGAACGGGTACGACTGCACCCACTGCCCGCTTAACAGTAGCAGGTTCAACGCGTATTGATTCAACGCTTACCGTCAACGATTCCGTAATCATGTCATCCAGCGCTCGTGTTGGAGCTGATTTGAAAGTAGACGGAGACTTGTACCTTCCGAATATCGCTCAATTAAATGCACTGGATGGAGAAACATTTTTGGTTAGCGGTGAGCATGGAGTCACTAAAAAACTTGCCGTTGGAATTCTACGGGATATTTTCTATTCCCGGAATTGTGATTTGGTCGGTGGAGTTGTCACCAATCCAACCTGGGCAAACGGACCGAACAAATTGTTCAGCGAATGTCCGCAGGTGCTTGTGGGCGTAGGAACAGCAACACCCACCAAACAACTCGATGTAGTAGGTGAAGCAAAGGTTAGCGGTAATTTATGGGCGAACGGATCCATTTCCATCGGTTCCGATCTGAATACCTTTTCCAAGTTGAGCATTGTGAACACCAACAGAACTGCAGCCATTCAGGTTAAAACAACCGGAAATTCACAGCCTTATCAGCGTTTGATGTTCTTTGAGTACAACAACGCAGACACCAAAATTCTGGAAGTGGTGAACACAACCACCGGAACAAGTCCCATTGTCCTGCATTCCAACGGAGGAATGGACATCCACAACGGAACCGCACAGATTTTCCATTTGGGAACGGAAGGTTCATTGGAATTGAGAAGCGGTGGATTACAAACGTTCAAAGTAGAAACTACCGGCATGATCCGTGGAAGACGCCTGAAACTGGATTTGAACACCTGGGCCGATTATGTTTTTGAACCGACTTATCAATTGATGCCTTTGAGCGAAGTAGAAGTATTCGTAAAGAAAGAAAAACACTTACCGAATGTACCTTCTGAACAAGAATTAAAAGCCAATGGTGCTGACGTAATGGAAATCAACAAAATGTTGATGGAAAAAGTAGAAGAACTGACTTTGTACCTGATCCAGCAGAACAAGGATACGGAAGCCCTGAAAAAGCAATTGGAAGAGCTGCGGGCAAAAATGGCTGAATTGGAAAAAACGCAGAACTAATGAGTAAGTACTTATTCATCCTGCTTTTGTTGTTAGGGATAACAGCAAATGCACAACAAGAAATGATGCTCAATGGGAGTTTTGAAGAATGTGACGGATACGCGCCTCCGGGAACCCTTTATTTATACAGCGTTGAATACGGATCATACTGGCACGAAATAACTGGCAGTGCTGATCTGATTAATCCTTGCGTTCCGGATGAAGTTTCTGGTACTCCTTGTTTTGGTGCTGGTGCCGGAAGATTTGGTGTGTCAGGAAGCAGCGGAGCTCCTGAATATATGTATGGAACTACACAGCAACTTACAGCGGGCCAAATTTATGAAGTTTCTTTCTGGGTAAGGAAGGATTATCCTACAGAAGAAAACAAATCAATTGGTTTGGTTATGTCGGAAACAGTACCAACTACTGCTATTGTTTCTGCAACTCCATTTATGTTAGTAACTCCTGAAAGTACTCAATGTACAAAATTCAAAGCTTGTTTTACCGCTCAAAACAGCGTGGTACATTATTTAACCTTTGGTCCTTACTATGGATTCGGTGAAGATGCAGTATACATCATCGACAGCGTCAGCGTCATGACCGTTCCTCCAACTACTCCGCTTGCACAAGCAAGTCTAACAGTTTCTGCACCGGTAATTTGCCACGGTGAATTAGCAACCTTGAACGGAACTTCATCCGCCAATGAAACTTCTTATGAATGGAATATTTTCTATCCCAGTAATGGAGGAACCAATGTATACAGTTCAGGAGTAATCCAAGGTACAGCAGGGACACTGACACCCGTGCTTCCATTTATGACCCCGGGAAATTGTTTCCGAGCTGAACTCACCGTTTATGGTGTTTGTGAAGACGTAGCCACGGTAGAGTTCTGTATTGCAAACCCAAACATTGACTTCATCTTTGACGGAAACCCCGTCTGCGAGAATACACCCGTTGATTTACAGGTCACAGGCGATAACGGCTGGGTTTACACCTGGACTCAGGCAGGCGATACATTGGCAAATGGCACAGGGATACAAGCACTGACCGTTACTCCAACTATGGGAAACGGAGTTTACACCGTTACGGTAACGACTCCGGAAGGTTGTACATACAGCGAAAGCATACACCTAAATGTAAATGTCCAAAACAACCTGGCGCCGTGGATGGATGGCATTAACGGAACCGGAGAATACACCTACTACGTGAGCCAAGGGGATGCGGTGTTTTTTAATTCCGTGTTGTCGAATGATTATTCGAATGAAATTATGTTGATCTCTACATCAACAACAATACCTTCAGGATACTTAGCCAATACACCCACGGCTTCAGGAACAATGCTTTCATTAAGTTGGGTCACTTCATCCGCTACTCCAACCGGGGAATACCATTACTATCTGACAGCTGACGACAATAACGCTTGTGGTGCTGGAATTGCCACATTTGACTTCCGAATCATCGTGGTCTGTGATCAGTGTCCAGTTTGTGTAAGTCATGAGGACAGAAGCCCAAGCGGCACTCCACTTCCCCCGGAAACCAAAGCCGGTAAATGCATTGAAGCGGGATTGAGCCAAACTGTTTCGACAGGCGATGCCAATGTTTTGTTCCAGGCAGGAGTTTACATCACCGAAGGGCCTTATTTCGATGCCGGGCCGGGTTACGAAGGAGTGATTGATCCAACTACCTGCGTGACCGATTGTGAAGACTGCTGCACCGATTGGGCCGGATTTACTTACGATCAATTTCCTGTGCCCATCATTCTAAATTTTGATGATAATGATCCTACCAATGACATTTTTCAGTTGACTGATATCAATCATCCTTTTTGTGCCTTCGGAGCAAAAGGGTATCACTTGGAAATTCTGCGCACGAATGCAAGTGCTGACCCGCTCAATTCAAACACCGATTTTCAGGCTACCATGTGCTGTCCTTTTGAATCACCGGCTCCCGAAAATCCCATTCCCCATTCACCCATTTGGTGGGACGGATATTATACCACAGCGTCCGGGAACCAACACCTTGCAGAGCCGCAAATGTATGTTTACATGATTGAATTATACGGCTGTAACGGGGAATATTTGATTATGCATGGGGATATTTATGTGATGACCACATCTAATCTCTCCCAAAATCCGAACGGACAGCATACAAGGGAGTTATTGAATAACTCGCTGACATCCCAACAACAGGAG
>CAMLDR010000262.1 GCA_946478775.1 uncultured Flavobacteriales bacterium
ATCAGTAACCTTCTGACGATTTCTTCCGGAACACGCTCTCCCATTCCACAAGCATGGGAAAGCACTAAATTTCGCTGCAATTGCTCCAAATCTTCATTGGAGATTGCCGTGTCGCACAAACTTCCGAAACCGGTATTGACCCCGTAGATCAGGCGATCACTTTTAGCAACTTTTTCATCTAAATAAGCGCGGCACTTTACAATTCCTGCTTTTGCATCTTCGCTGATTGAGATCTTAGCGTCCGATGCCACTATTTCGTCGAGTTTCTCCAGAGAAACCCATTGATTATCTATGATAAAATGGTCCATTTTACTTTAAGCTTTAAAAAAATCAAGCAATTCTGTTTCCGTCATCGCTTTCTGTTCACCGGATTCCATGTTCTTGATCTGCAAAAGGCCTTTATTCAACTCGTCTTCTCCGATCAATGCCACGTATTTCACCTTGCGGTTATCGGCATATTTGAATTGTTTCTGCATTTTGACCGAACTCGGGTACACTTCACAATCCACTCCGTTCTGACGCAGTTTCTTGGTCAGTTTCATACAGTAAGCAGCTTCTTTATCTCCGAAATTTGCAAACAAGAGGGTCAAACCTGCGTCTGTATCTTCCGGGTAAAGGTTCAATTCATTCAGGACATCGTAAATGCGGTCGGCCCCGAAAGAAATCCCAACTCCGGACAAACCGGAAAGTCCGAACAGTCCGGTCAAATCATCGTAGCGTCCGCCACCACAGATCGACCCCATTTTCACATCGTGTACTTTCACTTCGAAAATAGCTCCGGTGTAATAATTCAGTCCGCGGGCAAGTGTTACGTCAAATTCCACCTTTGCGCGTTCCAGTCCCAATTCTTTTGTCTGGTTCAATACGAATTCCAATTCTTCGATCCCTTTCAACCCGATTTCCGAATCTTTCAAAAAGGATTTCATCTGATCTAAACGGGCCTCGTTACTTCCGGCAATCTTAAACAGCGGAGAAATGATTTCAATGGCTTTGTCAGAAACGCCTTTTTCTTTCAGCTCTTTCACAACACCTTCTTCTCCAACCTTGTCCAGTTTATCGATTGCAACCGTAATATCAATCAACTTATCGCTCTCACCGGAAACTTCCGCAATTCCGGAAAGGATCTTCCGGTTGTTGATCAGGATGGTAAACCCGGGAATCTGCAAATTCGTCAATACTTGGTCGAAGATCTGTACGAAATCTACTTCGTAAAGTAACGAATCCGAACCAACCACATCGGCATCGCACTGGTAAAACTCTTGGTAACGCCCGTGCTGCGGACGATCTGCCCTCCAAACGGGTTGGATCTGGTATCTTTTGAAAGGAAAAGACAATTCATTTTGGTGCTGCACCACAAAACGTGCAAAGGGCACTGTTAGATCGTAACGCAATGCTTTTTCTGCCAATGAATTTGCAAAGCGCGGTAAGTTGTCAGATTGCAAGGCTTCCAAATCTGCTTTTTTCATTTTCTCACCTGAATTCAGAATGCGGAATATCAGACGGTCTCCTTCTTCTCCGTATTTCCCCAATAAAGTGGAAGATAGTTCGAAAGAAGGTGTTTCGATTGGTGCAAACCCGTAGCTTTTGAAAACGGATTTAATGGTGTCGAAAATATACGTTCGGCGAGCCACCTCATCGGGTAGAAAATCTCTTGTTCCTTTTGGAATTGCCGGTTTTTGAGCCATTGTAAGTGAATTTGCGGCAAAGTTAGCAGAAAAGGTTCAAAGAGGGTTCAAATGGTTAAAAAGGTTCAAAAAGGGGAGACACTTTCTTTCTCCATACTACAATAAAATAATTTCGTGGCTTTACTATTTTTAATTTATATTTGTTTTGTACAAAAAAATCACTATGAACAGAATCATTTTATTCGGGCTAGCTCCTGCCCTTTTACTATTTATTATTTCTAGCTGTCAAAAAGAGAATATTAGTAAAACAACTCCTTCATCTAAAGTTTCAAAAGATCTAAATTCTGTCAAAAGTGAGTATAACACGCGCATTTGGTATGACAATGGAGGAACTGATTATGGCTGTTCTCTCGCTGGTGGTGATTGTCTGGATGATGTAATTGTGACTCCCTGGTTTGGTAATCTTGTAACTAATTTTGCCAGCAGTTCAAATCAAGCTGATTATGCCACTGCAAAGTATGCAGGTTTATCTTTAGAAATTGATGAAAGCCTTTTGGATGGAGTTATTGCCGGGGACTTAAGTGTTTCGATGCGGGGTAGTATAACCTCAACAAGAATTGGTTATTTGATTTTCAATTTTACTTCCGGAGGAGGTATTAAAGTTGTAAAACCATTTAAACTGTAATTAAATATTTAATGCGGGGGAAACCCCGCATTTTCTAACATGAAAAAAATAAACCTTATAATCTCTTTCTTTTTTCTTATTCTTCTGCTTGGTTGTAGAGATAAAACTGGTAATCAGTCATTAAAGCTTGAAAAGAAGAAACTTACATTTTTAAATACATTTTCTTCAAATAAATGGATTTATCTATTAGACTCAAAGGGAAAAGAATATATTTCCTTTGCGGATTTTGTTACGGCAAAAACAATCACCTTTCATTCTATTAACACAAAAGAAAAATGGTCTATTGAATTAAAAGATTTAATGAAATCTGAAAAAGAAAGATTTGTTTCCTATTTTCCAATTACTACTGACTCTATTATTCTCTTGTCTAGCCACACCAATAAAATATACTTAATTAATAGACAAACCAAAATTCTAAAGAAAATAGATCAATCTAAATTGCTGCTTGATGGAATAGAATTTTCGCATCCTATCTATTTCGAAAAAAATCATCTTTATTATGCTATTCACCACTCCCCCCTCACAAGTTTAAGAACCAAAAATGATCTAAAAATTTGGGATGCTGAAAATCTAAAGAAAAGCATCATCGCAAAAACTCCAATAAACTTCCATAGCACTCCACCTACCCAAATGGGTGAAAATCTCATCTTGAGATTTATGAAAAGTAATCAGTTACCTGCAGAAGGAACTCATTTCTATTTTAACAAATCAAAAATCTATTATTATTCAGCATATAACGATACCATTTATACTATTACTGAAAACACCAATATTCCATTAATGAAAGTGAAATCCAATATTGGTAAAGCCCATGTTATAGCCTCCACAAGAGAAGAATACTATAAAAACACCAATTGCATCAATGAAGAATATCTTAAGCAGTCTTTTATCTGTGATATTTTACATGATAATAATCGAGATCTCATGTATGTGATTGTAAGAAAACCAAAAGTTGATGATTATTTTCCCTTCAATTTGCTGGTTTATGACAAAACCTTAAAAAAGTTGGATGAAATAGCATTTGATGGAAAAGAACATGAGCCATATGGTTTTGTAGGTAAAAAAGGACTCTATCTAAATAGAAAATCTGATCAAAACCCAAAACAAAAATCATTTGATCTTTTTAATTATGAGAATCATTAATTTAATCTTCCTGTTGTTTATCCTTGGAAGTTGTTCCGAGCCCGGGAACTATGAAAAAATAGAAACGTTCTATTATCAATTTAAAGATGGGGATTTCAATAAATTTAAAAGGGTTATTGTAATTAATGAAGAGGGCACCTGTTTAAATTGCAATAACATATTCGCCATAAATCAAGTCAAAAACATTGACAAAACCACCAATCTATTCATTGTTTCCGGTCAAGGCATTCGGGTTGACATTTCTGCATATGTATCTAAAAATGCTCCAAATGTCATCATGGACTACAAAAATAAATTCGGCGGTTTAAATATTACAAAAGGATGTACCGTTTTCGAATTAGAGAACAAAAAAATCACTAAAACGACTTTTATTAAAGTGAATAATGTTTCTGCATTTTTGAAAGCTCAATAAGTAACGGATTTTATCTGACTTTATGCCCGATTAATTTGAACGTAAATAAAGAAGTTAACTGTGAAAAGTTCAAAGAATGATCAATCCACAATTACTTCAAATATCTCCTTCTGACGACTTTCTTTATCCGTAACCTCAATCAAATAAGTTCCTTTAGATATCGATTTTAAATCAATCACTAATAAATCCGAACAAATATTCTGTTTATTCACCAGTGTTTCACCTAACAAACTCAATAAACGGACATTGAAACAACCGGTATTTTCCCTTTTAATATGAACTGATTCCTTCGCAGGATTCGGATAAACCGTGTACACTATACTTTCTAACTCTTCAATTCCAAGACAATTTTCAACAAACAAAGTGGTTGAATCCACAGAGATACAATTACTTGAAGTGGTGTAAGTGTAATAGGTAACATGGTTTCCAATACCCGCATTAACAGGATCAAAAGAACCTGCTGTGATCCCATTTCCCGAATAGATTCCTCCCGAAGGCTGTCCAACAGGTAGTGAAACATTTCCGGATTGCTGACAAATTGTATCCTGCGAATAATCAGCTAATGTCACGACAGGAGAAAGATTCACATTCAAATAAATTCCCACAAGAGAATCACAACCGAAAGAAGTATTCAACTGATCATAATAAACAGTTGAAATATGCTCGAAATTTCCATGGATCAATACGCTATCGCCCTGACAAATTTGTAATGTATCCG
>CAMLDR010000263.1 GCA_946478775.1 uncultured Flavobacteriales bacterium
AGATGATCTTAATAATGGCTTTCATTATTAACTATCTAAAAGCTACAAACTATTTACAGAGAAATCAAATCTGTGGAAATTCTAACAAATCAACTCACTGAAACAAACCGCATATTCACTGATAGTTGCAAAATAATCATCAAAACACGCAATTCATCCTGAATCAAGTTTTAATCATTATGCAAGCATAAATATTCAATCAAATGGCCTTTTTGCTCATTTGAAGGTATTCTCAGAAAATATTTACTTCCCGTTCTAAAACAACGCCAAATTTGGATCGAATATCTTCAATAATTGCAGTCGACAGATCATAAATCTCACCGCCTGCAGCACCACCGTAGTTTACCAGGACCAAAGCCTGCTTCTCATGAACACCGCAGTTTCCAAGACGCTTTCCTTTCCAGCCGGCTTTCTCAATCAGCCACCCGGCAGCCAGTTTCTCTTCTCCGTTGTCCTGCGGATAATGAGGCGCATCCGGGTAATTGATCCGGATTTGTTCGAAAACAGCTTTCGGAACGACCGGATTTTTAAAAAAACTTCCCGCATTCCCCAAAACTTTCGGATCAGGCAACTTACTTCTTCGAATATTCATCACGGCTTGACTAACCGTATCAACCGTAATTTCATCAACACCCATCACTTCTATTTCGGATTGAATCGCTCCGTAAGTAGTATTGATGATTGGATTTTTGGATAATTCATACGAAACCGAGACAATCACATATTGATCCTTCAGCGCTCTTTTGAAGACACTTTCCCGGTAACCGAACTGACATTGCTCTTTATTGAATGGTTGCAATTCCAGGGAATCGATGTGAAGCGCCTCCAATGAAACGAAGGTATCTTTGAGTTCGGCGCCGTAAGCCCCGATATTCTGCATCGGACTTGCACCAACACTGCCGGGAATCAAACTCATATTCTCAATCCCTCCCCAGCCTTGTTCAACCGTATATCGAACAAAAGTATGCCATTCCACTCCCGAACCCACTTTCACGACCACCTTTGTTTCCGTTTCATCCACGATCTCAATTCCTTCAATTTCGTTTTTAAGCACAAAAAAAGGCAGGTCACGCGTTAGTAAAACATTACTCCCGCCACCCAAAATAAATAAAGGAGTAGCCGGATCCCTTCCCTGAAGCAAGTCTTTCAACTCATCCAGAGTTCCGAAACGTCCGAATGATTTGGCTTTTACGTCTATTCCAAAGGTATTGTAAGGCTTTAATGAGATATTGTGTTCGATCATGGTGCAAAATTAATGCATAAAGCATTTGAATGGAGAATTGAAAATTGAAAATTGAAAAGAAAAAGGGGAATCAATCCGGATCTAATCCTTTTCAATTCCCCCATTTTCCATTTTTAATTATTTTTAATGCAAATCGATCTCGAACGGCATTCTCATTTGGATTCCGCTGTATGACTCCAGTTTCATCAGGCGCTTTGTCAAATCATCAATCACTTTCGGAACTGCGTTTTGTTTGATTTTCACCGATTCACGATCTTCTGCGGATAACTGTTCCAAAAGCTCTTCAAACGGTTCTCTTTTTACTTTTGGATAGTATTGAATTTTTGCTTCTTTGATCTTAGCTTCTTTGATTGCAAAAGCAACTGCATCATTCACACCTCCCAATTTATCTACCAAACCAATTTTAAGTGCATCAGCACCTGTCCAAACCCTACCCCGGGCAATTTTCTGAACGTGGTCCGTTGTCAATCCTCTTCCGTCAGCAACACGTTTTTTAAACTGCGTGTAAATCTGATCTACTTCCGCTTGAATCAAGGCAAATTCTTCCGGAGTCAATTTTCTGTTTGTTGACAATACACTGTGCTTGTTAGTCTGCACACGATCGAAAGTCAATCCTAATTTATTTTCCAGGAAAGCACCTGTATAAGGAATCACCCCAAAAACACCAATGGAACCTGTAATAGTAGTTGGTTCGGCAAAGATCGTTGAAGCCGGTGTTGAAATATAATATCCTCCTGATGCAGCCACATCCCCCATGGAAACGATGACTTTCTTTTTCTTCGTTGTGAGGGAAACTTCTCTCCAGATCTCTTCAGATGCCAAAGCACTTCCTCCCGGGCTGTTCACTCTGAAAACAACTACTTTGATCTTATCGTCGTTGCGAACCTCTCTGAAATACTTACAAACTTTTTCAGAAGTCATTTCATCTCCGTTAACCGTAATGGCGCCTTCTGCAACGATCACCGCCACATTTGCATCGGAGGCCCCTTCCTCGAAAGCCAATTGCTTGTTCTTAAATGATTTTGAAGCATATTCTTCAAAGGTCATGATGTCTTTCAAATCTTTCAATTTGGATTTTTTCAGGACAATTGCTTCTACTTCATCCCGGTATTTGGATGCATCGATCAGTTTTAATCTTACCGCATCATCCACGCGCTGGATTTTCGCATTTTCTGCGATATCATTTAATTGGGCGATTGTTACTTTACGATCTGCAGCAATTTGTGAACGCACGTCATTCCAGATGGATGCCATATAGCGCTGTGTCTGTAAACGACTGGAGTCACTCATGTCTGTTCTGAAATAAGGCTCAACCGCACTTTTAAAATCATTATTCGAACCGCGGATCACCTGCATTTCAATTCCCAATTTATCAAAAGTGTTTTTGAAGAACATCAACTCTCCTCCCAAACCAATGAATTCCATTGCGGAAGTAGAAAAACCATACACTTCATCGGATACTGAACTGATGTAATATTGTTTTTGAGTAATCACTTCGCCGTTCAGGTAGGCCACCAGGAACTTCCCGGATTTCTTAAAATCCTTCAACCCGTCGCGGATCTCCATAGCAGTTGCATAACCGCATTGAACATTTCCCAATTCCAGGTAAATCCCTTTCACATGATCGTCCTCCTTCGCTTTTTGCAGGCCAGTCAAAATATCAGCCAAACCGGTTGATTTATCCATGGTAAAGCTGGAAGGATTCAAAGAAGAAGAACTTCTTTCACTGATAGAACCGTTCAGGGTCATGTGCAAGACACTCGAATCTTTTGATTCAGGTTCTTCGCCGAAAATCGATCCAAAAATAATTAACCAAAAGATCCATCCGAAAATAGATAAGATCATTGAAGCCAGTATTGACGGCCAGAAAATGCGCCAAAAAGAAATTTTAACTGTAGACGTTGACATAGATATAACTTTGAAACAAATATACGCTCAAAAAAAGAGCCGGTTCACCTTATAATGATGTAAGTTATCTTAACTTCATCAAAAGGATAAATATTGATTTGAATGGTAAGCCTGAAAAAAAGCAATTATAACGAGTTCATTTATATCGGTGTCGGTACGAATTTGGGGAACCGTTTAGAGCATATAAAACAAGCGATTGAAGAGTTAAAAATGCTTAATATTTCGATTATCCGGACAGCTTCCGTGTATGAAACGCAATCGTGGGGTTTTCAGTCCGACGATTTATTCTTGAACACCGTTTTTGAATGCTCAAGCCCTTTGGAACCAATGGATTGTTTAAAAGCCCTTCAATTTGTTGAAAAAAAAATGGGGCGAAAGAAGACTTTGAAGACCGGTTATGAATCCCGGATCATCGACCTGGACATTTTATTGTATAAAGATCAACAAATTGAATTACCCGGGTTAATAATACCACACAGCTATATTACTGAAAGACAGTTTGTAATCATTCCGATGCACGAGTTGACTGGCTCATTTTTTTTCCATTCGCTTCACACGGATTTCAAAGAACTAAAAAATAAATTTGAAAATCCGGAATTTCCATTCGTCGTAAATAATCCACCACTTATCAATGAATAAATACACATTAATCTTCTTAGGTTAAAAAATTATGTTTATTATTGCAAGGAATTTTATTAAGGTAGTAACTAACAATTGAATATGAAAAAGCAAAGTATCAAAGGATTAGCTTTTATCGCTGTAACTGGTTCGCTTGTTTCAAGTTGTGATCTTTTAAAGGATCTGGATTACACAGTAACTCCAAGCCCTCTTGAGATGCACGCTGACAGTGTACGCGTAAAAATTGATGTTAAATTCCCGGAGAAAGGAATTAAGAAAAAGGCATATGCTGAGCTCACTCCAAAGTTAGCAGGGACTCCGTTGAAAACGGTAACTGTTCAGGGAGAGAAAGCAACAGCGAATGGTACAGTAATTCAGTACAAACCAGGTGGAACATTAACATACACAGATGTTGTTCCATACAAACCTGAGTTTGAATACACTGAATTAATGATTACTGGAAAAGTATTCAAAGGCGGAAAAGAGAAAGTAGGGAAATTTGAGGATAAAGAGATCGCAAAAGGAACTATTATCACTCCGTACTTGGTTAACAAAGATTTCAAATGCATTTACGCAAAAGACGAGTTCAAACGTGTAAATGAGAAAACAGCTGCTTCTCAGTTCAATTATTTGAAAGGAAAGCACGATGTTCGCAAAACAGAATATAAAGACACGGATATCGTGAATTTAGGAACATGGTTGACAGCTGCTCAATCCAATCCGAAAATTGCTATCAAGTCTATCAACATTACAGGTTTTGCATCTCCTGAAGGAGAAGTAGCGTTCAACGACAACT
>CAMLDR010000264.1 GCA_946478775.1 uncultured Flavobacteriales bacterium
CAGGCTTGTGTTCATGTGATCGGCGGCTGTGCGCCCCGTCGTCAATATCGTTTCCGTATAAGCAGAATCCCATTTCCAAACGCAAAGTATCGCGTGCAGCCAACCCGATCGGTTTAATTCCGAAAGCAGCACCTGCTTCAAAAACCTTGTCCCACACCTGTTTCACTTCCGAGTTCTTGCAGTAGATCTCAAAACCACCAGAACCGGTATAACCTGTTGCGGAAATGATCACGTAATCAACTCCGGCAAACGGACCCACTTCAAAATGGTAGTATTTGATGGCGGAAAGATCAACCGAAGTCAATGATTGCATCGCTTCAACCGCTTTGGGTCCCTGGATTGCAAGTAAAGAATAATCGTCGGAAAGATTTCTCATCGTTACATTCTTCGTGTTGTGAGAAGAAATCCAGTTCCAGTCTTTTTCAATATTCGAAGCATTGACTACCAAAAGGTATTCTTCTTCTTTGATGCGGTAAATGATTAAATCATCTACAATCCCGCCGTTTCCGTTTGGAAGACAGGAATACTGTGCACGCCCGATAGTTAGGGTAGAAGCATCATTGGTGGTAACACGCTGGATTAGATCCAGGGCATCCGGACCTGATAACAAAAACTCTCCCATGTGAGAAACATCAAATACGCCGACTGCGTTACGAACTGTTTCGTGTTCGGCATTTACGCCTTCGTATTGTACCGGCATATTGTATCCCGCAAATGGAACCATTTTGGCACCCAAAGCTTCATGAACCTGGGTAAGAGCAGTGTTTTTCATTTCATTTAATTTAGAGTAAAGCGATCCGCGATCTGCTTCACTGGATTTTAAGACTGTAAAAGTAAAACTTTCGTTCAATTTTCAGGGGAAAGTGACCGAAGATTACGGAGTAATTAATTTGGAACCATGGTACGGACAGAATTCATAATTCGCAGGGAACAGTTCGCCGTCATTCGCGCACTTGGAATCTTTGTACAAACTTGGTAATGGCAGGTGAAAGGTGTTTTTAACCGAAGCCAGGGCCAGTGTGAACTCGGTATTTGCATAAGGGTTCAAAGCATTCTCGCCCACGTTGTCTGTAATCTCGAAATAAAAGAGTGCCATTCCTGCCCCCATATCTCCCAGCATTTGAGCAAACATGGGCTTGATATAATCATTCAGCATGATCAATTCATCGGATAATTTGGATTCCTGAATCGGTTTGTAGGTCTTGCCATTGAGTGTTACCGAAAGGTTGCTGCGCAGGTACGGTTCTTCTTTCGATTGAAAAGATCCAGCGGTAGAACTTACTTTTCCTGAAATAGCAATGAAAATGGATTTATTTCCAAGCATTCCTTTCAGGGTGGAAATGATTTCGGGACTAAATGCTTTGGGGTCTTTTGCTGATAAGATTTCCCAATACGTTACCGGAAACCAATAAAGGATGGTGATGTCTTCGTTGTTACTGTTTGTATAAACGATGTCCTTCAGGAGTTTATTTTGGTCCACGTTCTTAAGTTCCAGTCTTTGCTGCGAAAAGGAAAAAAAAGAAAGCATCAGGATAAAAAGGCACAGCGTATTTTTCATGTTCAGGGTTTTGAACACAAAGTTATTGTTTTTGCCCGAATGTCGGAAAACGAATTAATTCTCTTGCAATTTGGAAAAACGGATCGTAAAGTCGCGTTCCTGCGCTGTCGGGTTTTCAAAGGATCCGGAGCGTAAAGTAGCTACTGATTTATCCATGAAGTAATGCTGTTCCAGGATGGGCTTAATGGACTCGAAGATCAGGTCGGCATTCTTACCGTTGAAGTAGAGATAACCGTCTCCAAAATCCATCGAAAGGTCATGCCCCTCGTATTTTCCAAGAGAACCGCCTGTGATACTTGAATCCAATTGCTTTTCCAGCTCATGTAATTCGTTCAAATTTTCAATTCCGTAGAAGAATTGAATAACAACCAAATGATTTTCGTCCATATGCGTGATATTTTCTTTCATTGTTTTTTCTTTCTTCCGTTGAAAAAAATCAAACAATTTCATCTTACTTGTCTTTCAATGAAAAAGTAAGTTAGCCAAAAAAAACGAAAATTCAACAGGTAATCCCTTATTTAACAAATGGTTAGTTGCTGTTGCGGAAGAAAGGGGAGATCACAATTACACGACAGGAAATATAACTATAAACTACTACCCTTATAATATAAAATAATGAAACAGCAAAGATAATGAGGACGCAAAGTATTACAAATCCCCGCTTTGCGCTCTTCTTTCTCTGCGGTTTAATTTGCTGATTTTTCATAAAGCATTTTTCTTGTTTTTTTTGATTTTCATTAAAATTAACAGGGGGTGTTCATAAGATTTTATACTTTTTATTGAAATACCCCCTCTAAAAAATGTAATTTTGTCCAAAATTTTGATTTTATGGCAACAAAACGGTTACAGGCGTATCAGGATGTACTCAATCGTACACCAAAACACATCGAGTACGATGGGAAAGTTTCCGAATTATTCGGGAAAAACGTATTTCATGCAGAAGTAATGCGTGAATACCTTCCATCCGATGCTTATAAATCAATGATGGAGTCCATTCAAAATGGAACCCGCCTGGATCGTAAAATGGCAGATCAGGTTGCTTCCGCAATGAAAGATTGGGCTATTACAAAAGGTGCAACACATTACACGCACTGGTTTCAGCCATTAACAGGAACTACTGCCGAAAAGCACGATGCTTTCTTTAAACCTGTGGGACCCGGCCGTGCTATCGAGCGTTTCGACGGTGAATTATTGGTTCAGCAGGAACCGGATGCTTCTTCTTTTCCAAATGGAGGAATCCGCAATACATTCGAAGCACGTGGTTACACTGCCTGGGATCCTTCATCACCTGCTTTCGTGATCGGGAAGACTTTGTGTATTCCAACAATCATGATTTCCTATACGGGTGAGTCGCTGGATTATAAAATGCCTTTATTAAAAGCGCTGCATGCTGTAGATAAAGCAGCTGTGGAGGTTTGTCAATATTTTGATAAGAACGTTACAAAAGTAAATGCAACACTTGGCTGGGAACAGGAATATTTCCTGGTAGATCAGGCTTTGTTCAATTGCCGTCCGGATTTAATGATGACAGGCCGTGCCTTGTTCGGTCATGCTCCTGCAAAAGGACAGCAGTTGGAAGATCACTATTTCGGATCTATTCCGGAGCGTGTGACCGCTTTCATGCGTGAATTTGAGAACGAGGCTATTTTGTTGGGAATTCCGGTTACAACCCGTCACAATGAGGTTGCTCCGAATCAGTTTGAATGTGCGCCTATTTTCGAAGAATGTAACTTAGCGAACGACCACAATATGTTGTTGATGGACTTATTGGAGAAAATTGCTCGTAAGCACGATTTCCGTGTTTTGCTCCATGAAAAGCCATTTGCAGGTGTAAACGGATCAGGAAAGCACAATAACTGGTCTTTATCTACCGATACCGGTGTAAACTTGCTGCAGCCGGGTAAAAACCCGAAAACAAACCTGCAGTTCTTAACATTCTTCGTGAATACCATTAAAGCCATTCACGATAATGCGGATTTACTGCGTGCTTGTATTGCATCTGCAAACAATGACCACCGATTGGGGGCAAATGAAGCACCACCGGCAATTATCTCCACGTTTATTGGTTCTCAGCTATCCGGAATGCTGGATGAACTGGAGAAAAACGTGAAAGCAGGGAAAATGTCCCCGCAGGAAAAAACCGAGTTGAAGTTGAACATTGGGAAGATTCCTCAGATCATGCTGGACAATACCGATAGAAACCGAACTTCGCCGTTTGCTTTTACAGGAAACAAGTTTGAGTTCCGTGCAGTTGGTTCTTCTGCAAACTGTGCTTCTGCAATGATCGTTTTGAATACCATTATGGCCAAACAGCTTCAATTATTCAAAGTGAGTGTGGATTCGCGTATTGATAAAGGAGAAGCGAAAGACGAAGCCATCCTGAAAGAACTTCAGATCCTGATCAAAGAATCCAAGAAAATTCGTTTCGAAGGAAATGGCTACGGGGACGAGTGGGTGAAAGAAGCTGCTAAAAGAGGATTGAACAACTTTAAAGATACACCGCGTGCTCTGAAAGCCTGGGGAGATAAAAAATTCATAAAGTTATTCGATGAAATGGGGGTGTTGACTCCACGCGAATTGGAAGCCCGCCAGGAAATCGAATTTGAAAGCTATATTCTGAAAATCCAGATCGAAGCCCGTTTGATGGGAGATTTGGTCCAGACTCATATTATTCCAGCCGTAATAGAATACCAAAACAGGTTGTTGGAAAATATCCGTGGAATTATGGCTGCTTTGGGTGAGAAAGCCGGAAAAGACGCTGCGAACGCTCAAATTGAGCTGGTAACGAAGATCTCTGCACATTTGAATAAAATGAAAGCAACATGTGATACCATGCTTCAGGCAAGAAAAGATGCCAATAAAATTGAGCATGGAGAGGAAAGAGCGGTAGCATATTGTGATAAGGTAAAAGTTTATTTTGATGAAATCCGTTACCATGCAGATAAATTAGAGTTATTGGTAGACGATGAGTTATGGCCGTTGCC
>CAMLDR010000265.1 GCA_946478775.1 uncultured Flavobacteriales bacterium
ACTTCACTGATAGTTTCCGGATCATGGTGCATGGAAACCACCAAAATTTTAATATCCGGATTTTGATTTTTGACTTCTCTGATGAGTTCATTCCCGCTCATCCCCGGCATACTGATATCGGTTATCAGAATATCCGGCGTGTGAGTGCGGAGCAATTCCAGTGCTGCTTCTCCGCTGTTTGCTTCAGCGATAAACTCGAATTGTTTTTCTTTCCGAAGCAATGCCCTCATCCCGTCAATAACGATCTGGTGATCATCCACAATCAATAATTTTATCTTTGTTTCAGCGATCATAATTCTCCGGTAATTGTTACACTCGTTCCTTTTCCTATTCCACTTTCAAGAGTGAATTTAGCATTTATCAATGACAATCTGGTTTGAATATTATTCCAGCCTATGCCGTCCTGATCCACCAATGAAGCAGGATCAAAACCCTTTCCGTTATCTTTCACAAGGAGGTTAAAATTGGTTCCTTTCGCTGACAATTCGATCCGGATTTTTGATGCTTCTGCATGTTTCAGCATATTTCCCACCACTTCCTGTATGACCCGGTAGAGTGTAACTTGCACCGGTTTCGAAAATGCGGGCTCATGTGAGGAATTTGTAAAAATAACCTGAGTGCTTTTTGCGGCATTCGTTTTATCAGCTAATTCATGTAAGGCTTCCACAATTCCTTTATCCGATAATACCTGGGGCATCATGCTATGTGAGATTGCTCTTACTTCGCCAATGGCCTGATCAATCAGTTGAATGGCTGTTCCCAAAATCGGTTCATCTTCTTCATCCACAGAACCATCTAAGGCTGCCGCATTGATCCGCGCACTGGAAAGTAGTTGTCCCAATCCGTCGTGCAAATCGCGGGCAATACGTGTTCGTTCGGTTTCTTCGGACTGAAGAACGGCATGAATCCGTTTTCGTTCTTCCCGGCGTTTTAGCTTCTGATTGGACGAATAGAAAATCACTGCTCCAAGGATTAAAAGGATTAAAAAACCCAAAATCATGTAGTTACGCTGCTGTTCTGCGCGCAGATTCTCATTGGACAACTTCAGGTTCCGGGCTTCAGCTTCAGCATTCCGGATGCGCAGTTGCTGCGTATTGTGTTTCACTTCCATGGAAGCAATGTTGCCGGAAAGTTCCGAACTGTAGACACTGTCTTTGAGATCGTGGAACTTATTGAGGTATGCTGAACCCTTATCAAAATTATTAACTCCGAAATAGTACTTGGAAGACATTTCATACAAGTCCATTTCAATTTCCAGCGAATGCTCTGCTGTGCCCAATTTTTCAACATTCTGAATATGCTTCAGTGCTTCCGGGAATTTCTTCCATTTCATCAGCACATCTGCCAGGTAAAGATTGTATCGGGATTGCCCCTGAACATCTCCGATTTCCACTGCAACTTCCAAAGCCCTTTTTCTTTTATCCACGGCTTGTGCAAACTGACCTTTGTTTTCAAGCACATCCCCCATATTGTTGATTACGGAAGAATATTCTATTCCCCAGCCCAGTTTATCAAAAATAACGGATGCTTTTTCATAATAGTCATAAGCCTTATCCAATTCGTTTCTTGTAATACTAATATTACCAAGACCGATATAATTCCGGGCAATACCACTTTCGTCTTTTTCCTGCTTATTGATTTGAAGCGCCTTCTGATAGTACGAATTAGCCAGTTTGTAGTTTTTTAATTCTTCGTAGTTCACTCCAATGTTATTGTACATTAAAGCGATTTGGTGCTTTTCCTTAAGTTCCAGATACAATTTCAAAGAGGTAAAATCGTATTTCAAAGAAGTTTGATACTCGGCACGTTCTTTATACAATGCGCCTAATTGATGGTAAACATAAGCCATCTCAAGCTTATTATTTGTTTTTTTAGCGATCGGAAGGGCTTTAAAAAAGTAATAAGCGGAGGAATCAAAATCGCGTTTGAAATAATAGGAGGATCCCAAATCAGAGTAAGCCTGCCCAACAGCATAATCCCGTTTCAATTTTTGAGCAATACGCAGCCCTTTCAAATTGAGTCGAATTGCTCTGGACACATCGATCGAATTGTATTCCCAGGCCAAATCACTGATTGCTTTCAGTTTCAGACTATCGTCTTTCTTTGTCAGGTACTGTTCCAGTGAATCCAGGTATTGCTTACCTGTCTGCGCATGAAGCACACCAGGAATTGCTGCCAGGAAACAGATGAACAGGGTGATCTTCATTATACTATTAGTTAATCAAAGCGCGGCCGCAGCTGATCGAATAATTACTTATTCATCCACTTCAGATTCAGGCTGTAAAGAAAGACAAATAACCCCGATAAGAACAGGTTTAAGATTAGCACTATTTTTGGCACCAGTTCAAAGGGAACGATCAGGTAAACCCCGCCGATTCCGAGCAAATTGTATATGATATACAAATGAAAGCCCAGTTTTCGTCCTCTAAGCATAAACAGTACTCCTATAAAACCGGTAATGATCATCACTACATTCAGCAATTGAACTGCCACAAAACGTTGCTGCTGATAAACGTTCATCTCTGCCATCTGCTCAAAGAAATTTGCCGCCCAAACAGCATTTTGATCACGCAGATCACTTGCAGCCTGAATGGTGGTATTGTATCCTTTGTCTATTTCTTCCAATGACGGTTTTCCGGAAACAAGTGAACCCAAAATTCCAATCGTTCCAAAACCAATCGTTATAAAACTCAGCACACAAAGCACCGTCAATAAAACGGGTCTTTTCTTTTTTTCTTCCTGATCCTGGTCTAATTCTGTATATCCTTCACTCATATCCCACTTTTTACAAATTCTTTACCTGACTGCATTAACGGATGCATATAACCGTCCTCTTTTACAAAAGGAACTTTTTTTCTAAAGTTAGCAAATATCTCTTCCTGGCGTTTTCCGGATTTTGCCGGTCTGCGGAATTCCAGTGACTGACATGCATGCAAAAGTTCAATTCCCTGGATGGAATAGCAATTATCAATGATACGGAATAATTTCGTAGCAGCATTTGCTCCCATGGAAACATGGTCTTCCTGTCCGTTACTGGAATCAATGGTATCGATACTGGCAGGAGTGCACAATTGTTTGTTTTGGCTCACAATGGAAGCACAGGTATACTGCGTGATCATAAACCCGGAATTCAAGCCTGGTTTTGCGACCAAAAATGCAGGCAGATTGCGTGTTCCTGAAATGGATTTGTAAATCCTGCGTTCGCTGATGCTTCCCATTTCTGCCAAAGCAATTGCCAAAAAGTCCATTGCCAGTGCCAAGGGCTGTCCGTGAAAATTTCCTGCAGAAACCACGATGTCATCGTCCGGGAAAACAGTTGGGTTATCTGTTACAGCATTGATCTCGCGTTCCACGATCAGTGCACCATATTCGATCGTATCGAAAGATGCTCCGTGAACCTGCGGAATACAGCGGAATGAATATGGGTCCTGCACATGTGCTTTTTCCCTGTTTGCCAATTCACTGTCGGCAAGTAATTCTCTAAAAATGGCTGCTGTTTTGATCTGTCCGACCTGGTTTCGGATCTCGTTTACCTGTACACCGAAAGGTTCTTTGCGTCCGTCATACCCATCCAGTGAGATCGAAGCAACTTCATTGAACTGTTTCCACAGTTTTCGAGCGTGGGAAATGGCATAAGAAGCGTAACCGGACATAAACTGCGTTCCGTTCAGTAAGGCCAAACCTTCTTTTGATCTCAGCACGATTTCTTTTAACCCAAAACGGGCATTGATTTCTTTCGAAGTATATTCTTTTCCTTCGAACAGGACAGTTCCTTCGCCCAAAAGCGGCAAAACCAAATGTGCCAAAGGAGCCAAATCTCCGGATGCACCCAAACTTCCCTGCTGGAAAACTACCGGATGAATGTGGTTGTTGTAGAAGAAAACCAATCGCTCCACGGTTTCCAGCTGTACTCCGGATGCGCCGTGAGAAAGCCCCATGATTTTCAGGATCAGTAACCTTCTGACGATTTCTTCCGGAACTTCCGTTTCGGCCATATGCTGCTTCGTTTTGCGATTGCGATGCAAAAAATAATCGTTTATAATTAGAGAGTTAACAGAATTCCTCTTCATGGGCGCGAATTGCGCTGGGAGCCGCGCGATTGGGAAGCGGGAGCGATAAAAAGAGATGGGCAGATGCCCATTTTTTTTTTGTTAAACGGCTTGTGTTCGTATGTGTGCGAAAGCCGGAATTGAATGTGGATGGAGAACAGTCTTGCGGTTGGTGGAACTGATTGAAAAAACTGTGGTTGGCATGGGCTATGAGCTCGTCGATTTCGAGCAGGCGGCTCATGGCTTGCTGCGGGTGTATATCGATTTGCCCCCGGAGAATGCGGATCGCGGAAACATCGCGGTGGAAGACTGTGAAAAAGTGAGCCATCAGCTTTCACATTTGCTGACGGTCGAAAACGCGCATTACGAGCGACTCGAGGTTTCCTCGCCGGGGCTGGATCGTCCATTGAAAAAACTTGCGGATTATGCGCGTTTCGTTGGGCACGAAGCTGTCGTGAAATTGCGCATGCCGATGCCGGGCGCCGCGAA
>CAMLDR010000266.1 GCA_946478775.1 uncultured Flavobacteriales bacterium
TAAAATCATTCCACCTAAAAGTAAACTTAACTTTTTCATGTTATAAATTATTATTGGTTTGGGCAAATCTACGTATTTAAAAGATTTAGGTTGCAAAAACATATTAACAAATTCCGGTGAATAACTTGAAAATAAGCTTTACTTATAAATTTAAATAACTGATTTTAAGTGGTGTAAAGCTACTTTTTGGAAAGTAGAAAATTTAAAGTCAGACCGTGCTGGCCACCCGCAACCGAATAGATGTACCACCCGTAATCGATACTGAAACGCTTGAATGCCATTCCGGCTCCAAAACTAAAACCGGCCAACCCTCCGCGCCCAACAATCGCCAGTTCTTTTCTTCGCTGATAGTCGAAAGCAGTCCGGATCTGGAACTTTTTCCCGATCAGGATCTCAAGCTGGATTTTACCGTGCCGTGCCAGATTATCAAAGAAACCGGATTGTTTTACCTGAACCGTATCACCCGTTAAAGGGTCAATGCGTGGTTTTGCATTCGGGTCGACGTAAGAAAGGTTCCACTTTTGTAAATGCTGGGCAACCAAACTGATTCGGAAAGGTGCATGCTTTAATTTATGGGAAATACCCAGTTGAACTTCCAATGGGAGTGGATTTTTCTCAGCGGTAAATCCTTTCCATTGTACTCCCAGGTTTTTGATTACTCCCACAATGTTTAAGTTTCGGGCAGAATCGCGGTAAAGTCCGGCGATATCCAAACTCGTTCCAAAAGCAGTGTAAGAATCCAATTGAGAATATAAGATGTTTAAAGTAGCTCCAACAGACATACGCGCATTGAATGTATGCTGGGCACTGGCACCAAGTATAAATTCACCGGGAGTAAATGTGCCTAAGTCAGAACCGTCAAAATCCGTCCGCTTCATTTTTCCATAGGAGGAGTAACGGAAATGAACCATTCCCATCGTGCTTCTTATTTTTCGTGCATAGGTCAGTGCACCGGTATTCACACCGCTGGTCATAATGGATTGATTGAACCCGAAACGACCGTGCATTTGATGATTCATGATTGCCGGATTGTTGAGGCCCAGGTTCAGATCGTTGTCATAAATAGTAATTGCATCACCGCCCAGTCCCATCGTTCTGGCATTGTATTGGGAGTTTAAATTCTGGAATGAATGAATTCCTCCTGTCTGTGCACGAGCAATAGCTGGAAGTATAAGAAGTAATATGAGCGCCAGTTTATATTTCATATGTGGCAATAACGTTTAATTTTTGTCTTCATTGTTCAGGTTCGATCTTTTTCCGAATTCGATCGCTTCCATTTGTTCAATTTTGCTTCCGTTTATTTGAAACCGGAGTGCTGTTTGAATCGAATGGAACCCTTTATTTCCGCAGGCTCCAGGGTTTAACCAAAGCGTGTTTTTACTTTTGTCCTGCTGAACAAGCAATACGTGTGAATGTCCGCAAACAAAGATATTCGGTTTCGTTTCCAGTATAAAATCCACCGCATTTTTGCTGTACCTTCCGGGCCTTCCTGCAATATGAGTCATCGAAACGGAAACGTTTTCAATTTTAAAATGCAGGTATTCGGGAAATTCCGATCGGATCGCGTGGTCATCAATATTCCCGAAAACAGCCCGCAGTGGTTTGAACGCCTTTAACCGGTCCGTGATATCCAGACTTCCGATGTCACCGGCATGCCAGATCTCATCCACATCCTTGAACAATTCAAAAACGCGTTCGGGAAGAAATCCGTGTGTGTCAGAAAGCAAACCAATCTTTACCATTAGCGCAAAACTAAACATTTTGTGAAAGTGAAAAGTGAAAAGGGAGAACTCAAAAATTGATTAGGAATTTAATTTGGAGGATTGCTGCTAAATAATTGAAGTTGAGAAGGAGTGGAGTATTGAAAATCTTCACTTTTAACGGGAGTGATTCGCCGGCTCTTGCTCACTTTAATTTTAACTTTTCACTTTTCACTTCTCAATTCTCAATTGTTTGGCTTCTATCTACTGAGTTCTTTTTATATTTGTCCGTTAAACAAACAAAAATTGGCAAGCATGGCTACGAAAACAGCTTCAAAACCATCAAAGACAACAACTAAAAGTGCGGTGAAAAGCACTTCGAAATTTTCGAAAGAGACTTACATTAAGTGGTATAAGGACATGCTTTTAATGCGTCGTTTCGAAGAGAAGGCAGGACAATTGTACATTCAACAGAAGTTTGGTGGATTTTGTCACTTGTATATCGGTCAGGAAGCAATCGTTGCAGGAACAGTGAGTGCATCAAAGCCAACTGATTCACACATGACTGCTTATCGCGATCACGCGCATCCCATCGGATTGGGAACAGACGTACGTGTTTTGATGGCCGAATTATATGGTCGTTCAACGGGATGTTCCAAAGGAAAAGGAGGATCCATGCATTTCTTTGATAAAGAGAAAAACTTTATGGGAGGACACGGGATCGTTGGAGCGCAAATTCCAATGGGAACCGGTGTTGCTTTTGCAGAACAATATAAAGGAACTGATAACGTAGTTTTTGTTTCAATGGGTGACGGAGCAGTTCGTCAGGGAGCTTTGCATGAAACTTTCAATATGGCAATGCACTGGAAATTACCGGTGATTTACATCATTGAGAACAACAATTATGCAATGGGTACTTCTGTTGAACGTACAACCAACGTAACGGATTTGTCTAAAATCGGTGATTCTTACGAAATGCCTTCCAAATCAGTCAACGGAATGTCTCCGGAAGCTGTTCACGAAGCAGTGGAGGAAGCAGTTGCAAGAGCAAGAAGAGGTGACGGACCAACTTTGCTGGATATCCGCACTTACCGTTACAAAGGTCACTCCATGTCGGATCCGCAAAAATACCGTACAAAAGAGGAAGTTTCTCAGTGGATGGAACAGGACCCGATCGAGCATTGTTTGAAGATGATCAAAGAAAACAAATGGCTTACGGCTAAACAAATCGAAGAAATCGATGCATGGGTAAAAAATGAAGTAGAGGAATCTGTGAAATTTGCGGAAGAATCTCCTTATCCGGATGCTGATGAATTATACGAAGACATCTATCAGGAACCAAATTACCCTTACATTATTGAATATTAATAGAAAATAATAGATCGCGCAGATGGCTGAAATCATTAACATGCCCAAATTGAGTGACACCATGACAGAAGGTGTTGTTGCAGAATGGCATAAAAAAGTTGGAGATACTGTTAAATCAGGTGAATTACTTGCTGAGATTGAAACAGATAAAGCAACTTTGGAATTCGAATCGTTTTTTGATGGGGTTTTATTACATATTGGAATCGAAAAAGGAAAACCTGCTCCGGTAAACTCCTTGTTAGCAATCATTGGTGAAAAAGGAGAAGATATTTCTGCATTAATAGCCGGTGACGGAAAAACAGATGCTCCTGCTGCTGATAAAAAAGCGGATGACAAAAAAGACGATAAAAAAGGAGCTGACAAGAAAATAGAACCCGAACCTGCAGAAAACGACGAAGCAAAAACGGAAGATAAGAAACCTGCTGAAACAAAATCAGAAGCTCCGAAAGCTACTCCTGCAGTTGTGAATAATTCCGGAGGGCGTATTTTTGCATCTCCGCTTGCCAAGAAACTCGCAGAAGAAAAAGGGGTTGATCTGAGCTTTATCAACGGAACAGGTGAAGGCGGAAGGATCACCAAAAGAGATGTGGACCATTACGTTCCTTACGATGCTCCGGAAAGACCCGCAGGATCAGGAAGTGCAGCAATGAGCGAATCTTTTACAGATGAGCCGGTTTCTCAAATGCGTAAAACGATCGCACGTCGTTTGGGAGAATCTAAATTTACAGCACCACATTTCTATTTGACCATTTCGTTGGATATGGACAATGCGATTGCAGCACGTAAATCCATGAACAGCAACGAAGGAGTGAAAGTTTCATTCAACGATATGGTAATCAAGGCAGTTGCAATGTCTTTGCGTAAGCATCCTGCAATCAATTCATCCTGGTTGGGTGATGTGATCCGTAGAAATACGCACGTACATATTGGGGTTGCAGTTGCGGTTGAAGAAGGCTTACTTGTTCCGGTTATTCGTTTTGCAGACAGCAAAGGCCTGTCTCAGATCGGTGATGAAGTAAAAGTATTGGCTCAGAAAGCAAAAGATAAAAAATTGCAGCCGGCAGAATGGGAAGGAAATACCTTTACGGTTTCCAACCTGGGAATGTTTGGTATCGAACAGTTTACTGCGATCATTAATTCACCCGATAGCTGTATCATGGCAATCGGTGGAATCTCTCAGGAACCTGTTGTAAAAAATGGTCAGGTTGTTCCCGGAAATATCATGAAAGTGACACTTTCCTGTGATCACAGAGTAGTAGACGGTGCAACCGGCGCTGCTTTCCTGCAAACCTTCAAACAGTACATGGAAAATCCGGTTATGATGCTGGTTTAGAAATTGATACATCAATGAAACGGCTGCTCAATAGGGCGGCCGTTTTAATTTCAAACGTTTTTTTTTAAATAAATAACTCGTATTCAATTTATTATTACATCTTTGTTTATC
>CAMLDR010000267.1 GCA_946478775.1 uncultured Flavobacteriales bacterium
TGGTAGAATAAGGATCTGAAGGGCTGACCGCATCCGCATTAGTAGTACTATTGGCCTTCGTGTGTTGATAACGATGCCAGTCACCATTAAAATTATCATCCGACTTTCCGTCACTATAGATAGTTTGGTAGCTATACAAACTATCTAGACGACCGTTTCCGCTGGTATTATAATTGATCAGCTCGTTATAATTTGTCTGGATGATGCTTTTGTCCGTAGCATAATTCAACTCCAACCGATCCACTAATCCGTCGATAGAAATCGCTTCTATTTTAAGAAGTAACAAATCGGAATAGCATGAAAAATCATGGTCTTTGGCAAAAGTCGAAGAAGGGAATTTATCAGCAGCTGCATGTTTATAAGCATCCTGGTCAAATTCTTTGAAGTAATTGAACTTTCCGAATCCTTTATAGGTAAAATTAATTCCCTGGAAAGGCTGATTCCGGTGTGTGATCGCATCACAATACCACAAGTTGTATTTCTGTTTCGGAAGGATGGAGTTCTCCACTGCACTTGCCTGATTTGCATTTTCATAATCACCTAATAGCTGGACATATTCTGCATCATTTGTTCCTGAATTAGGATACAACTGGTCATAATATAAAACACGTTTGTTCGCCGGCGCATTGTACGATTGAACAGCTGTGCGGAAAGTGTATCTTGTACCGTCAGATGCAATAACAATCCAGGCATCTCCCGTATACCTTATCTCTACATGTTTTTCAAATGCATTCAGTTCGAAAACCGCTGTTTTGTTGTCATTAACATCAATGTACTTAAAAATAGCTCTTCCACTGGCAACTCCCGGAATATTGATATACGGGGAAAACCAAAAGACATCGCCTTCCTTCAACACACCATTTCCTAGTAAATTAAAATTCAGGAGGGTGTCAGAAGTATTTGCTTCGTCGCAATAATCAGATGCTTTAAAATTATTGAATACTTCCGTTTCAATGGAAATGGTAGGAATATTCAAATTCCAGCCTTCTCCAAAAGGTATTCCTGTAGAGATTGGCATCGTATTTCCAATAGAAAAAGAACTGCTGTAGTTGACTCAAACTATAGCCCAAGCCACTAGGTGTAGCAACAGAACCGAGTTGAATGGACGAATTGTAATCTCCGGAAAACAAATTGACATCCCCGGAGTAAACCCCTGAACTTAATTCCGAAGGTTTGGAAACTTGGGGGGTCATTTCAGAGTTGTTTCTCCCCCCGATAACCTGTGAAAGAGAATAAAAGCTCAAGAAGCTGAAGAGCAAAACTAAAGTTTTTGATAGTTTAAATGAATCTAGCGGCATTTTGTTTAATTTAGTGGTTAGAGAATACTGCAAATCAGTATTCTTAAAAGTTAAATAGATGGTTTATTGACTTATAGAACCCAACTTAGTTATTTTGTTACATCCTTGTCATTCTTTATAATACAAAATTAACTCTTAAGCTCGTAAACTATTTACGAACATCTAACTTAAAATCAATTAAGCATCAAATAGAATTTATTACGCACAAATGAGAATAATACTTTAACAAAATTTATAACGCCAAGAAGTGATAAGTCGCGGCTGACGCATGGAACATTTGCATTTGCGGTAAACCAAGGTGGTGTGTTTCTATCCCTCCTTAAGAAGGAAAATCAGGCTTGGATAGGGAAACTGTAAAGATTATTTACTTCCGTCGTCGCGAATTTCCACCTTCTTAGCTCCTTCCAACACCGTTTCTTTCATAGTTTCCATGTAAGCGAGCAGCTTTTTTTGCAATTCCGGGTCGGTTGCTCCTAAGATCTTGGCAGCTAAAATTCCGGCGTTCTTTGCGGCATTGATAGCAACTGTGGCAACCGGGATCCCGTTCGGCATCTGAACGATGGATAATAAACTGTCCCATCCGTCAATGGAATTACTGGATTTGATCGGAACACCAACCACCGGAAGCGGAGTCAGGCTCGCGGTCATTCCCGGTAAATGGGCTGCTCCACCTGCCCCGGCAATGATTACCTGGATTCCTCTTTCGGAAGCAGTTTTGGCGTATTCAAACATGCGCTCGGGAGTGCGATGGGCAGAAACAATGGTCAGCTCATAAGGGATTCCGAATTCCTTTAAAATATCCGCAGCATCCTGCATAATTGGCAGGTCTGAAGTGCTGCCCATGATAATTCCAACCATTTCCATCAAATTTGTCTGCAAATCTAACGATTAATCCCCATCGTTGAAAACTATTCGCGCATTGTGAAGTATTTCATCCCGTTTTTATTGAATTTTCTGTTAGTTTTGGTCTTCGTCCAACGTAATTATGAATAGACTAATACCCATTTTTGTGTGCGCCATTTTCATTCAATGGAGCTCACAACTACTTGCTCAAACTACTTTTGTAACCGACAATTTTGAAGGCGCATTTTCATGGAGCACCGTAAGCACCTCTGGTCCAAATCAATGGGTTCAGGGTTCCTGCACCAATAATGGCGGTACTTCGGCTTTGTACATCACTTCCGGTGGAATCACCAACGATTGTACTCCAACAGGAATCACGCACTACGGCTATACCAACGCACCTTCCGGATCGGATTCTGCCATTGTTTACCGCGAGGTCAATGCATCCTGTTTCAGTGCCATCACAATCCTTGCGGATATCCAGGTAGAAGGCGAGATCGGGCTGGATTTCCTCCAGTTGGTGATCAGCACGGATGCCGGGGTAACCTGGTCGGCCGCTTCCACGCAATTGGCAGCAAATACGACTTATTCGGCATTCAGCCAGTTACTTCCGGGAAGCTTTGACAACAGCGTTTTCTGGATCGGTTTCCGGTTCGCATACAACAACTCAACGATCGGGAACAAGGCTCCTGCAATCGATAACTTCCGCATCCAGGGAACTTCCAATGATGTAACCCCGCCAACAATTACCTGCCCTACACCTCCGGCAGCCTATACAGACGAATTCTTATGCCAGTTCACTTTACCCGATTACGGTACGTTGGCAACTGTAAATGACGCCTGCGGGATGGTTTCTACCCTGCAGTCTCCGGCAGTTGGAACAACGGTAAGTGCCAATACAACGATTACCATCCAGGCAATTGATCCCTCGGGAAACACGGCAAGTTGTAACTTTCTGCTGACTGTACTTGACACAGTGACCCCAAAGCCTACCTGTATTGCTTTGGATAGCGTCTACGCTTCTGCTTCCTGCAGTGCCATTGTTCCCAACCTCGTTCCTACGGTTACCGTGAACGAAGCCTGTACACCGGCTGTATCTTTGGTTTTCAACCAGGTACCGGCAGCAGGAACAACGATGACAGCAACTCAAAACGTATTTGTGACCGTAACGGATCTGGCAGGAAATTCCGGGACCTGTTTCACACACGTCTTATTCTTCGATACCATTTCTCCGCAGGTAACCTGTCCGGCGAACCAAACCGTTTCTACAAACAATGGCTGCACCTATGATGTGGCAAGCTTCACTTCGCAGGCGACCGTTACCGACAATTGCTCCACCGTTTTCCTTTTAAATCAAAGTCCGGCGGTAGGGAATTCTTTACCCACCGGTGTAACGAGCATCACCATCCAGGCAATAGACCAGGAAGGAAATGCAGCAGTTTGTCAATTCAGCCTCACGGTCCAGGACGGAACTTTACCGGTGATCAATTGCCCGGATACCATTTCGGTGCCTGTAAACAATCAGTGCCTGGCATTGGTCGGAAACCTGGTTCCTTTGGTTTCTGCTACAGACGATTGCACTGCAAGCAACTTATTGGTATTTGCTCAGAACAAACCCGCAACCTTGTTGTTCTCTGATTCCATTACGGTGCTAATGACAGCAGTGGATTTAAGCGGAAACATCGGAAGCTGCTCTATTTTCATTGTAGCGATAGATACGTTGGATCCCATCGTTACCTGCTTAAGTGATACCAGTCTGGCAGTAACCGGAACCTGTTCCATGACCGTTCCAAACCTGGCGGGGACCCACAGTGCTGTTGACAATTGCGCACCCTCCAACCTGCTTACTTTTTCACAAAGCCCGCTTCCGGGAACCGTGATTACAAACCCGGTCGGGATTATCATTTCCTATACGGATACTTCCGGGAACAGCGGTACGTGTATCACACAGGCCGTTCCAATCGAAGCGATCAATCCGACCATTACCTGTCCGCCTGCTCAATCCATCAATATAGGCGTTTCCTGTTACGGATTGATGACAGACCTGACTTCATTGGCCACCGTTACGGATAACTGTACAGGATATTCCCTGGCGCAGCAGCCGGCCCCGGGAACGAATTTGATTTCGGGAACGCACGTGGTGACACTTACAGTTACAGATCTTGCAGGGAACAGTTCTTCCTGTACAACCACCTTCACGATTATCGAAAACCAGGCACCGATGATTACCTGTCCGGGCAATGTGTCCACTTGTAATCCATTGGTGAACTACGGAAATCCGATCGGAACAGACAACTGTTTCTTTACGATTTCACAAACAGATCTTTCCGGTCTGTCTTCCGGGGATATTTTCCCTATCGGGATTA